>NZ_KB902813.1:0-298209 GCF_000379585.1 Bradyrhizobium sp. WSM2793 | reverse complement strand
GCAAAACACCCGAGTCCTGGGTCAACGCCTTTGGGCAAAAATATTCCACTTTACCGAAATTCGGAAATCGCGTATGTGTCGCGGCATCCCGGCCCAACGAAGAGGGGCGTATCGCGATCGTCACGAACGCGGGCCGGGTTGCGGTGGACGTGGGTCACATCGGCGCTGAGGGTTTTGCAGGGCGGGCAACCGTGAGCAAGACCGTCGCGCACACGACCGGTGTGATCCGCGTACGGCAAAATCGTGTGGTCCTGGCGCCCGGGGTCTGTGCGCCAAGTCTTGCGGTGATGTGGCGGTCCAACCGGGCACGCGCATCAGTCATCCACAAGGCGACGGGGGCAATAGTGCAACGCTCCCCGGGGAGAGTACGACATAAGCCGTAAAGCCACTGCGCAGGGAAGGCCGGGATGCTCCGGTTGCCCTGTTATCCGCTATGCATGAAGCACACGCAATCTGCTCTTCGCATGGCGGTCGATGGGAGCCAACCGGCTCCCGGCCTTCCCTGCGCCCTCTTTCATGAGAGGGTGAGGCGACGAGCAAAGCTCGGGCGAGATGCGCCGCGAGGATGCGAAGCTGCGCCGCGCTGTCTGCATGTCGAAAGCGAATAAGGAATGCTGCCACAAGCTCTATCCATCACCGTCACCCTGAGGTGCGCGCACTGCGGCGCGGCAGCGACGCAGTGCAAGCCTCGAAGGGCGACGGCCCGGCTGCACCAGCTCGGCCGTTTATCCTTCGAGGCTCCGCATGCGATGCGCTCGCATCGCACGCCTCGCACCTCAGGATGACGGGATGGATACTGTCAGTGGGGAGAGATTGTGGATGGCTTGACTTCGCGCTCCGGCGGACAAGCCGCTCGCAATGACGATGTTGATGCAGCTCTGCGCCAAACTCCGCTCTCGTGCCCCGGACGCTGCGCAGCGCCACTTCGGCGGTGCGCTGCAGAGCCGGGGCCCATGTGGCTGCGAACCGCGCGGCCCTCTGGGTCCCGGCTCTGCGCAGCTGCGTAAGAACGCTGCAGCGCGTCCGGGACACGAGACTAACAAGTCCCTCCCCCAACCCCTCTTGCATCGGCGACGGGCCTTGTAACAAAACCGTCACGCAGCGAAACTAAACGAACCGGGGGCCGCGGGTTGCGGCCGAGCCGCCTCGCAGGGAGATTTCGATGCGCCGTTCACTGGTGTTGCTGTCCGCCGGACTGACAGTGCTATCCACCGGATTTGCGTCTGCCCAGAACAACACGCCCCGCAATCTGATCCTGTTCATTCCGGACGGTCTGCGCGCGCTGAAGGTCAATCCCGACACGGCGCCCGCCATGGCCGAAATCCGCGACAAGGGCGTCAACTTCAAGAATCCGCACTCGCTATTCCCGACCTTCACCATGGCCAACGGCTCGGCGATGTCGACCGGTCACTATCTCGGCGATACCGGGGTGTTTTCCAATACGATCTGGACCAACTACACGTCCGTCCCGGCCGGCGACACCGTGGTCCCCTTCATCGAGAACGATGCCGTGCTCGGTGACATCGACGAGCATTTTAAGGGCGACTACCTCAACGAGGAGACCATCCTGAAGCTCGCCCGCGACAAGGGCCTCAGCACCGCCGCGATCGGCAAGGTCGGCCCGACCTATCAGTTCGACCACACCGACAAGCCCGAGAAGGCCGGCCTGCATTCGGTCGTGTTCGACGACGCCACCGGCGGCAAGAACGGGGTCGCGCTGTCGGACGAGGTGAAGGACGCCCTGACCAAGGCCGGCCTGCCCACCACCACGCCGCCGCGCGGTGACAATTCCAAGGCGGGCGATGCCAAGACGCCCGGCACGACCGTCGCCAACGTCGCGCAGCAGGCCTATTTCGCCGACGTCGCCACCAAGGTGGTGCTGCCGATGTTCAAGGCGCGCAACAAGCCGTTCGTGCTGGTGTTCTGGTCGCGCGACCCCGATGGCAGCCAGCACAATACCGGCGACAGCCTCAACCAGATCATGCCCGGCATCAACGGCCCGACGTCGATGGCCGGCATCAAGAATGCCGACACCAACCTCGCCCAGCTCCGCAAGGCGCTGGACGAGCTCGGGCTTGCGGCCTCGACCAACATCATTGTCTCCGCCGACCACGGCTTCTCGACCATCTCCAAGGAAAGCAAGACCAGCCCCTCGGCCAAGGTCAGCTATGACGACACGCCGAAGGATTTCCTGCCGATGGGCTTCCTGGCGCTCGACCTCGCCAAGGCGCTCGACCTGCCGCTGTTCGATCCCAACGACAAGAACGCGAAGATCGAGGGCAACAAGCATCCCAAGGCCGGCAACGGCGTGCTCGGCAAGGATCCGGAAAAGCCCGACCTCGTCGTCGCCACCAATGGCGGCTCGGACCTCGTCTATCTCCCGAACAAGGACAAGAAGCTGGCGGCCAAAACCATCAAGGCGCTGCTCGCGCAGGACTACGTGTCCGGCCTGTTCGTCGAGGACTCGCTCGGCCGCTTCCCCGGCACCCTGCCGCTGTCGAGCATCAATCTGCGCGGCAAGGCAGCGACGCCGACGCCGTCGATCGTCGTCAACTTCCGCTCCTATGCCAGCGAATGCGGCGAGGCGCCGACCAACTGCTCGGTGCAGGTCGCCGACACCGTGCTGCGCCAGGGCCAGGGCATGCATGGCAGCTTCAGCCGCGGCGACACCATGAACTTCATGGCGGCGATCGGCCCGGACTTCAAAGCCGGCTTCGTCGACGAGCTTCCGGTCAGCAATGCCGACGTCGGCATGACGGCCGCCCGGCTGATGGGCCTAAGCGCGACACAGAAAGGAGAGCTGGCCGGCCGCGTGATGTCGGAAGCCATGCCCAACGGCACCGTACCGAAGGCGTATGCCGGCACGATGAAGTCCAAGCCCGCGGAGGGCGGCCTGACCACCGTGCTGAACTTCCAGCGCGTCGGCAGCCAGCGCTATTTCGACGCCGCCGGCTTCCCGGGCCGCACGCTCGGCCTCGAGCCGGACGGCGGCAAACAAAAAACGGCGGGGAAATAACCCCGCCGTTCAAATGCTCCTCGTCAGAGGCGCGAAATCTTACATGCCGATGTCGAAAACGTTCGGCAATTGGCCCGCCAGGGGCAGCGCGGTGGCGCCGAGGAAGGTCGCCACCAACGCCATCAGGCGGCGGTTGTTGTGGCGCTTGCCGCGCATCTGGCCGGCGATCCACTCCAGCATCTCGCTGTTGACCTTGGAGGCATAGGACGGGGCCCAGCTCTCGATCTCGGCATCGGCCGACAGCGCGACGCTGCGCGGCGGCACTTTCAGGCCCGAGGCGCTTGCAGCATAGTGTGCAACCGCCTTGGCGAGCAGATCATCGAAGCGGCCGCCATCGGTGCGTTCAGTCGCGGCCTCGTTGATCTCGAACAGGACCTCGGCCTCAGCGCGGCTGACCGGCTGGTCGTTGACGGCGGTGGCGGTGAGGATGCGCGTGCACCAGGCGGTGTCATCGGCATCGAGCGAGCGGGAGAAATGGACCCGGCCCTTGGTCGTCGGGCCTTCGCCCGTGATCACGCCGTCGCGCACGATGGAGAGTGCATGGGCCGCGGTATCGCGGCAGGACGGTTCAAGGGACGGCGACTCAGCAGAGTTAGGCGCAGCGGCAGACATAGTTCACTTCCAGATTTCTTCTGATCGGCCAGCATTTTCATGCCGGCGTAAAGGGGTGGTTAACGATTCGATACGGGGATCGCGACTTTTCTAGATGGTTGCCAATTGGTCGCTGTCAGGACCGTTTTGGTTCTAGACGCGCCGGGCGGGCGTGATGGAAGTCATAAAAGGCATTATCGGGGCGAGCGAGACCGTGTGACCCCGGGTGGAGCTGTTTCGCCGCAGGTGCGGGTGTAACAATAAGTTGCTAGAAAATCGGCCCTTCAAGGAAGGAATTCACATTTTACTTTAACCGGTTCAGTTGGCGTTCACTTGGCGTTGCAAGACCCCTATAATGAGGGGAACGGCCACAGACAAATTCTCCAGTATATTCAATGTGATGAGGTAGAACCATGACACTCCCGATCGGCACCACCGCACCCGACTTCGAAGCCGAGACCACCGAAGGGAAGATCAAGTTCCACGACTGGATCGGCAACAACTGGGCGCTCTTGTTCTCGCACCCCAAGGACTTCACGCCGGTTTGCACGACCGAGCTCGGCGCGCTCGCCAAGCTGAAGCCGGAATTCGACAAGCGCGGCGTCAAGCTGATGGGCCTCTCGGTCGATCCGGTCGACCGCCATGCCAAATGGTCGGAAGACATCAAGGAGACGCAAGGCGCGGCTCCGAACTATCCGATGATCGGCGACACCGATTACAACGTCTCGAAGCTCTACGGCATGCTGCCGGCCGCGATCTCGGGCGATCCCCTCACCCGCACCGCCGCCGACAACCAGACCGTCCGCAACGTCTTCATCATCGGGCCGGACAAGAAGATCAAGCTGGTGCTGGTCTATCCGATGACGACGGGCCGGAACTTCCAGGAGATCCTGCGCGTGATCGACTCGCTGCAGCTCACTGCCAAGCATCGCGTCGCGACGCCGGCCGACTGGAACCAGGGCGAGGACGTGATCATCGCAGGCTCAGTCTCCAACGACGAGGCCAAGACGATCTACCCGCAGGGCTGGAAAGAGCCGAAGCCCTACATCCGCATCGTGCCGCAGCCGAAGTAACAACGAACTGTCATTCCGGGGCGGTCCGAAGCACCGAACTATGGTGCGCACTTGCGCACCTGAGAATCTCGATATCCCGGGTCTGGTCCTTCGGACCATCCCGGGATGACGGTGTCAGCCAGCGTCAGGCCGCCCGCACGCGGTCCAGAAAACCGTCGACCTCGGCCTTCAGATGCAGGCTCTCGCCGGACAGCGCCTGGGCCGAGGCGAACATCCGGCTCGAGGTCTCGCCGGTCTCGCTGGCGCCCTTGGCGGCGTGGCGGACGTTGACGGCGACATCGGCCGTGCCCGAGACCGCGGCGCGAACGCTTGCCACGATGTTGTGGGTCGCGCTTTTCTGCTGCTCGACCGCCGCCGAGATCGAGCCGGCAATGCCGCTGATGCGCTCGATGGTCTGGCCGATCGCCTTGATGGCGGCGACCGATTCCTCGGTCGCAAGCTGCATGCTGGCGATCTGGTTCGAGATTTCGTCGGTCGCCTTGGCGGTCTGGCCGGCCAGCGTCTTGACCTCCTGGGCCACCACCGCGAAGCCGCGACCGGCATCGCCCGCGCGCGCGGCCTCGATGGTGGCGTTCAGCGCCAACAAATTGGTCTGTTCGGCGATCGAGGTGATCAGCTTGACGACGTCGCCGATGCGGGCGCCCGCCTCGGAGAGCTGCGCGATGCGCTGATCGGTCGCCTCGGCCTGCTGCACCGCCTCGGCGGAAATCTGGTTGGATTCCTGCACGCGGCGGGTGATCTCGGAGATCGATTGAGACAGCTCGTCCGAGGCCGACGCCGCCGAACGCACGTGCTCGGAGGCGTTTTCGGACGCGCCTGCCGACTGCGCCGACAGGTCGGCCGTGGAGCGCGCGACGTCGGTCAGCTGCCGCGCGGCGCGCTCGAACTCGCCTGACGAGGCCAGCACCTTGTCGAGGATGCCGCCGACGCTGCCGCGGAACTCCTCGACGAAGCTGCGCAGGTCTGATTTGCGCTGCTCGGCCGCCGCAGCCGTGGCGGCCGCCTGCTCGCTGCGCATCCGCGCCCGCTCCAGCGAATTGCTCTTGAATACCGCGACGGTGCGGGCGATCTCGCCGATCTCGTCGGCGCGATCCTCGCATTCGATCGCAACGTCGCTCTGGCCGTTGGCAAGCGCGGTGAGCGAGTGCGTGACCGAGGTGAGCGGCCGGGTGATGCGGCGGACGACCAGCAGGGTCAGGACCAGCACCAGAAGCGCGGCGAGGCCCGCGGCCGCTGCCATGCTCTCGATCGCCTGGGCCAGCATGCTCTCGTACTGGATCATGGGGATGCCGACATAGAGAATGCCGACGACCTTGCCGGCCGCGTCCGCGATCGGGAAATAGGCAGTCATGAACGATTTGCCGAACAGCGTGGCCGGGCCCCTATAGGCCTCGCCACGGCGCAGCGGCGCCTGCCCCGGATGATCGGCGGCAAGCTGGGTGCCGACGGCCCGGTCGCCGTTTTCCTTTTTCACGTTGGTGGAACGTCGCACGAACTGCCCGCTCGCATCGTCGAACACGAACAGGGTCGCATTGCCGCCGACATAGGACACCGCGCGATCGACGATGGCGTGGTCCTTGAACTCGGGCATCTTGGGGATCTCGGCGCGCGCCACCGTGCCATCCTTCATCGTGATCTTGGCGGCCGGAACGGTCTCCGTGAAGGCCAGTGCCAGCGTGCGCAGGTTGACCTCGATGTCGCGCAAGGCGCGATCGTTGAAGGCGGATGTCAGCGACCAATAGCCGACGCCGACCACGAGCGCGGTGTTCACGCCGATCAGCAGCACGGCACATAGAACGGCCTTCGTGCCGAGCTTGAACTGCGGCAAGAACTTCAGAATCTTGGACATGAATGGAACAACCCCCGTAATTCCTGCATAATGGTGCAGTCGGCTTACGGCCGCATTAACGACAGTTCACACCGCCGCGCGCGGCATGGTTTCCAAATCGTAAACGAGGACACCCCTGACCACGTCGAGCGCGCCTGTCATCGTCTGGTTTCGCGATGACCTTCGTCTGTCCGACCATCCCGCCCTCCATGCTGCCGCGACAACCGGTGCGCCGGTGGTCTGGCTCTATGTGCTCGACGACGCTGTCGGGCGCCCGTCGGGCAGCGCAGCACGCTGGTGGCTGGCGCAGTCGTTGCGGGCGCTTGGCGCCGAGATTGCCACGCGCGGCGGATCGCTGATCCTGCGCAGGGGACCGGCGGCCAAGGTCGTCGCAGAATTGGCCCGCGAAAGCGGTGCCCGCGCCGTCTACTGGAATGGAATTGCGCAGGCGCCGCATCAGGCGGTTGAGCGGCAGCTCGAAGCCGCACTGGCAAAGCTTGGCATCGACTCGCAAGGCTTCCCCGGCGATCTCCTCGTCCCACCCTCGGCGATCCGCAACAAGGAGGGCCGGGGCTTGCGCGTATTCACGCCGTTCTGGCGGCGCGTGCTGTCGCTCGGCGATCCACCCAAGCCCTTGCCTGCGCCGAAGCAGCTGCGCCCTGGTCCAAAGATCGCCAGCGATCGCCTTGAAAGCTGGCAGCTCGAGCCGACCAGCCCGGATTGGGCGGGCGGCCTGCGCGGGACATGGACCCCGGGCGAAGCCTCCGCGCGGGCCCGCCTGCGCGACTTCCTCAAGCACACCGCGCGCCGCTATGTCGGCGATCGCGATCGGCCGGATCGGGACGGCACCTCAAGCCTGTCACCGCATCTGCGCTTCGGCGAACTCAGCCCGCGCCAGGTCTGGCACGCGGCGCGCTTCGCTGCGGATGAAGATCCGGCGCTCGGGCCCGGCATCGAAAAGTTCCTGAGCGAGCTCGGCTGGCGGGAATTCTGCCGTCACCTGCTCCACGATCATCCGGACCTCGCGAGCGAAAACCTGCAGACGAACTTCGACGGCTTCCCCTGGAAACGCGATCCCAAGGCGCTCGCCGCCTGGCGGCGCGGCCGCACCGGCTATCCGATCGTCGATGCCGGTCTGCGCGAGCTCTGGCACACTGGGGTGATGCACAACCGGGTCCGGATGGTGGTGGCGTCGTTCCTGGTCAAGCACCTCTTGATCGACTGGCGCGAGGGCGAAGCCTGGTTCTGGGACACGCTGGTCGACGCGGATGCCGGCAGCAATCCCGCCAACTGGCAATGGGTCGCCGGCTGCGGCGCCGACGCGGCGCCCTATTTCCGCGTGTTCAACCCGCAGCTCCAGGGCGAGAAGTTCGATCCGGATGGAACCTACGTTCGGCGCTGGGTGCCGGAGTTGAAGGACATGCCGACTAAGCTGATCCACCGGCCCTGGCAGGCGACGCCAATCGAGCTCGCGAGCGCGGGCATCACGCTCGGCAAGACCTATCCGCAGCCGCTCGTCGATCATGCCAAGGGACGCGAGCGTGCGCTCGCCGCCTACGCAAAGATCCGCAAAGGTTGAGCGCTGCTTTGACACAATTTCGAAACCCGCTATCGTCATCGCTCCAATCAAACCGCGGGGGACGCAATGGACGACGACAAGCCGATCACCGAACAGGCGATGGAGACAATCACTACAGCCGTGGAAGCGACCAAGGACGCGGCAGTCACCGCCGTCAAGAAGGTCAGGAAAGCCGCCAAGAAGGTCGCGAAGAAAGTAGCGCCGAAGAAGGCCTCCAAGAAGAAGGCCAAGAAAGCCTCGCAGAAGAGTTCGAAGAAGGCTGCAAAGAAGTCGTCGAAGAAGGCGGCCAAGAAAACTGCAAAGAAGGCCGCGAAGAAGACCGCCAAGACAACGGCCAAGAAAGCCACCAAGTCGAAAAAGAAGGCTCGGAAGGCCAAGCGCTGATCGGGGCGCTCGAGCAGGTCTCCGGGTGCGTGCGCGCCCGGAGACAAGCCCGGGATACCCTACCCCCGCGGCCTGGATGCGCGCCGGCCCGGGTGATGCTCTCCCTTCGGATCACGGAATTCGCTGCGATGACCGCGGCGGTCCTCGGCCTTGAAGCGCCGCCGCTTTTCCGGTGAGCCGAACTGCTTGATCAGCCGCCTGCCATTGACCTTCTTGATGACGTAGCCACCCTCTGTCATCGAGAATGGCGCCTTGAGCGATCCCATATGGTCGAATTTTGTGCCGCGGGGATGCTCGAAGGGCTCGAACCAGGACGGATAGACGAAGTTCGACATCGGGAAGCCGTTGACGAGAAAAGAGTCCTCCTCCACGGCGTCGCAGACCTCATAGGCATATTGGGTGTGGCGGGTCTTGTCGGCCCACAGATTGGCCATGGGATCCAGCACCATCTCGAACAGCTCGTGCGATGCCGCCAGGCTGACGGGCTCGTCGCCCAGCGCCTTGACGAAGATCTTCGAGATCGGCTGCCCGCGATGCGTTAGCTCGTGCCGTCCGAGGAAGTTCTTGTGGGTGGCGTCGTCAAAATAGACGAGCTGCCAGTCCGTCGGCTTCGGCTTGTGGGTGACGTCGAGATCGATGGGGTAGCCCCAGACGGGGAGGAAATGCTCGTCGTAGCATTTCTGGAGCGCGGCTGTGAGCTTGGCCATCATCCGGTCGCTCATCATCTCCTCCGCGTAGTTGATGCAGGCAATCCGGACCGGTCTCAACGACCTGCCGAGCAGCGCGCGCCTAGCCTTCTTCATGAAAATCACCGTGTGAATGTGAAGCTGAAATGCGTTCAGCCTAACATGAACCTGCCGCGCACGTCAGGGATGTATTCCAACGCCCGCTCCATCCGCCTAGAAGCGCCGGTTGACCACGAACACCGCGGCCGCGCACATCCCCATGCCGGCAATCGCCAGCGCGTCGAGCTTCTCGCCGAACAGCAGATAAGCCATCAGCGCGGTCACGGCGGGCACCAGATAGAACAGGCTCGCGACCGAGGTCGCCGCGGCGTGGCGGATCAACCAGTACAACAGCCCGATCGATCCGATCGAGAGCGCCACCGCGAGCCAGCCGAGCGCGAGCACGAACTCCCGCGTCCAGTGCACCACGCGGTCTTCGAACAGAAAGGCCCCGATCGCGAAGAAGATGGTGACGGACACATATTGCACGAGATTGCCGGCGCGCCAGTCGATCTGGTTGCAGTAGCGGCGCTGGTAGAGCGTGCCGAGGGTGATGCTGATCAGGGAGACGACCGAGGCAAGCCAGCCGAGCCCGGCTTCACCGGTCATGGGACGGTTGTGCAGGATCAGCACCACACCGCCGAGCCCGAGCACGAGCCCGGTCCACTGCACCGGCGTCACCTTCTCGCCGAGCCAGCGGTTGGCGATGGTCGAGGTCAGGATCGGCTGCAGGCCCGGAATCAGCGCGGAGAGCCCGGCCGGGATCGAATGCGCGATCGCGATCGCGGTGCCGCCGAGATAGAAGCCGTGGACGAGAATGCCGGCGACTGCGCTATGCGCGATGCCGGTGCGATCAGGCCATTTCGGCCGCGCGATCGCCACGATCATCGCCATCAGGCCGACCACGATCGCCATGCGGATGGCGAGATAGGTCAAGGGATCGGCATTGTTGACGACGTATTTGGTGCCGATGAATCCGGTGCTCCAGAGCAGGACGAACAGGATCGGCGCGGCGCGGGCGGTCAGGGCTTCTTGATTATGGTTCATTGCCGCCCTCATTGCCCCACCGGGGGTTATGCGGCAATGCGAATTTCGTGCGGACGATGCTGCGATGCGACGGACGTTTGCGGCTCAGCTCAGCCGCTCACCATTCTTCCGGACAGGGGTCGATGATCTTCCAGAGCTCGACGCCGTTCTTGATCTTCTTCATGTCGGTGGTGAGCCCGCCATTGCGGCGGATCCAGTCCTTCACCTTGTCGGGGTAGTAGGACATCAGGTCGGAAGTGCCCTCGGAGCTGGTGACCTTGATGCCGAAGGTGAAGGCCTTGTCGTAATAGGCCTGGTGAAAGCCGAGGCTTGCCCGCGGCGTCACGCAGATCTTGTTCATCGGCACGATGCCGAGCACCAGCGTGCAGGCCGAGTTGCAGATGCCGTCGATGATGACGCGCTCGCCCTTCTCGCGGACGCGCTTGTACTTGGTCTTGTATTCCTCGACATAGCCGCCGTGGTCGCGGGTGATATGCAGCTCTGCCCGCGCCGGCGTGGCGGCGGCGATGGAGAGCAACAGCAGGCTCAGAAGCGTGATGCGCATGGCGGCGTGACGGCGAAAGCCTTCAGGAATGGACCGGCCTCGCAGGACCCGCGAAATGAGCCCCTGGGCCGGCAACAGGATTCTTAACCGAATAGTCTTTGGTCATACTTGTGTGGGGAATTCGTTAAGCATCCCGAAAAGGCCAAAAATGGGCAGCCTTCGACCGCGTGTCGGGCAATTCTGTCACACCCACCCGGGAATCTGCGGGATGAGCCCCGATTTCCGGGCGCCGGACGGGTGCCCTGGAGGTGCGAAGTGGCTATAGATGGCTGACCACTTCGCGCGGGTTCCGGAGAATCGAGATGAGCAAGTTGACGCTTGTAGCCGCGGTTGCTGCCCTGTCGGCCGCAATCCTAGCCCCTGGCCTCGCGGAGGCGCGGGGTCATCACCGGCACTACCGCCATTACGCCAATCCGCTGCCCTACCCGATCAGCTATCTGCACAATTACGGCCCCGGCATCACCCCCGGCACTTTCGCCTTTTACGACGGCCCGTCGACCAACCATTGCTACCAGAGCGCGGCCGCCTATGTCGGCCAGGACCGCCGCCGGCACCCCTGCTACTGAGGGGCGCTGGCGCGGCCTCTGCGGGCGCCTCTATTTGGCGGCGCCCGACAGCAGCAATTGCTTTTCGATCTCGTAGACCGGCAGCTTGACGAGGTCCTTGCCGACCTCGGCCCGCAGCGCCTTGCGCATGACGTCCGAATAATCGGCGCGGATCATCCCGAGCGCGCGCGGTGAGGCTACCATGGTCAGGGCCGTGGTCTCGCCAGAGCTGACAGCCGCATCGAGCCGGCCGGCAAGGCTGCGCAGGAAGGCGCGCTCGGCCTCATCGTGCCAATCGGTCTGCTCGGCCGAGCTGCGCACGCCGCCGGCAGCGGCATGCAGGCGGCCCGGCGCGTCGCTCCCTTGCGCGCTGGTCAGGGGATTGGGCTGCTCGTGCACCTCCCTGGTGTGAAGGTTCGGAAACATCTCGTCGCCGAGGTTTTCCAGAATGAGCGCCTTGCGCCCATCGCACACGACCAGCCAGCCGCCCTTGTCTAATCTCATCTTGTCCATTGCACAGCTCCAAGCAACCTGTGAGCCCGCCCTTCGAATTCGTCGAAGGCTGGCCACGCGACAAGACTACGAACGAAGCCCCGACGGCGAATTGCGCAGGATCAAGAACCGCATCGATGTCCTGCGGGGCCATCGCAGCGCGGGCCGCAGCATTGGTCACTCGCGCGAACCTGGGATAGTCTGGCGGGGTCGAGGTCAGCCTGCGGCGGACCGGCTGAAGATTTGTTCATCAGCATTACATTTCGGTTCCGCCACAATTTGATCAGAACAACTTCGATATCCTGGATCGCGTCAGCGGAGGAAGACATCATGAATCTCAAGATCGGCCTCGTCGCCGCAAGCCTGTTCGGCGCCATGTTCGGTGCTTTGGCGACAGCGCCGGCGGCGTCTGCCATGCCCATCGCGCCCGCGCCTGCAACGCTGCAGGCCTCCGGCATCGAGCAGGTCCGCATGGTCTGCGACGCCTGGGGGCGCTGCTTTTGGCGTCCGAACTACTATGGGTATTACGGGCCGCGGCCGTATTACGGCCCCCGGTATTATGGGCCGCGCTATTACGGTTACGGTCCACGCTATTATGGCCCACGCTATCGCCGCTGGTGACATCTGAAGGGGCCCTCGGGGCCCCTTCGCTTTTGCGAGATCATTCCTTGCGCCGTCATCGCCGGCCTGGAGCGATTCCAAAACTGATCCAGATCAAAGATGAAATCGACCCGCACCGTCATTCTACGGTGATGGCGGACTTGATCGTTTTCCGATGCCCCCAGACGGGCATGAACGTACAGACGGATCTTGAGAAGCAGCTGAGGCAGGAGAGACGGAGCTTTGCATCCTTCGCCTGTCCCGCCTGCACACGGCTGCATTTCATCGACCTCGCCTCCGGCCAGCCGATGAGCCGGGAACGTTGATGGTGGCATTGATCTGACGGACGTCATGGCATGACGTCCGCAATACTACGGCCTGAAATTCGGTTTACTGAAACGCGATGTTTCGCCATTGATGGCGGTGTATCGACGTTCATTTGATTGTCACATTTCAGCAGCCGGCCAGACCCATGTTGTTCGACGCCCTCGCTCCGTCCTCCGCCCTTCAACTGATCGGCTTTGCCGACGTCGATGCGTTTCGGCCTATCGAAACGATGGAGGACGCCAGAAGCATTCCGCTCGACATTCCGAACTTCGCCGCGGCCCGCGCCGTCGTCTCCCTGCCGGCGTGCCGCATCATCATGATGAGATCGTTCGCGCGCATCCTCGACACCGCCTATCGGATGCCGGGCGGAATGGTGATCCTGTCCATGACCGACGACCTCCAGGTCAACTTCAAGGGCTTGGATCTCGACGCGCGCTTCTTCGTGACGCTCCGCGGCAACGATGAATGCCACTTCGTCGAGCCTCAGACCAATCATCATGCAATGATCATCTTCTCCCCCGAGCTCAGAGACCGGGGCTGGTTCGATCAGGCCGACGATTTGCGGGCTCATGTCGCGAACCGGCCTGCCCTGCTCCACACAAGGCAGCTCCTGCTCGACATCCTGCGAACCGCCTCAATGCAGCCGCTCCTGTTCGAGACCACCGAGGCGGCGGCCCATCTGCAGGAAGGCCTGCTGCTCGCACTCGACGATCTGTTTCAGATCGATTCGATGTCGGATCGGAGCGCCTCGATCCGGGGCGAGCGTTCGATCAAGCTCGTGGAGCGGATCGACGATTACCTCGCGGCCCATCCGACCGTGCCGATCTATACCGCCGATCTCGCCGGCGAGTTCGGCGTCTCGATCCGCACCCTCGGCGGCGCGGTCAGCAAGGTGCGTGGCATGAGCCTGCACCAGTACATTCGCCTCAAGCGGCTGTGGGCGACCCGCGCCCGCCTGCTCAAGGGCGGCGGCGCCACCGTCGCCATATGTGCGCGCGCGCAGGGCTTCCATCACATGGGCGAGTTTGCCGCGGCTTACCGCGCGACGTTCCACGAGGCGCCCTCCGACACGCTGGCCCGCGGACGGCAAGGCGGCGTCTCGTCATTCTGACCGACGCGGCAAGCCCTCGCGAGGCTGCGCGGCATCAGCGCCGTTCTGGAACATATCTGGAACGCCAATGAGATGATTGGCGCGCTCGGAAGGATTCGAACCTCCGACCCTCGGAATCGAAATCCGATGCTCTATCCAGCTGAGCTACGAGCGCCCTGGCCCGGACACCGGGCCACAAACCGAGACTTGCCGGACCGGCAGCTAACGAGCCAGCACACCGGACGGCGGTTCGGATGGGTTCGAATTAGCAGAGAGGCCGACCAATAAAAAGCCCTCCCCGCCTCGTTTCGAGACGGATCGAAGGCGCTCTCACCATGTGGTGTTGAAGAGCCCGAAATGCGGCTGCTGAGCGACCAGCATCATCGGCCGTCCCTGCTGCGGCGCCGGATGCGTCCTGGCGACCTTGCGCTTGGGCTGAACCGGAGCCTTGGCGGCGGTATCAGTCTTCAGCGGCGGCGTGAACTGGGCGAAGGTCTCGCGCACCCGCGCCTTGGCTGACTGCTCGGCCAAGGCCGCCGACTGGGCCTCCTGCACGGGCGGCTGGGGAGCCACAACCGCGGCGGTCTTCACAGCCGGCGCGGCAATCGTCGGCTGGCTGGTGTCGAGCACGACGCGCTCAGGCAGGTGCCGATCGGACCGGATTCGGATCAGGGGCTGATCGTTGCTTACGGTCGCAACGGCTTGCGCCACGGGCGCCGCCGGGAAAGCGAAATTCACCGCGAACAACAGTGCAAGCAAAGCTCCACCGACAAAGGTGAAATATCGAAAGATGGGCATTGGCCGCGCTCCGCCCCCCGCATCCCCGCGTGGGCTCTCCGCCTCAACAGGCGATCTCTTATTTGGTTCCTGGCCCAGCCCTTCGGTTCAAATGGCGACGCGAGGTTTTTTCGCCAAGGACCAACACGGACCAATGAGGGTAACTTTTCCGCTACCGGAACATTCCGCCGTTAAGCACGGCGTGCTGCAACCAGCGAGCATTTCGCCTGATCGGCATTCACGTTGATGAAGCCCACCGGGATATGCGCAAAGGTCTTGCGGCTCTTCATGCTGACCGGATCCGCCAGCATGCGGCTGCGGTTGGTGAGATGACTGCCGTCGCGCCGCGCAAACGCGCAGATGATCTCGACATCCTTTACGGCATAGTCATTGTCGTTTCGCAGCGTGAACGTCACCAGGGCTCTCGAGCCAAGGCCGCCGCGGCGCCAGGTCTGCGATGAAATCCTGAGACGACCGAGGTCTGCCATCGCCGGTGCCTGGGCTTCCGAGACCGGCGACAACGCTGCGGCCGCATCGGCCGAAGGAGCCGCCTCGACGGCCGCCAGCTCCGCCTTCACCGGCTCAGCACTGTTTCCCTTGGACAGAGGCAGCAGCATCCAGACGCCGCAGCCGACAATGATGGCCGCGATCAGCCACAGAAGGCTGCGGCCAAATGAGACGCTCGCAATTGTCACGGCCCGCGCCACTCGTTCGCCGGTCCCGGCGAAGCGCCTCAATCCGATCCGGTCGAGCCTGGCGTTCATGGTTGCATCACCGATCGCGGCCAAAGCCCATTCAACGACGGACCCCGCCACTGCTTACCTTAATCCGGAACAGGAACTAAGGTTCCCGCGCAGTTGCGAATCGGCAAGGACGGTGGCGATCACCGCCCGCCGCCGCTAACATGCGCTGCAACATCGCCGAAGGCCCGTTGGGAGAATTGAAATGCCAGTCGTCACTTGGGATCACGTCCATCTGCGCAGCCCCGATCCGGAGGCCACGGCGGCCTGGCTGCGGGACATCCTCGGTGGCGAGATCGTGCATGCGTCGGGACGGATCGACGTGAATCTGGGCGGCGCCAGGATCTTCATCGCGCCGCTCGAGGGCGACAACGCCGTCAACCCGCCGCCTCCGCACCCGCATCAGGGTCTCGACCATTTTGGCCTGACGGTGAAGGACATCGACGCCGTTGCGGCCGAGATCAAGGCCAAGGGCGTCACGTTCACGCGCGAGCCGACCACGATCCGGCCCGGCGTGCGCATCTGCTTCATCCGCGGCCCCGAAGGCATCTCCATCGAGCTGCTCGAGCGCGACAAGAAATACACCTGATCCGGCGAGCGCCTCACCAGAGGCGACACGCAGCCGGCGCGGCTACGTCATGCTGCCGGGCATGAAGCAGCGAATGCTGACGCCCATATAGCCGTAGATCGGCCATACCATGGTGCGCCCCACCCGGTTGGGCTCGGATATCAGGGCTTCCTCGGGAACGTTGACCCAGACGAGTTCCTGCGGCTGCCCTTCGAGCCTGGAGCCATAGCGCGGGAGGCGGACACGATAGTGCCCGTCCTTGCTGTCCCAGTCGGTGTCCGCGAGCGCCGAACCGTCGGCATCGGAGCAGCATGGCCCCTTGCCGCTGCGCAGGCCGTCGAACCAGGCCTTCAGATCGGCATTGGTGTTGACGAACTGGCCGCGGTCGCGCGCGTGCCCGAAGGGGGCTGCGAGTGCAACCAGGACCAGGGCGCCTGCCAGCCGCGTCACGCTTCGCCAGCGTGTTGCGCTGCTGGAACGCCGTCGTTCGCTTTTGCAATTGGTGGGACGCGCACTGTACAGACGCGGCTCATCGCCGCCGGAATCGATCCAGTTGCTCATCGTCTTGCTCCAGCACCCCGCGGCCAGTGCAACAATTGTTATGCATTTCGCGGGCCAACCCTGATTCGCAGGCGGCCGGCCTCGCCTCACCATCAGACCGTCATGACGGCGTCACGCACAAGCCGGGACAACTACGGCTCGCGGCGGCAACTTCCCGTGGTCGGCCGGCAAACTGCCGCGTTGCGCGAGAGGATGCGCTTTGGCATAAAAGCGGGACCGGTTACGCCATTGGGCGATGGCGGCCGGCCTGCGGGACGTTATGAAAAACGGTCTCTACTCGATTCACGTGACCCTGCTCGATGGTCGAGCCGGCAAGGGCAGCGGCGTGATCCTTTTTCGCGACGGCAAGATCCTTGGCGGCGACGCCTACCTCTATTACACCGGCAGCTACGTGGTGAAGGACGACACCACCTTCAAAGGTGAGGTGCTGGTGCAACGACACACCTCGCCGCGCGGCGACGACAATCCGCTGTTCGGCGGTCCTGCTCCCGTGGGTATCGGCGTCAGCGGGACCTACACGGACACGCGCGCGGAAATGACGGGCACGGCGCTGGTCGGCAAGGCCAGCCTGATTTTCGGCGCAACGCTGCACAAGCTTGCTGAAGCTGATTAGGAGCATGATCCGGAAAAGTGTGCTGCGGTTTTCCGAAAAGATCATGCTCAAACAATAGAAGCTACTCGGCAGCCTGCTCCAGCGGCGCCGTGCGCGGCAGGATGATCTGGATGCGGGTGCCGCTGCCCGGTTCGGAATCGAGATCGAGCCGCCCGCCGAGCCGGTTGGTGACGATGCTGTAGACGATGTGCAGTCCAAGACCGGTGCCGCCCTGGTCGCGCCGCGTCGTGAAGAACGGATCGAAGGCACGGCGTCGGACGTCGAGCGACATGCCGCAGCCATTGTCGGAGAAGATGATCTCGACATTGTCCTTGCCGGACTCGCGCACCTGGATGTCAATCGTCCCCGGCCGGCCGTCCGGGAAGGCGTGCGCCACCGAATTGAGGAACAGATTGGTCAGCACCTGGCCGTACGGGCCCGGATAGCTGTTCATGGTCAGATCCGGCTGGCACTCGACGTTGAGCGTCAGATTGTGCTTGCGCAGGCCCGGCCTCAGACTCATCACCACCTGCTCGGTGAGGTCGCCGAGATCGAAGCTGCGCTGGTCCGAATAGTTGCGGTCGGCGGCGACCTGCTTGAACGACTGGATCAACTCGGCTGCGCGGTTGAGATTGGAGACGAGCTGCGAGGATGCGTCGCGGCTGGTGCTGAGGAAGTCGTTGAGCGTGGAGCGGCGCAGCTCGCCCCGCTCGACCTCGGCGGTGAACATCGCGGTCTTGCGCTCCAGCGCGGAGGCGACCGTGAGGCTGATGCCGACGGGATTGTTGACCTCGTGGGCGACGCCGGCAACGAGGCGCCCGAGCGCGGCGAGCTTCTCGGCCTCGATCAGCGAGGCCTGGGTCTCGCGCAGGTTGCGCAGTGCCGTCTCGGCGGACTCCTTGGCTTTGCGCATCTCCTGCTCGCCGCGCTTGCGCTCGCCGATGTCGAGCGCGACGGTGACGATCCGCTCGATCTCGCCCTCGGCATCGAGCAGCGGCAGCTTGTTGACCAGCCATTGCCGCATGTTGCCGGAGGCGTCCTTGTATTCCTCCTCGTAGAAGCCGAGGCCTTTTCGAAGCTTGAGCACCCGCTTGTCGCTCTCGTCGGACTTGGCCGCGCCATAGCGCGACATCAGGTCGGCCGTGGTGCGGCCGAGCGCGTCGCCGGGTTCGATGCCGAAGATGCCGGCCATGTAGCGGTTCATCAGCACATAGCGCAGGTCGCGATCCTTGACGTTGATCACCGCGGGCACGGTGTCGATGACCTGCTGGAGCAGGCGCCGGCCTTCGGCGATGGCGTCTTCCGCCCGCTTCTGGTCGGTGATGTCGCGCAGCGTGCCCTCGTAGCGGACGATGTTGCCCGCTTCGTCGCGCACACCGGTGGCGCTGTCGGAGAGCCACAGGATGTCGCCGCTGCGCTGGCGCACCTGGTACTCGAACTCGCGCACCATGCCGTCGCGCGCCATCAGCCGCTGGTATTCGACGCGTGCCTCAGGATGGACGTAGATGGTGTGGGCGATGTCGTTGATGCTGTCGATGAGGTGCTGCGGGCTGTCATAGCCCATCATCCGCGCCAGCGCCGGATTGGCGTTGAGCAGATCGCCGGAGGGCGTCGTGACGTAGATGCCGTCGACCGATCCCTCGAACAGTTTCCGGTAGCTCTCTTCGGCGAGGCGCTGCTCGGTGAGCGCGCGCACCGCCGCCTCCCGCGCCGTGTCGGCCTCCTCCAGCGCGCGGCGGAACACTTCGGCTGCACGGGCGATGTCGCCGATCTCGTTGTCGAGGTCGGCGGACGGGATCGAGGTGTCCTTCCGGCCCGCCGCAAGCGCGCGGATCGAGCGGGCGATCTGGGCGAGCGGACGCACCGTCCGGCGCACCACGAACAAGGCAGCGCCGATGCCGATCAGCACGCCGATGGTGCCGAGCACGATGCTCTGCCATCGCGCTTCCGTCAGCGTCCGGGCAAAGTCGCGCGACAGCACGTGGCCGCGCCGATCACTGACCTCGCGTAGCAATTCGGTGACACGACCGATCAGCCGGCCCTCGGTTCCCAGCACCTCGCGGTCGATGTCGGCGATCTGCCGCTCGCGGACGGCCACGGCCATGATGGCCTCGGCGTAATCGTTCACCGCCGATTTCAGCTTGGCATCGGCAATATTCAATCCCCGCATGTTCTGCGCGGCCTGCTCCGCCGCTGACGGGTTGCGCGCGAGCAACCCGAGCGCGATCCGGCTCTGTGCCTCCGACAGGCGCGAGGCCAGCTCACGGTCGGCGGTGCCGGAGACGGCCACATCGAACTGTTCGCGCAGCGGCGGCAGGCCGGCGAGCAGCTGGGCGCGGCGGTCGATCAGGGTCGAGATCCGCTCGAGGCCGGTCCGATAGGTCGCGAGCCGCTCGGTCACCCCGTCGATCATGTCCTGCTGCTCGGGGGCGAGCTCGATGCGGGTCTTCTTCAGGATGTCGCTGAGGGTCGAGGCCGCCTCGCCGACCTGCTTGAACTGGATGCCGGCGCCGGGATCGGTGACGAAGTCGCGCGCGGCGAGCCGCAGCTCGTTCATGCGGCGATCGATGTCCTCGGCGAGGTCGCCGACGCTCTGGAGCCGCTGCAGCTCGGCGAAGGTCGTATCGATGTGCCGGATCGCGATCACGCTCGCGGTCGACGTGACGATGATCACCGCCAGCACCAACAGGAAGCTGCCGAAAGTGAGCTGGCCGATGGAGAGCGAGAATGTTCGCTTTTTCTCAGGGGTCGGCGTCAATTCGGCGGACATTGGGCTTTGAGGGACCGGGATATTGGAGGCCCAATATACGACGTATTGCGGCCCCGGGGAAACATGCCTCGGGCCGCCGTATCCTTAATATTGGCCTCGGAGCCCCCTTCCCCGATCTATGACGGTTTGACGCTCGCCTGCCGCCGGGCCGGGATCGTCATGGCGGCGACGCCGAGGACGACGCAGGCAAGCCCGATCCAGGCGGTCCGGCTCAGGCTCTCGCCGAGCAAGGCGACGCTGATGGCGACCCCGATCGGCACCCGCAGATAGGCCTGCGCGGTGGTGCCGACCGAGCCCAGGGTCTGGATCAGGCGGAAATAGATCGCAAATGCCGCCGCCGTCGAGAACAATGCGAGCGCGAGCAGCGCCAGCACCGAGCTCGGCGAAGGCGACAGCGTCCAGGGCTGCTTGACCACGAGCGAGGCTGGGATCAGGACCGCCGCCCCCGCCAGCAGCGAGCCGGCTGCGGGCGCCATTGGGTCGAGGCCTTTGAAGCTGCGGCCGAAGATCGCGGCGCAGGCGTAGCAGATGGTGGCGGCGACGATGGCCGCCTCCGCGAGGAGACCGCTGCCGATGTCGTGGAAGGCATCGACGCCGACGATCAGCAGGATGCCGGCCATGCCGGCGATGACGCCGAACAGCTTTCGCGGGCTCGTCGCCTCGTGGCGGGTGACGACCGCCGTGAGCAGGAAGGTGAAGATCGGGCCGGCCGAGTTGAGGATGGTGGCGAGCGCGGCATCGACATGGCGCTCGCCCCAGGCGATGAGCGTCCAGGGAATGACGCTGTTGAGCACGGCCTGGAAGGCGAAGCGCTGCCAGGTCGCTGCGTCCGTGGGCATCCTGATGCCGCGCGCCCACATCACGGCGAGCAACAGGAGGCCTGCGATCGTGGTCCGCGCCGCGATCAAGGTAATCGGGGGAATGGTGGCGACGCCGAGCTTGATGAAGGTGTAGGAGCCGCCCCACAGCGTTGCGAGCGCGACCAGGAGCGCCAGCTCGACGGCGATGTTGGTATCCTGCCGGCTGTCCATTTCGCGCGGTCCGTCCCGTTGTCAGGGACGGAACCTAGCGCGTCTGCGGTCGCAGATAGTTCGTTACGTGTCGAAGTGTATTAGCCCACCGCCCCGACCTCGAACACCTCGCCGTCATAGCCGGCCTCGCGGGGAATGCGCAGCTGGCGGCCGGTTTCGGTCTTGGTCATGACAGGCATCACCGTGATGATCGACATGCCGCGGGCATGGTCGAGCGCGTCTTTCACGCTGCCCTGTTTCGCAAGGCGAATCAGATTGCGCGTGGTCGGGAACGGCAGCTTGAAGCGGCCGCTCTCGCCGCCCTCCACCGCCTCGCGCGGCGAGACCCAGATCGAATCGGTCGACTCCCTTCCGTCATGGGCGCCGAGCTGGTCGGGCGGCGCCGCGGCGAGGAAGAACCAGGTATCGAAGCGCTTGGGCATGCCCTCCGGCGTGATCCAGTGCGCGTAAGGCACCAGCGTGTCGAGCGCGAGCTGAAGGTCGTTGTCGGCCAGGATGCTCAGGAAGCTGACCTTGTGCTCGTTGAGCGCGACGCGGTGCTTGTCGGCAATCTCGCCGGCACGCCTGGCATCGACAGGCGCGCCCGTCCCCTTCGACCGCGCCAGCAGGATGCCGCTCTCCTCAAAGGTCTCGCGGATCGCCGCGATGCGAAAACCGCGATCCGCCTCGCTGAGGCCTTCACCGCCCGAATACAGGTCGGAGCGCGCAACGATCTCGTTGTCGCCGGCATCGACGCTGCCGCCGGGAAACACCAGCGCGCCCGAGTTGAACTCGATCTGATGATGGCGGACCATCATGAAGACTTCGATCTCGCCACGGCCCTTGCCGTCGGCCTTGGCGCCATCGCGGAGCAGGAGGATCGTCGACGCCGGGCGTGATGCTGATGTCTCGGCCATCCAACTAACCTGCGGCGCTGGATTGCGGGCCGAGATTGGCGCGCTTGTCGACACGGGCGACGCGCGACAGCAGGTACTCGACCTCGGCCTTCGCCGTCGCCGTGATGGTCGCGCCGGGCTTGCGCTGGGCGCTGGAGGCGATGATGCCGCGCTTCTGCAGCACGTATTTGCGGATGGTCAGGCCGACGCCGGGCTGCTGCTCGTAGCGGATCAGCGGCAGATGCGCGTCGAACAGATCATGCGCGGCATCGCGCTTGCCGGCCTTGGAGAGGTTGACGACGTCGATCAGGAGCTCCGGGAAGGCGTAGCCGGTCATGGCGCCGTCGGCGCCGCGCTCCATCTCGAAGTCCAGGAACGTGCCGCCATTGCCGCACAGAATCGAGAGCGGACGGAGCGAGCCGTCCTTCTGGAAGCCGCGCAGCGTCGTGATCTTCTCCAGGCCCGGCCAATCCTCGTGCTTGAGCATCACGCAGTTCGGATTGTCCATGACGATTTTGCGGATCACGGCGGGGGTGAACACCACCGAGAGCGTCAGCGGATAGTCCTGGAGCACCCAGGGCACATCCGGCCCGATCGCTTCCGCCGCCTGCTTGAAATAGCCGACGATCTGGTCGTCGGTCCGAAGCGACGGCGGCGGGGCGATCATGACGCCGGCCGCACCCGCGTCCATCGAGGCCTTCGCCAGCGAGCGCATGGTGGCAAAGCCCGGCGCGGAGACGCCGACGATCACCTGCATCTTCTTGGCGCGCTTGACGAAGCGCACCGCCACCTGCTCGGCCTCAGCCGCGTCCAGCTTCGGCGCCTCGCCGAGGATGCCCAGCACCGTGACGCCGTCGCAACCGACCTCCTCGTAGAAATCGGTCAGGCGGTCGATCGAGCGCTCGTCGATCCGGCCGTCGTCGTGGAACGGCGTCGGGGCGATTGCGAAAGTGCCCTTGGCGTCGGCGGTCAGTTTCATTTAGTCCTCGTCTCTGTTCGTCATTCCGGGGCGGCTCGCAGAGCCGAACTCTGGTGCGCAATTGCGCACCTGAGAATCTCGAGGTTCCGGGTTCGATGCTTTGCATCGCCCCGGAACGACAACAACAGCCTAAAACCTCCGCGCGCCCATCTTGATCTGCTCCTCGGAGAAGAAGATCTCCTTGGCATGATCGGCGATGTCCTGGGCCTTCCAGCCCGTGTGCGGCGGTTTCCAGCCTTCCATTTCCATCATCCGCATCTCGCGCACGCCGCGGGGCCCGGACACACCCAGCACCTTGCCGGTCTGGTCGCCCGACAAGTCGCTGACCATGTATAGCACGGCCGGCGCGATGCCGTCCGGCCCCAGCGCCGCGGAGGGGTTCTCCTTATAGCGGGGCAGGTCTGCGGTCATGCGGGTCAGGGCGCCCGGGGCCAGCGTCCAGATCCGGATGTTGTACTTGCGGCCCTCGATCGCCAGCACGTTGGACAGGCCCCAGATGCCGCCCTTGGCCGCGCCGTAATTGGTCTGGCCGAAATTGCCGATCAGGCCCGAGGTCGAGGAGGTGTTGACGATGACGCCGCCGCCATTTTCCCGCATCCAGCGAAACACCGGCATGGTGCAACAAAAGGTGCCCTTCAGATGCACCTTGATGACCTTGTCCCAGTCGGCTTCGGAAGCCTTGTGAAAGGTCTGGTCGCGCAGGATTCCGGCATTGTTGACCAGGATGTCGGCGCGACCGAAATGCTTGATGGCGTCGTCGAACACCGACTGGCCGCCCTCCATGGTGGAGATATCGGCGCCGTTGGCGATCGCCTTGCCGCCTTCGGCCTTGATCGCGTCCACCACGAGCTGCGCCATCGACTTGTCGGCGCCGGAGCCGTCACGGGGACCGCCGAGGTCATTGACGACGACCGAGGCCCCTTCCCGCGCAAACAGCTTCGCGTAGGCCTCACCGAGCCCGCCGCCCGCGCCGGTGATCAGCGCGACCTTGCCGTCGAGTAGTCCCATGGTGGCTTCTCCCTGTTTTGTTTTCTTCGCCTCTCCCCGCGTGCGGGGAGAGGCGAAGACGAGCGCAGCTTGATTTCAGGGTGAGGGGGAGCCTCCGCGAGCTCAACTGTCACCGTCCCCGGGAGACTCCCCCTCACCCCACCCTCTCCCCGCAAGCGGGGCGAGGCAGTGAAGCACCAGTGCCCGCCTAACCCAGCACCGTCTTGCCGTTCTTGATCACGGTGACGCCGCGCGACTTCACCTTGGCTTCGAACGAGATCACGTTGCCGTCCTTCCAGAGGTCCATGGTCACGGTCTCGCCGGGATAGACCGGCGAGGAGAACCGCGCGATGTGCTGGCGGAAGGCGCTCGCGTCGTAGTCGGCGTAGGTCTGCAGCACGCCGCGGCAGGTGATGCCGTAGGTGCACATGCCGTGCAGGATCGGACGCGGAAAGCCGGCCTTCTTGGCGAACTCGGGATCGCTGTGCAGTGGGTTGCGGTCGCCGCAGAGGCGATAGACCAGCGCCTGGTCGGGGCGCGTGGTGATGTCGATGGTCTTGTCGGGTGCGCGTGACGGGATCTTGTGCGGATCGGGCTGGGTCAGGCTCGGCCCGCCAAAGCCGCCATCGCCGCGGGCAAAGCGCGAGGCGACGAGGGTCGCGAGCTTCTCGCCCTTCTCGTTCTTGAGCACGGTCTGGTGGGCGATGACGACGCCCTTGTCCTTGCCCTTGTCGTAGACTTCAACGACGGAAGAGTCGGCGGTGATGTGCGCGGCGACCGGCAGCGGCTGGTGGAAGGTGATGTCGCGCTCGCCATCGACCACCATGACGCGGTTGAGGTTCATCTCGCCGGGACCCGCGCCCCACGCCGCGACGGACGCGAATGTCGGCACCACCTTGAGCGGCCGCGGCGTCAGCGTGCCCTCGTTGACGAAGGCGAGCTCATTCTCGTCCATCGGATCGGCGCCGAGCCCGATGCCGTAGGCGTAGAGCATCACCTCGCGATCGGTGTAGGCGTATTTCTGGCCGAGGTTTTTCAGGCCTTTGAGCTCTTCGTATCTGGCGGACATGTTGTTTGTCTTCCTCCCGAGTTTCTTATCCGCAGGCGGCGATGCCCGTGAATGTGCCCTCTCCCCTTGTGGGAGAGGGCAGCACCGCTCTTGCAACAAAGTCACGTGGGTGAGGGGTTGGCTCCGCATTGACACTTCTCGTGCGGAGGGAGACCCCTCACCCGGCAGCCTTCAGCTGCCACCCTTTCCCACAAGGGGAGAGGGTTACATCTTGCTTCGTGTCAGGCAGGCGTGAAGAACGGCAGTGGCGCACCATCCGTCGGCTTAAACACCACTTTCACCTTCTGGCCGATCTTGAGCTTCTCAAGATCGCAGTCGACGAAATTGGTCTGCACCGACGGCCCCTCCTTCAGCGTGACGTAGCCGATGGCGTATGGGCCGGTCGGCGACTTCCGCATCAGGCTCCAGGTATAGATCGTCCCCTCGCCCGAGGCTTCCTCCCACACCGTCTTGTCGGAGTAGCAGAACGGGCAGATCGAGCGCGGGAAATAGTGCGCTTCGCCGCACGCCGTGCAGCGCTTGATCATGAACTTGCCCTGCTTCGCCGCATCCCAGAACGCGGCGGTCTCGGGGTTCGTGACCGGTGCCGGATATTTCTTCGTCTCGCTCATCACACGCGCTCCAGAATGGCCGTCGAGGCGGCGTGGCGAACTCCCAAAAGGCCGCCGGTGCCGTGAGCGATGGCGAGATCGCAATTCTTGACCTGCACCTTCGGATGCGCCTCGCCGCGCAGCTGCCGCACGGCCTCGATGATCTTGGTCATGCCGCCGCGGTTGACCGGATGGTTGCTGCAGAGGCCGCCGCCGTCGGTGTTGAACGGCAGCTTGCCGACGCCCGAGATCAGATTGCCGTCGGCGACGAACTTGCCGCCCTCGCCTTTCTTGCAGAAGCCGAGATCCTCGAGCTGCATCAGCACAGTGATGGTGAAGCTGTCATAGATCGAGGCGTATTTGATGTCCTTCGGCGTGATGCCGGCTTCCTCGAACGCACGCGGGCCGGACCAGATGCCGGCGGAGTAAGTGAGATCGAGATCCTTGCCGCCGCGCGGGCCCTTCATCGCCTCGCCATGGCCGATCAGCTTGACCAATGGCTTCTTCAGGCTCCTGGCGATCTCCGGCGTCGTCACGATCAGCGCGCCGCCGCCGTCGGAGACGACGCAGCAATCCATACGATGCAGCGGATCGGAGATCATCGGCGAGTTCAGGACATCCTCGACGGTGACGACGTCCTTGAGCATCGCATGCGGATTGTATTGCGCGTGATGCGAGGCCGCGACCTTGATCCAGGCGAGCTGCTCTGAAGTTGTGCCATAGTCGTGCATATGGCGCATGGCACACATGCCATAGGCATTGTGCGTGGTCGCCCCGTAAGCGGATTCGAAATCGACCTCGGCACCGGCCGCACGCGGCGGCATCACACCGGTGCGGGGCTTGCCGGCGAGCGTGATCAGCGCAATCGAGCACTTGCCCGCCGCGATCGCCTCGGCGGCATGGCCGAGATGGATGATGTAGGAACAGCCGCCGGTCTCGGTGGAGTCAACGTGGCGGAGCTTCTTGGTGTTCAGGCCGAGATAGTCGACCATCGGCCAGGCGCCGCCGGGCGCATCGCCCGCGCAGAAATAGCCGTCGACATCGTCCTTGCTGATCCCGGCATCCTCGATCGCGCCCTTGGCGACCTCGGCGTGGAGCTGGGCGGTGGATTTGTCCGGCGCATGCCGGGTCGGGTGTTCGTAGATCCCGGCAATGTAGGCCTTGCCCTTGATGGTCAAACTTCAGGTCTCCGCTGGCGTTTCTTAATTGCCCCGTTTTTCTGAACCGCACTGGGCAGATTGGCAAGCGCGGAAATATTCCGCCCCGCGAGAGGGCAGCGGGTCGGCGCAACTCCCAATCCCGTCATCCTGAGGTGCGAGTGATGGGGCGCAGCGCGCCCCATCAGGAGCCTCGAAGGATGCACGGCCAAGCTATCTCGACGCCCACTGAGCGACAGCCGGGCCGTCGCCCTTCGAGGCTCGCCGAAGAGGCGAGCGCCTCAGGGTGACGGTCTAGATGACCGGCTCGCTCTCACATCGCAGACACACCCCCGCATCCTCGCGGCCCACCTCGCCCGAGCTTTGCTTCCGTCTCGCTCCCTCCTTGAACAGAGGGCGCAGGGAAGACCGGGTGCCGGCTGGGCACCCACGGTCCGCTGTGCGCGATTGCGCGAAGAACAGATGCACAGCGGCATACAGGTGCGGCCAAACATCCGGCCTTCCCTGCGCAGTGGCTTTACGGCTTATGTCGTGCTCTCCCCGGGGAGCGATGCACTATTGCCCCCGTCGCCTTGCAATTACTCGCAAGACTTGACGCCAGCCTGCGGGCGTCAGGACCACACGATTTTGCCGTACGCGAGACCGCGCCCGTCGTGCACGAGACAATCGCCCGCGCGACGCAGCCCGCGTCCACCGCCACTCACCCCGCGTTTCGTGACGATCGCGATACGCCCCTCTTGAGGGATGAGGTGGCGGACCGATACGACAATTCCGAATTTCGGTAAAGTGGAATGTTTTTGCGCGCGGGGATTGACTCGTCTCTTGGATGTTTCGCCCGGCGGTAACACAAGGGGTGGTGTCGTCGGGTGGGCAAAGGGACTTGTCCGCGGTAGCTCGGAGAGCGAAGGCGGAAGCGTGCCACGTCTTTTGCGCGATCATGGCGAGGTCGTGGGCACGGCGCTTCGCGCCTTTGCCCACCCTACGGGACCTTGCGCCGTCCCAACCAGTTGCCTTCCGTCAGGTCGGGCTGTGCGGCACGGGCCTCAGCGGATGCCTCCGCAGCCCATGGAAAATGCCCGTCGCGATCGGGGTACGCGACTTGCAGGCATTCGAACTCATCATTGCCGTAGAACCATCTGCTCCATCCGAGATGCGAGCGGTAGTGCTGCAACGACACCGGAAGGAGCACGGCGGCGACATTCTCAAACAGCGCATCCGTGGGCTCGCCGACCAGCGGTCGCCGTCCTGCGTCGAGTTCGTGGTAGATCGTCCAGAACGTATCCTGGGCGGTCTGCTGCCCCATTGAAAACACGATCATCTCCGGAAACCTGAACTTCAGCCAGAATCCGGTCGTGTAGGCGAAGCCCGGTCCTTCGCCATCGGGGAAGACATGCGTGCCGAACCAGCCGTGATTGCGAACCTTCTCGACGAAATTCTGCTCGTGCTTATCGAGCCGATCGGGAGGCGCATCAAGGGCTGTGAACATTGCTCGCTCGTCCGATACGAGGGGTGAAAGACAGACTCTTCGCTACGAGGCGGTGCTCGGGCGCGCGCGATAACGGAACGCGGTCAGCCCGGCGAACATCAGGCCGAGGACGAGAAAAACAGCGCCTCCCTTCACGCCAAAACTGTCCTGGTGTTGGCGCTCGGCCGCGTCGTCGACGATCAGGGGCCGCGCATCAGGTCTGCCCGTGAGATAGCGGATCCTGATCTGTCTGACGGTCTGGACGCCGTTGCGCGTGATCTGCCGCCAGAACGCCGGGCTGATATGGGTCGGTCCGTAGGCCTGCTGTCGTCCGCTCTTGTCGGTCCACGCCAGCGTCACGAGATAGCTCGGGGCCTCACCTGCCTTGTTCACCTCACCGTAGGCGCGGGTCACATCGGCGGTGGCGTCATCGCCATGGGCAAGGATCTCATTCAACGTGCTTTGCTCAATGTAGGAGTCCACCAGCATGTAGCCGCCGAATGGAAGCATCACAGCAGTCAGGGTCCCGAGGATGAAAGGAAAGGGACGCCTTGCTCCGGCGGCGATCGTCGCACTCCTCGGCCCGCCTCGACGCGCCGACCATGTCTGCCATCCGATCACGAGCATCAGGAGCACGGCGCAAACGCCTGCTCCCGCCGCCATGAACCTGGACGTGGACCGGATATGGTTCAGATGGTCGTCGAGATCCTCGACAATGACCGGAAGCGATGCATCGTCGTCAACAGCCTGAATGGGAATCGTCAGGAGCTTGAGCTGGTTGCCAACCATGATCCGCGCCGCATAGGCAGCACTGACCGCAATGCCCGTGCGCTCGCGCTGGACGCCATCCCTGCCGGTCCACTGCAATCCGATCGACAGATTTTCGTCGACATAGCGCGGCCAGCCGCCGTCAAACACGAACGGAAACCGCGGCGAGACGACTTTGGCCGAAATGATCTTTCCGGTGGTGCCATAGCCATCGCGCATGACGCGTTCGATGGCATGCTGATTCCAGAACATCCCCAACGCCGCCAAAACACCGACGGCCAGAAACAGAATCAACACAGTGCGCAATGACATCGATCATCGCCCCGCATAGCGCAGGGCCGCATCGCCCGGCGCGCCTCACTATCGCAAGTTGCTGATATCGCGGCGCCACAACTCTTGTCAAACGGATGAATTGCCGTCCGTTGGCGTAGGGCGGATTAGCCGAAGGCGTAATCCGCCCTATTGATCCCCACGGCAACGGATGTGGCGGATTACGCGTCGCTAATCCGCCCTACGAGACCGGCCTACTCCGCCGCGATCTGCCTTGGCGCGGGCGGCGGGTTGGCCAAGTCCGCGGCGAGTTGGGCGTAGCGGGCCTTGGCGTCCGCGACCGCTTTCTCCTTCACCGGGCCGTAGCCGCGGATGCGGTCGGGCAGCGACAGCAGTTCCACCGCGGTGTCGATCGTCACCGGCGACAACAGGCCGAGCACGGTGGCGACGTCCTTCTCGTAGCCGGCGATCAGGTCGCGTTCGAGCTTGCGGTCGGCGCTGCGGCCGAAGATGTCGAGCGGCGTGCCGCGCAGGAATTTGAGTTTCGCCAGCACGCCGAAGACGTTCAGCATCCAGGGGCCGAAGGCGCGCTTCTTCGGGCGTCCCAGCGCGTCGAGGCCACCGCCGAGGATCGGCGGCGCCAGGTTGAAGCTGAATTTGAAGTCGCCCTCGAATTGATCGCGGAGCTGCTGGGCGAAGGCCCCGTCGGTGTAGAGGCGCGCGACTTCGTATTCGTCCTTGTAGGCCAAGAGCTTGGCGTAGTTCACCGCAACCGCGCGCGGCAGCGCATCGCCATAGCCACCCTTCACTGCGGCATCGCGCACCTGGTCGATCAGCTTGCGGTAGCGCTTGGCGAGACGGCTGTTCTGATAGGCAGCGAGGTGCTTGGCGCGGTGCTCGATGACCTCGTCGAGGCTCATGGCGTCCAGCGTCTTGGGCGCAGCCACCTGGTCCGTACCCTTCAGCATGTTGGCAAGACGTGCGGGATCGGCGACCGCGAGCCGGCCGAGGCGGAAGGCCTCCTTGTTCATCTTGATCGAGACGCCATTGACCTCGATCGCCTGTTCGATCGACTCCGCCGACAGCGGGAACAAGCCCTTCTGATAGGCGTAGCCCATCATCATCATGTTGGTGGCGATGCTGTCGCCGAGCAGCTGCTCGGCCGGCTTGGTGAAATTGAAGAACACCGAGTCCTTGTGCAGCGCGGTCTCCAAGAGCCCGTTCAGCTTGCGGGTCTGGAAGTTGAAGTCGCGGTTAAGGACGAAATCGGCGGTAGGAATGACGTGGCTGTTGATGATGCCGCGCGTCCGCGTGGAGTCGCAGAGCGAGATCGTGTCCTTGGCAACCGCGACCACCTCATCGGCGGCGAGCACGAGATCGGCCGTGCCGGTGACGATGCGCGAGCAGGTCACTTCCGCGGGGTGATCCGACAGGCGGACATGGCTGAGCACCGCCCCGCCCTTCTGTGCAAGGCCGGACATGTCGAGGATCATCGAGGCCTTGCCCTCGATATGGGCGGCCATGCCGAGCAGCGCGCCGATAGTGAGCACGCCGGTGCCGCCGACGCCGCCGACCGCGATGTTATAGGGCTTGTCGAGCGTCGGGCGCGAGGCCGGCTCGGGCAGCGCGCCGATATCGGCAAGCTCGGCCGGCGCACGGTGGCGCGGCTTGCCGCTGTCCACGGTGACGAAGGACGGGCAAAAGCCCTTGAGGCAGGAATAATCCTTGTTGCAGGACGACTGGTTGATGGCGCGCTTGCGACCGAACTCGGTCTCCAGCGGCTCAACCGAGATACAATTCGACTGCACCGAGCAATCGCCGCAGCCTTCGCAGACCGCGGGGTTGATCATGACGCGGCGCGCCGGATCTTCCATCAGGCCGCGCTTGCGGCGGCGGCGTTTTTCGGCGGCGCAGGTCTGCACGAACACGATCGCCGATGTGCCCTTGTGTTCCCGGCACATCTTCATGACGTTCTGCAGCTCGTCGCGATGATAGAGCTTCACGCCCGGCGCGATGGTGCCGGCCGGATAGGCATCGGGCGCCTCCGAGACAAGATAGATCTCGCGGATGCCTTCGGCGTGGAGCTGATGGGTGATCTGCTGCGGCGAGAGATCGCCGTCATGGCGCTGGCCGCCGGTCATGGCCACCGCGTCGTTGTAGAGGATCTTGTAGGTGATGTTGGTCTTGGATGCTACCGCCTGGCGGATGGCGAGAAGGCCCGAGTGGAAATAGGTGCCGTCGCCGAGATTGGCGAAAATGTGGTTCTCGTTGGTGAAGGGTGCGATGCCGACCCACGGCACGCCCTCGCCGCCCATATGCGTAAAGGTCTCGGTCGAGCGGTCCATCCACAGCGCCATGAAGTGGCAGCCGATGCCGGCGAGCGCGCGGCTGCCTTCGGGGACCTTCGTCGAGGTGTTGTGGGGACAGCCGGAGCAGAAATACGGAGTGCGGGAGACAGGGGCGACCGCTTGCATCTGGGTGGCCTGACGGCCGTTGAACCAGTCGGCCTTGGCGCGGAGCATCGAAGCAATCTCGGGGTTGAGATTAAGTCGAAGCAGTCGCTCGGTAAGCGAGGTCGCAAGCGAGGCGACGCTGAGCTCGGCGGCGAAGGTCAAGAAGCGCTTGTCGTGCTCGTCCATCTTGCCGACGATGCGCGGGCGCACGTCGTCGCGCCAGTTGAACAATACCTGCTTGACCTGGTTCTCGACGATCTCGCGGCGCTCCTCGACGATGAAGATCTCCTCCAGGCCGACGGCGAATTCATGCACGCCTTCCGGCTCCAGCGGCCACGGCATGCCGATCTTGTAGAGGCGAAGGCCGATCTTGGCAGCGACCTCTTCGGTGACGCCGAGCTCGCGCAGCGCCTGACGGACGTCCTCATAGCTTTTGCCTGACGCCATGATGCCGAAGCGGGCGTTCGGCGAATCCATGGTGACGCGGTTGACCTTGTTGGCGCGCGCAAAGGCGATCGCGGCAAAGCCCTTGTAGTCCTGCAGGCGCCGATCCTGCTCGAAGCGATCGTCGGGCCAGCGCAGATTGAGTCCGCCTTGCGGCATCTCGAAATCGGTGGGGATGATGAACGGCTTCATCTCGTCGGTGAGGTCGATCTCGGCGGTGGTCTCCACCGTCTCCGTGATCACCTTCATGCCGACCCAGCAGCCGGAATAGCGCGACATCGCGATCCCGAGCAGGCCCATCTCGATCATCTCGTGGATGCTCGAGGGATAGAGATACGGCATCAAGGCCGACATGAAGGCATGGTCGGACTGATGCGGGACCGTCGAGGATTTTGCGCCGTGGTCGTCGCCGGCGAGACACAGCACGCCGCCGTTCTTGGCCGAGCCTGCGGCATTGCCGTGGCGGAACACGTCGCCGCAGCGATCGACGCCGGGCCCCTTGCCGTACCAGATGCCGACCACCCCGTCATATTTCGCGCCGGGCGAGAGGTTAAGCTGCTGCGAGCCCCAGACGGCCGTGGCCGCCAGATCCTCGTTCACGCCGGGCTGGAACTTGATGTTGTACTGTTCGAGATGCTTGCGGGCGGCAAAGAGCTGCTGGTCGTAGCCGCCGAGCGGCGAGCCGCGATAGCCGGAGATGAAGCCCGCGGTGTTGAGGCCGCTGGCGCGGTCACGCCGGATCTGGGCCATGGGCAGGCGGACCAGGGCCTGGATGCCCGTGGTGAAGACGTGTCCGGTTTCCTGGGTGTATTTTTGATCGAGACTGATCGGACCCTGGTTGATTCCCATGCTGTCCTCTTTATCGCCCTGTTTCAGGTCTTTCCGACTTAAGCCGTTGCCTTCCCGTTGTTTTTAGCTAGGGCGCGCCGACCAATCTCGCCACTCTATGTCGGATATTTCACGATCCGCATCACAAATCTGGACCAAAGGGAGCCCTGGGTAAAAATCGCAATTTCGTGGCCTGAAACACGTTGGGCATTTTCAATTTGTGTCACCATACCCCCACTGTGACGAAATGAACTGATGCCCCTGTCGTGCCAGATGCGGGCGATTGGTCGCAGGAGAGACTTTCGATGCGGACGATTCTGGCTGGCGCGGCTGTTGTCGGCTTGGCGTTGTGCAGTGCGGTTGCAAGCGCAGCCCGCGCCGCCGAGCCGTCGCCGGAGCTGATCGCCTACGGCAAGACGCTGGTCGAGGCCGGCGACTGCGCGGGCTGCCACACCGCCGATCCGGCAAAACCGTTCGCGGGCGGCAAGCGCATCGACACGCCGTTCGGCGCGATCTATGCGCCGAACCTGACCCCGGACCGCGACACCGGGATCGGCGCCTGGCCGGATGCCGATTTCACCCGCGCATTGCGCACCGGCGTCGCGCCCGACGGCTCGAACTACTATCCGGCGTTCCCTTATCCCTACTTCACGAAGATGACGAAGGACGACACGCTGGCGATCCGCGCCTATCTCGGCACGCTTGCGCCCGTCGTCAGCCGCAACAAGCCGCCGGAGCTGCGCTGGCCGTTCGGTTATCGCGGCCTGATGCGGATCTGGAACGCGATGTATTTCAAGCCCGGCCTGTTCGAGCCGGACCAGGGCCAGAGCGCGGCCTGGAACAGAGGTGGCTATCTCGTCACCGGGCTCGGTCATTGCGGGGCCTGCCACACGCCGAAGAACTATTTTGGCGCGGACAAACCGGCGCAGGCGCTCTCGGGCAACGAGGTCGGCGGCTGGTACGCGCCAAGGCTCGACGGCGCCTCCCGCACGGGCCTGAAGTCGTGGAGCGAGGCGGACATCGCCGAATATCTGCAGAGCGGGCGCAATGCCAGGAGCCATGCCGGCGGGCTGATGGCGGAGGTGGTCGTCGACTCGACCTCGAAGATGAGCGATGCCGATGTGCGCGCGATCGCGGTGTACCTGAAGAGCCTGCCGCCGTCGCGGCGCGAGACCATCGTGACGCCGCCCGGTGATGCCGAGATGAAGGCGGGCCAGGCGGTCTACGCCAAGCTCTGCATCGCATGCCATGAAGCCGACGGCACGGGAGCGCCGCGGATCTATCCGCCGCTGCCCGGCAATGCGCTGCTGCAATCGATCAATCCATCCTCCACCTTGCGCATCATCCTCGACGGCGCCCACACCGTGACCACCCCGCGCGCGCCCAACACCGGCGAGATGCCGCCCTATGACAGGCTGTCCAATGAGGAGATCGCTGCGGTGACGAACTACGTCCGCAACGCCTGGGGCAATGCGGCCCCCCTGGTGACGCCGGCGCAGGTGGCGAAGGCCAGGAAGCAGGGGCGAATGGGGAGTAGCGAATAGCCAGATCTATCCGCTATTCGCCATTCGCGCGCGCGGCGCTCACCTCTCCTCATCCCCGGTGAACACGAATTTCGGCATCTCCCATTTGTAGCGCACCGCGAGCAGGCGGAAGCTGAGACCGAGCACGAAGGTCAGGATGGTCCAGAGCTCGGCATTGAGGTTGAGGCCGAAGGCGGTGGCGTAGAACAGTCCCGTCACGACCGAGACGCTGGCGTAGAGTTCGGATCGGAACAGCAGCGGCACGTCGTTGCAGAGCACGTCGCGCAACACGCCGCCGGCGCAGCCCGTCACCATGCCCGACACGATCACGATCGGCAGCGAGGCATCCATCTGCCAGCCGACATTGCAGCCGATCATGGTGAAGACGACGAGGCCGATGGCATCGAGCACGATGAACGCGAGGTGCAGCCGATGCACCAGCCGCGCGATCAGGATCGTGAGCAGCGCCGCGCCACCCGGCAGCGCGAGGTAGATCGGGCTCGCCACCCACACCAGCGGGTAGTGACCGAGAAACAGGTCGCGCAGCGTGCCGCCGCCGAGCGCGGTCACGCAGGCGAGAAGACAAACGCCGACATAGTCCATGCTGCGCCGGCCGGCGGCCAGTGCCGCCGTCATGCCCTCTGCCGTGATGGCGACGAGTCCCAGAAGATGCAGCACGCTATCCGTCGGCGGCAGGCTCCACATCGGCTTGTTCCCTTCGTCGCGGCCATGGAACCGCGTCCAGTTCCCAGCCAGACAGGTTCCCGATTCCCGCCGGGAGGGCAACATCCGACGAAAGCATAAAACGGGCGGAACAGAATCTCGCATCCCCGGGTTGTCACGGCGCAATCAACGAGGAGATTGAATCGATGGCTGACGACCGTTTTCCCAACGATCCGTACCGCCCGAACCTCGCCGACGATGAGTATCTTCGCGCGGCGCGCCGGGATGCCGACCTTCAGGCCGATCCCGAGCTTGGCGAAGGCCCCGCTTCCAGCGGCAAGGTTGCGCTGTTCGCCGTTGCGATTGCGCTGGTGCTGGGTGCCGTGTTCTACGGCCTGAACAATACCACCACTAGCAACCAGGCCAGTAACGCCCCGGCCTCGCAGACGGCACAGACGCAGCCCACCAATCCCGCCGCGCCTCCCGGCATGCGCGACGTGACGCCACCGCGCAACAACGCCGAGCCGGGCGTGACCACGGGTGCGGCGCCGAGCAAGCCGGCCCCGGATACGCAGAAGCCGTCTGACGGCGCGAAGTAACACTTAGCAATAGCGCGTGAAAGCGGCGGGACTCAAAAAGTCCCGCCGCTTTTCGTTTCCTGGGCTGATCGTCGCCTCTAGCTGAACATCTTGTTCAGCTCGCCGCCGGGATAACCGCTGCCGAGCTCGGTGAACGTACCCTTCTCCGCCATCTCCTTTGCCGCACGCATGAAGCCGCCCCAGGCGGCGCGGGCGAGCGAGCCGCCGACGCTGATCCGGCGGACGCCGAGATCGGCGGCCTCTTGCAATGACAGGCCGGAGGCACCGATCAGAAGATTGAACGGTTTGGGATGCACCGCCTTCCCCACGGCGCTGATGTCCTCGCGGGTCTTCAGACCCGGCGCATAAAGGCAGTCGGCGCCGGCATCGGCGTAAGCGGTGAGCCGGTCGATGACCAGCTTCAAGTCGGTCACGCCCCACAAATACGCTTCGCAGCGGCCGACCAGCAGCGTGCCGCTGTCGCCGATCGCCTTGCGCGAGGCCTTGATGCGCTCGACCGCGAGTGCGCGATCGTAGAGCGGCCTGTCCTTGTCGCCGGTGGAATCCTCGATCGACAGGCCGGCAACGCCGGTGCGCACGCAGCGCTCGACATTGTCCGCGACCCTCTCAGGCTCGACCGCGAAGCCGCCCTCGAAATCGGCGTTGACGGGGATGTCGACGGCCGAGCTCAATGCTGCCAGATGCTGACAGACATCCTCGACGCTGACGTGGTTATCGGCCTTGCCGATGGTCCAGGCAAAGCCCGCGCTCGACGACGCAATCGCCTTGAAACCGAGATGCTGCAACGCCTTGGCGCTGCCGATATCGACCGGATTGGGCAGGATGAAGCAGCCGCTTTCGTGCATCTTCTTGAAGGTCGCGCGCTTGTCCGCGGTCGTGACGTGCATGTTTCTCTCCCTTGTTGGCCGCGCAGACATAGGCGCGCTAACACGGCAGCGCCAGTGCGCGCCCGGCAGCGCTAGTGCGCGTCGTGCACCGCCCGGCTGTCCTTCGGCGCCTGCTCGCGATCATTCATGCCGTAGTCTCTGACCACGCTGGCGATGCGCAAATGATAATCGGCAAAGATCTGCGCCCTGCCCTTCGCCTGGGTGCGGCGGTGCTCCATCGTGTTGCGCCAGGCCTGCACTGCCGCCTCGTCGCGCCAGAACGACACCGACAGGATCTTGCCCTTCTCGGTCAGGCTCTCGAAGCGCTCGACCGAGATGAAGCCGTCGATGGTTTGCAGGATCGGCTTCAGATCGGCTGCGAGGTCGAAATAATCCTGGCGGTGTTCCGGCTTCGGCCAGACCTCGAAGATCACGGCGATCATGGGCATCTCCTGCTGCTATCGGGCCTACAATACCACCTTGCGCAGGAACGTGCGCTCTTCAGCGAGGATGAATTTGTGTTCCTCGGCGAAATGGAAATTCGCCATGCCCTCCGCATCCTGCCGCAGCCGCGCGCGATAGGCCTCGTATGCGGCCAGACTCTCGAAGCTGATCAGCCCGAAGGCGATGTTGTTGGTGCCCTCATGCGGCATGAAATAGCCGATCAGGTCACCGCCGCATTTCGGGATGATGGTGAGCCAGCGCTTCGAATATTCCTCGAACTGCGCGCGCTTGAACGGGTCGATCTGGTAGCGGATGAAGACGGTGACGGACATGATGGCTCCTGTTTTCTTCCGTCACTGCGAGCGCGGTCTCGTAGGGTGGGCAAAGGCGCGTCAGCGCCATGCCCACCATTTCTTCGTAATAGCAACAGAACGTGGGCACGCTTACGCTTTGCCCACCCTACGGCTTCGGCTCCTCGCAATGACGTGTTTGCAGCAACACGCTACGCCCTTGCCCGACCACAATGCTTCGGCTACCATCGAAGCATGAAATCAGGACCCGACATCGCCCTGGTCGCTTCGCTGGTCGGCGATCCCGCGCGCGCCAACATGCTCACCGCGCTGATGAACGGCCGCGCGCTCACGGCGAGCGAGCTGGCGCAGGAGGCCGGCATCACGCCGCAGACTGCGAGCTCGCATCTGGCCAAGCTCGAGGCCGGCGGGCTGGTCGAGCCGGAGAAGCAGGGCCGCCACCGCTACTATCGCCTCACCGACGACGACGTCGCCAGCGTGCTCGAGGGCCTTGCAGGCCTTGCCGCGCGCACCGGCCACATGCGCGTGCGCACCGGGCCGAAGGATCCCGCCTTGCGGCGCGCGCGGATCTGCTACGACCACCTCGCCGGCGATCTCGGCGTGCAGATGCTCGATTCCCTGCGCGAACGGAATCTGGTCAAGCAGAAGAAGCAGGACATCGAGCTGACGGCCGAGGGCGAACGCTTTCTCGCCAGGCATCTGCAGATCTCGCCCGGCATGCTCACCCATCCACGTCGCCCGGTGTGCAAAGCCTGCCTCGACTGGAGCGAACGGCGCCATCATCTCGCCGGCACGCTGGGGGCCGCCATGATGCAGCGCTTCGCCGAGCTGAAATGGGCGGCGCGCGATTCCACGCCCGGCAGTCGTGTCGTCAACTTCACCCGCACCGGCGAGAAGCAGTTTGCCGCGCTGTTCGGCGACGGGAAGGACTGACCCGCGCGCCGCCACACCGGAAGTGCGCGCCTCAAATGCTCCCGGCCCCGGCGTCGTGGAGGATTGCTGCCGGGCCGGCCGCCGACGCCAGTGTCTGTCGCGCCAAGCCGCATGCCGGGAGCGTTCATGCCGCATTCAGGTCATGATTGGCAGGTTTGGATCGCGCCGTGCCGGCATGTTGCAAAATTAACATGTCGAATCGTGTCTTTTGATTCATTGTGCGCCGCAAGCGCCAAGCTCCCGAAGACTTGCTCCAAAGACCTGCCTCCCGAGAGTTGCCTCCAAAGACTTGCCCCCAAAGACTTGCCCCAAGGACGAGAAGGAAGATCACATGAAATACCTGTTCGCCGCCGCCATGCTCGCCAGCGCGGTTGTCGGTTTCAGCGAGGCCGCCAGCGCCGCGCAGGGTTGCGGCCCGGGTTGGTATCGTGGCGCCTACGGCGGCTGCCGCCCGATGCGCGGCGCGGTCGTCGTGCGCCCCGCCCCGGTGGTGGTCGCTCCGCCAGTCGTCGTCGTGCCGCGCGCGCGTGTGTGCCCCTATGGCTTCCGCTGGTACGCCGGCCGCTGCCGCCCGTTCTGATCTCTTTGCATCGCAAAGATGGCCGCGCAGGTTCAGCCTGCGCGGCCATTTTCGTTTTCAGGCTTGTTCGTTTTCAGGCTTGCCGCCGACTAATCGTCCGCCGTGGAGTTTGAGCGGCCTGGAATCGAAACGGGGACCGCGGCTGCGTCCCCGTCCAATTCGCGGCTTGCCGCGGCTCACCAGTGGCGGCGGTGCCAGCGCCGGCGACGCCAGCCCCAATGACGGTGACCCCAGCCCCGGTGGCGGCCATGCCAGTGAACCTGTTCCGGCGTCAGCTTGGCGGCTTCCTCGCCGGTGGTGACGGCAGGATGAGCGTCGGGGTTGCCTTGCGGCATGCGCGCGGGATCGCCGACCGGCTGCGGCGACAACGGCGCGGCCTGCGCGGTCGCGGCGAAGGCGGCGGCGCCCGCCGTCACTCCCAATGCAAGTTTCAAAAAGTTCCGGCGCTCCATGACATGTCCTCTAGGCTATCGAGCAAGTGATGCAGAGGGAGTGTCGCGGTCACGACATGAACCAAGGCTGAATCCTGTGTTCAGATTCAGAAATGAAGTGAGGTGGAGAATTCGTAGCCTGGATGGACCTCGCTACTTCGCAAACTCCTGCGCCAGCACCAGCGTCTCGCGCGAACGCCTGACATCGGGCCAGTCGCGGTTGAAATCGGCGACGAGCTGGTTGAGCGCATCGCCCTTCAGCATCGCCGCGAGCTTGGCCTCGTCATCGAACTGATACATCGCCTGATGCAGCGAGGGATCGTCCAGGCTCCAGAATCGCCAGGCTTTGCTCACGCCGAATGCCTTCACCGCGTCGGGCACATGTTCCCTCTCGTACCATCGGTCAAAAGCGGCGCGCTTGCCGGGATCGGTGACGATGGCGCGAACGACGAAGAAGGCAGCGGGCATCGGGTTTCCTCCTGTTGTTTGGCGCGAACCTAGCCGGATAAGCCGCCGCCGACAAAAAGAGTTGGCGCGGGTGTCGGAACGGACGCCCTTCGCTCGTCCTTTGTTTCGAACCAGGACACGGAGACAGCAAATGGCCGACCTCACCCTGACCACCTTCAATTGGGTTCCCGAACCGCCGCGAGGATTCGTGCGCGACCTTCGCGTGCGCTGGGCGCTCGAAGAGGCCGCGCTGCCCTATCGCGTCGCAAGCGCCCCATTCGACGATCGCGGCGCCGCACATTTCGCGCATCAGCCTTTCGGCCAGGTGCCCTGGCTGACCGACGGCGACCTCTCGATCTTCGAGACCGGCGCGATCCTGCTGCATCTCGGCGGGCTCAGCGAGAAACTGATGCCATCAGATCCGCGCGGCCGCACTGAAGCGACGGAATGGGTGTTCGCGGCGCTCAATTCGGTGGAGATGGCCAGCCTGCCCTGGGTAATGTCGAAGTTCATGGGCCATCCGACCGACACGGCGGCGTGGAAATTCGTCGACGACTTCCTCAAGCTGCGGCTGAAGCATCTCGAGCCGGTGCTGGCCGGCCGCGAATGGCTGGCCGGCTCCTTCTCCGTCGCCGACATCCTGATGTCGGACGTGCTGCGCGTCGTCGATGGTTTTGGTGGCCTGGCGGACAGTCCTGCCTGCCGCGCCTACGTCGCGCGCGCCACGGCCCGCCCGGCCTTCATCAAGGCCCATGCCGACCAGATGGCGCATTTCGCTGCGGCGGATAAGGCACGCGCGTAGTTCGTAGGGCGGATTAGGCGAAGCCGTAATCCGCCAACGCCTGCATCCGGCGATAAAGACATTGGCGGATTACGCTGTCGCTAATCCGCCCTACACCTCACACCAGCTTCAGCGGCGCGTCGGCGACCACGCGCAGGTCGATGCTGCCGATCAACGCCGCCCGGCGTGCCTCCGCAGCACTAATGGCGTCGTCCGTCTGCCGCAACGTGCTGACGTTCGAGCCCAGCGACACGATCCCGCCCAGCACCAACGCGATCGATCCGAGGGCTGCGGTCTGACCGAAGCCGAACACACCGAGGATCGTGATCAGCAACAGCGCGGCCCCGCCACCGATCGCGATCTTGGACGCCAGGATGTACTTCCGGCACCGCTCGGCGATCTCGGCAAGCCGCTCGATGCGATCCTCGATGTCGGAGATTTCGTCCGTCGGATCGTCTTTGGTCATTGGATTCGAAATTTTAAGGTGACTCGATTGCAAATAGAACCTAGCAACGAAGGCTCTCGTTCAGCCAGGCAGCTTGCCTCCAACCGACTTGTAGAATTCCGCAAGTTGGTTCGCTAACAGTGAGGCCAATAAATCTTCCATCTGCGAGACGTCGATCCGGTCTCCATCGCGAAAGGCTAAATCGGCCGCATCCAACGCGTCGAAATAGGGCTTTCGGTTGTCGACAATTTGATCCGGTATCGTCGGTGTGCCCGGCAGAAGCGCACCAGCACGAATTGAAAGGACGACATACGAGACAATCCGGGAGGTACGACCATTCCCGTCCGCGAACGGATGAATCCAATTCAGCCGCCACATGAGATAGGCGCCGAGATGGATCGGCGTGCTAGCCTCCCACCGATCATTGACGTAGTCGCACATGTCCTCAACGAGTTCGGGGACCAGATGTGCACCAACGGGCTCATGCTTGCTTCCCTCGATGGCAACGCCGCCGGGGCGATAGTTGCCAGCGTAAGAGCTGATGCCTGCTAAAGCTTCTCGCTGCAAACCGAGGATGAGTGACGGACGGAGCTTGAATGAGCCTCGCTCAAGAGCCGTCTGTATCACGCCAATTGCTGCGTCGTACTGACGGAACCCGTTCCGAGCTTCGGCCGCAGCCTTTTCCTGAGGATCGGTAATCAACTCAGGTTCGAGCGCACGGCTATCGCGCCGTTCACGCTCTTCGCTTGTCATTTTTTATCCTTGGCCAGCTTTTCGGCCTCACGATCCACCATTTCGCGCGTGATGAGCGAATTTTCGAAATGGGTATTGCCATACACGAAGCTCCGCCGCTGCTCCTCCCGATGTTCCGGGGATGGATTAGCCGTCTTGGCAGCTTCGATCAGCTTCTTGAGTGCGTCGGTCATGACACCAATATAGACGAGTCCATTCAGGGGCACCATGCGATTTTATACGTAGTGCCCCCGGTAAGTTCATCTCACAACGGCAAATTGTCGTGCTTCTTCGCCGGCGCTTCCACCTTCTTGTCCTTCAGCATCGCCAGCGCGCGGGCGATCCGCTTCCGCGTCGAGTGCGGCATGATGACGTCGTCGATATAGCCGCGCTCCGCCGCGATGAAGGGCGACAGGAAGCGGTCTTCGTATTCCTTGGTGCGGGCGGCGATCTTGTCGGGGTCGCCGATGTCGCTGCGGAAGATGATCTCGACCGCGCCCTTGGCGCCCATCACCGCGATCTGGGCGGTCGGCCAGGCGTAGTTCATGTCAGCGCCGATCTCCTTGGAGGCCATGACGTCGAAGGCGCCGCCATAGGCCTTGCGGGTGATGATGGTGACCAGCGGCACGGTGCACTGCGAATAGGCGAACAGCAGCTTTGCGCCGTGCTTGATCAGGCCGCCATATTCCTGCGCGGTGCCGGGCAGGAAGCCCGGCACGTCGACGAAGGTGACGATCGGGATGTTGAAGGCGTCGCAGAAGCGGACGAAGCGCGCGGCTTTCCGCGATGCGTCGCTGTCGAGCACGCCGGCCAGCACCATCGGCTGGTTGGCGACGAAGCCGACGGTNCGGCCNGCGATGCGGCCGAAGCCNGTGACGATGTTCTTGGCGAANNTNTCCGCGATCTCGAAGAAGTCCCCCTCGTCCACGACCTTCAGGATCAGCTCCTTCATGTCGTAAGGCTTGTTCGGATTGTCCGGGATCAGCGTATCCAGGGACATGTCGACGCGACCGATGTCGTCGAAGCTCGGCCATTCCGGCACGCCGTCACTGTTGTTGGACGGCAGGAAGTCGATCAGGCGGCGCATCTGCAGAAGCGTCTCGACGTCGTTCTCGAAGGCGCCGTCNGCNATCGAGGAGCGCGTCGCGTGCACCGAGGCGCCGCCNAGCTCTTCGGCGGTGACGACCTCGTTGGTGACGGTCTTCACGACGTCAGGACCGGTCACGAACATGTAGCTGGTGTTCTTCACCATGAAGATGAAGTCGGTCATNGCAGGCGAATAGACGTCGCCGCCGGCGCAGGGGCCCATGATGACGGAGATCTGCGGGATCACGCCGGAGGCNAGCACGTTGCGGCGGAANACGTAGGAATAGCCGGCGAGCGCGGCGACACCCTCCTGGATGCGGGCGCCGCCCGCGTCATANAGGCCGATGATGGGCGCCCGCGCCTTCATCGCCATGTCCTGGAGNTTNGTGATCTTCAGCGCNTGCGTTTCCGANAGCGAGCCGCCNAACACCGTNAANTCCTTGGCGAACACGAACGTCTTGCGGCCGTTGACGGTGCCCCACCCCGTGACGACGCCGTCGCCGGGCACCTTGTTCTTCTCCATGCCGAACTCGGTGGAGCGGTGCTCGACGAACATGTCGAACTCCTCGAACGATCCCTTGTCGAGCAACAGCTCGATACGCTCACGCGCGGTCAGCTTGCCGCGGGCGTGCTGCGCCTCGATGCGCTTCTCCCCGCCGCCGAGCTTTGCGCCGGCGCGACGGTCTTCAAGGGCGTCCAGGATGTGTTTCATTTGCTCCCGCCAGTTCTTAAGTGATGCGGGGTTCTAACACGGCATTTTGCGGACCGGAAAGCGCCTTTCCGCGCCGCAGGGCTGCCCTGTCCGGGCTAAAAGCGTGAGAGATTACAAAGCTTTGCCCGGGAGGCGAGCATGGACGAGAGAATGGCCGAGACTGGTGCGGCGACGGGCGGCGTCAACATCCTGCTGCGGCTGGAGGGCCTCACCCTGTTTATCGGGATGGTGATGCTTTACTGGGCCTGGGACGGCTCCTGGCTGGTCTTTGCCCTGCTCTTCTTCGTCCCCGATCTCAGCTTCCTGGCATACCTGTCCGACGCCAAATTCGGCGCGCTGATCTACAACGCCGCCCACAGCTACATGGCGCCGGTGTCGCTGCTGACGCTGGGCTTCGGCCTCGGCTCGCCGCTCACCTTGTCCATCGCCTTGATCTGGCTCGCCCATATCGGCATCGACCGGGCGCTCGGCTATGGCCTGAAATATTCCGCCGGGTTCGGCTTCACCCATCTGGGCCGGATCGGGCGGCAAAAAGACGCCTGACGCGCACGAATTTGGTCGCCCGGCCCGGTTGACCGGGCCTGCCGATTCAGGCTTGCTTCGCGCTCGCGATCAGGCGCCGAATGTTGCGTGAGCTCAGTTGGTACGGCGGCGGTCATTACGCCTTGGCTCGAGCATCACGCAAGCATCACTGAGATGTCCGCGACGGTCGTCCCCCTGCCGCCGAACTCGTCGTCCCAAATCATCGACTTCCTGCGGCGGATGGCCAGCATGGTGTCGGGGCGGAACGGCGAGATGCTGCTGCGCGCCGCAAGCCTGATCGAGTCGCTGGCGCAGCGCGCCATGTCGGCCGAGCGGCTCTATCATGAGCAGCTGGATGCGAGCACGCGTAACGCCGAGCTGCGCGAGGCCGCCGATCTCGCCTCCGATGCCATGGTCGGCCAGATCGAGGTGCTGCGGGCACAGCTTGCCGAGGTCACCGCGGCAGCCGCCGCCGAGCGCACCGCCTTCGATGCCGAGCGCGGCAAGCTGATCGGCGTGATGCAGAATGCCGAGAGCCATATCGGCAAGCTCACGACCGAGCTGGACAGCTTGCGCGCCTCAGTCGACAGCTTCAACGCGACCGCGGTCTCCGTGCCGATCGAGGTGCTGCGGCTGGCGCGGACGCAGTTCGATTTCCTCTCCGCAGGGTTTGCCCGCAAGGGCGACGTGATCTCGCAGGCGATGAGCGAGATCGGCGGCTTTGCGATCGACCAGGCGCTGACGGCGAAGAAGAGCGACACCGCCTGAGGCGGTCGCCCCTGGCTACGTCGAGCTCAACCCGCATGTCGGCGGCAATCCGAAGACGGCCGCCGAGTCGCGCAAGGCGGTGGAGGAGTTTTTGCAGGTGTTGTTCAAGTTGGGGTGAGAGGCATCTCGGCCTGCACCGGTGCCGTAGGGTGGGCAAAGCGTAGCGTGCCCACGAATCGTCGCTTACGGCATAAAGATCGTGGGCACGGCGCTACGCGCCTTTGCCCACCCTAGGGCGGCTGCGCTCGACAGAACGATTGCACCACTCACAGGCTAGATCGCGCCGATCTCGGTAAGGCAGGCTTGCGTCAGTGTCATGCGCTCGCCGACGAGTCGCGGCTCCTTGCAATCCATGTTGAGCGCGAACACGGTGTGCGTCTCGCCCTTTTCCGCCCAGCCCACCATCCAGCCGAGCGACGGCTCGCCGCGTTCGGCCCCCAGCAATCCGGACTTGGCGCGAATGACGCTGTCGCCGACCTTGGTCACCGGCAGGATGTCGGCGACCAGATCCTGGCTGCGCTTGCTGATCGGCAGCGCGCGGCGCCGCAGCCGGTCGACGAAATCGATCTGCTCGACCGGGTCGATGCGTAAATTCCCGGTCAGCCAGAACTGGTCGATGCCGCCGCCGATGTCGCGGTTACCGTAGTCGAACTCGTCGACATACTTTTGCATTCGCTCCTAGCCAATGCGGCGGGCGATCTCCTGATAGACCGGCACTGCGCTCACGGCGATCGCGCTACGCAGCGTGTGATCCTTGTTCCAGGCCTCGATCGGACGCTTCACGCCATCCCAGGGAAACACGTCCTTGTCGGGGTCAGTGACGACGCCCGTCTCCAGCGCGATCAGCGAGTTCGGGATCTTGAAGGTCGAGGCCGGCAGCTTGCCTTCGCCCGAGCGCTCCTTGTCGCTGGCGACGACCAGGTAGTCCTCGACCTTGTAGCCGACGAAGGTGCCTGATGTACCGAGGTCGGTGAAGCGCTTTGCGAGGCTATCGCGGATCTCGTTGCGCGGCGGCGCGACATGGGCGAGCGCGCGCGATGGCAGGATGGCAGATGCGGCGAGAAGGCCGAGAGTGGAGCGGCGGGTGAGCAAGAGCGATGTCCGTCAAACGATGAAAGTGATCGCGACCATGCCGCCGCTCCATGGTGAAACGATGACAGATCATGCTCTACCGCCCCCGGCCCGACAGCCGCAGCACGAATACCAGCACTTCGGCGACAGCCTTGTAAAGGTCCGGCGGGATCTCCTCGCCGAGCTCGACCTTGGACAGCGCGCCGGCCAAAACCTCGTTCTCCTCGATCGGGATGTCGTGAGCCCTGGCGATCTCGACGATCTTCTCGCCGATCGTGCCCTTGCCCTTGGCGACGACCACGGGCGCGTTGGTACCTTTTTCGTAATGCAGCGCGATGGCGAGCTTGGATGGGTCGCTCATGTCGCCCGATCCAGGAAGTGGCCGGCGCGGGCCGGTGCCGGCTGCGGCGGCGTGCCCTCGCGAACCAGAATGTCGCCGGGCTTGAGCTCGGCCCGCGTCAGCGCCTGATTGAGCTCGCCGATGCCGGCGCGCAGCTGCTGCACCGTCGCCGGCCGCTCCGCCCACATCCGCACGAAAGTCTTGTCGCCGTTCAGCGTGATCAGCGCGTGCACGGGGCCGGCCGGCTCGACGTTGAGCGAGAAGCGCGCGCGCCAGGCGCGCTTGGCGGCATCGGCGGATTCGCCAGCGCCATCGCGCGAGATTTCGAACTGCGCCATCGCGGTGCCCTGCGGCGTTGCAAAGGGAATCTCGAAATTCCACTGCGGCATTGCCGGGTCGATGCGGTGGCCAGAGGCGTCGGTGCGATCCGGGAGCGAAGCGACCTGCAACAATGTCTGCCGCGCGATGGCGGCATCGGTGTCGTCGAGCAGGCGATGCACGGTTGCGGACAACGGCGTGTCCGGCGCGAGCGAGGGCGAGGCAATCGCCTGCGGCGAGGGCAATGCACCACGGAACGGCGGTGGCGTCGCACGTGCGGCTGCTTCGAAGATGTGGCCGTCGGGCACGGCTTTGTTCGAGCCGGGCACGTTGCCGGTCAGGCGCGGCAGGTTTTCCGTGACCTCCTGCAGGAGGCTCGCGGCAAGCCCCGCGGACATGGTGCGCGGCATCGCGGCTTGCTGAGCGTTTCCGACGACGTCCGCGAGCACGGCGGCCGCGAGATTGGCGTTGCGCGGCGTCTGCGCGATCTCGGGGCCGGAAGCGGACGCGGACTGCGCGGCCTCACCTGCGGCCTGAGCAGGCGCAGTGGCGACCTGCGGTGTCTCTGTCGTCGCAGCGGGAGTTGCAGCGCCCTGTGGCGCGGCGGTTTCGAGCGTGGTCAGCGTCTGGCGCAGCACCAGCAGCGCCGCCTTCAGGTCGGGCGTCGTTCCGGCGGGCGGCCTCGCGCCGGCGGCCAGCGAAGCCTCGAAGAACAAGCCGGATTTCTGGAACGCGGTTTCGACATCGGCGCCATCGAGCCCGGGACTGAGCGGCGTCTGCTGCGCCAGCACGTCCAGCACTGCCTGCTTCAAGCCCGCAGGCAGATTGCTGCCGGTGACCACGGACGCCAGATTGGCGAACAGCGGTGCCTGGCTGCCCTGTTTTGTGGCGGCCTCGGCCGAGGCCGCGGTGACAGCGGCCTGCTCCAATGGCGTCAGCATGTTGCGTGTCGCGGCCGCGGACGGCGCCAGCGGCGGGCTTTCCACCAGCGAAGCCGCACGCGGCGTCAGCGTGATCTGATCGGCAGTGGCCTCGCCTGCCCCGTTGATCACGGAGAGCCTGATGGTGCCGTCGTTCTGCGAGACCGCCAGCTGGAGATTCTGCCCGGGCGTCAGCGCCACCTCCGACATCACGTCCATCGAGAGGTTGGCGATCGCGATCCGCACCAGATTGTCGGCCATCACGCTGACGACCCTGGCATCGACGACGCTGCCGGCCTGCAGCACGAGGTCCGGCGTCGTCGCATCAGCAACGGGGCTGGCGGCACTGACGGGGAGGATGGAAGTGACCGGCGTCGGCATCTCAGGGGCCCATGGAGCGCTGGCCACACCCTAAGGCCACCGTCGTAAACCTCTCGTTAAGGACCTTCGGCTGCGGACGCCTTTGCCGCCGCCAGAACCGCTACGGCGGCCTCGAAATCCCTGAGACGGGTGGCCCGACGGCTGGCGGCCTCCTCGTCCACGCCCCATTGGTCGATGTTCCAGTCCTCATCGACATGGGCGGCGGCCCAGACCTGGCCGGCATCGCGTGCCCCATGCGCCAGCGCCAGCGCCAGCAGCGCCGAGCCGGTCAGGGTCGTCACCACGTGGAGTGCGGCGACCGACCAGGCGTCCCCCGGCAGCGCGGCGCGCGCGGCCTCGACCGCCTCATCGGGCTGCTTCACATGCATGACGCCCTCGGACAGGATGAAATGCGCGCCCAGCGTGTCCGCGGCCCAGAACAGCACGGGATCCCAATGCGCGGCCTCGCGGGCGACCAGCCCTTCGGGATGGCCGGCACGATAGAACAGCAAGTCGGACTCGAAATATTTCGCAAGGTCGTCGCTGACGAGCTCGACGCGATCGACAACGCCCTCGACCACGCTGTTGGCGATCCGCGTCAGCGGCATGGTCATGGGGTCGATGCTCTCGCCCTGAGCCGCCCATTCCGCGGCCACGGCATCGGCGAGCGCGCGCGACGGAATCACCACCTGGCGGCCGGAGGGCGTGCGGATCGGCTTGCCGTCGAGCGTGATGGCGAAACCGCCTTCGGCTTCGGTCGCGCTCGCCTCCTTGTAGAAGCGCTTGCGCTGCGGCGGGCGCGCGGACGCGCGCGCCGATTCCCGCGGGTCAGGCGGGGGTTGCCCTGCTGCTTCTTCGAACAATTCGCGCATCGTTTCTTCGGTCCCTGTCGTCGGTCAGATTATCTGTCTCGTCATGACTTGGCCACGACCATGAGTGCTGCTAGTTCGCGCAAGCGCGTGAGTAAGTGCCGCGATCGGCTGGGCCCAGTCCCGCAGCTGCGGCGGCGTCGAGGCACTTTGTGACACGATCGCTGAACGAGTTACGCGGAAGCGGCTGGTAGTTGTAGCGCGGCGGCGCGTCGACTTGCGGAACCTGCGGCACCTCGATCTTCGGCGGCGGTGGCGGCTGAGGCAGCGGTGGGGCGAGCCGTGAAGCGTCCGGCAGCACGTATTGCGCGTGGGTGGCCTGCCCCACACATAGCGCGGCCAACAGCACAAGATAGATCGAGAGCCGTGTCATGGAGGATATGTCGTGGGTCTACCACCCCCGTTCAACCCGGCTATTCTTCAGGCGCGTTCTCGATTGGATCAAACCGGCTTGCATCCAGCCCGAGCAGATTCCACGACTGCTGCATGTGCGGCGGCAATGGCGCGGTGGCGTCGATCACGCCGCCGCGGGGATGCGGAATGACGATGCGGCGCGCGAGCAGATGCAGCCGGTTTTGCAGGCCGCCCGGCAGCTGCCAGTTCTCGATGTTGAAATATTTGGGATCGCCGACGATGGGATGGCCGATATGGGCCATGTGGGCGCGCAGCTGATGGGTGCGTCCCGTCACCGGCTTCAGCGACACCCAGGTCAGCTTGTTGCCGGCGGTCTCGACCACCGCGTAATATGTCACCGCGTGGCTGGCGCCCTCGTCGCCATGCTGGGCGATGCGCATGATGGTGTCGTCCTCGCTCTCCTCCTTGGCGAGGAAGGTCGAGATGCGGCCCTGCTTCGGCTTCGGCAGGCCCGGCACCAGCGCCCAATAGACCTTTCGCGCCGAGCGCGAGCGGAACGCGCCGGTCAGATGCGAAGCGGCAAACCGCGTCTTGGCAACCAGCAGACAGCCTGACGTCTCCCGGTCGATACGATGCACCAGGCGTGGCTTCTGGCCCTTGGAATCGCGCATCACCTCCAGCATCTGGTCGATGTGCCGCGTCATGCCCGAGCCGCCCTGCACGGCAAGGCCGGCCGGCTTGTTCAGGACAAGGACGTCGTCGTCCTCAAAGATCGTCATCTCCTTCAGCGCCTTGAGGGTCTTCTGGGCGGCTTCCGAGAGCTCGCCGATGCCCTTCGGCGTGTCGAGCTTGAGCGGCGGAATGCGGACGCTCTGGCCCTCCTCCAGGCGGTCCTTGCTGTCGACGCGCTTGCCGTCGACGCGCAGCTCGCCTTTGCGGACGACACGCTGGATGTGGGAGAACGACAGGCCGGGAAAGCGCGCCTCGAGGAAACGATCGACGCGCATGTTGTTCTCGTCGGCGGTCACCTTGACGGTCTGCACCTTGGTCGGCAACAGCGCCTCGACGGGCTTTTCGGGCGCGGCCCTTTCCAGCTCGGCTTTCGGCGCGCGCCGCTCGGCGCGCTCGCCGGCAAAGCGCGGCGGCTTGCTGCCGCCGGGCTTGCCACCCGGCCGGGGTCCAGCCTTAGACGCGCTACGTGCCTTGAACGGGCGAGAATCGTCGCGCTCGTCACGCGAACGGGGCTTCGGGTTCATTCTCTTGATGCGGCGGCTCATGGTTGCCTGCGTACCCTAAAAGCCGGGTCCCGTCACGGCGAAATGGCCGTTTTTAGCGCGGGCCGCCCCGCTCCTTCCTCAGCTTGGCCCAGTAATCCAGCCGCTTCCTGATCTCGCGCTCGAAGCCGCGCTCGGGCGGGTCGTAGAACGTTTGGCGACCCAGGGCTTCCGGGAAGTAGTCCTGCCCGGAGAAGGCGTCGGGGGCGTCGTGGTCGTATTCGTAAGATGCGCCGTAGCCTTCGGACTTCATCAGCTTGGTCGGCGAATTGAGGATGTGCTTTGGCGGCAGCAGCGAGCCGGCCTGCTTGGCGACCTGCATCGCCGTGCCGAAGGCGGTGTAGACCGCATTCGATTTCGGCGCGGTGGCGAGATAGACGACGGCCTGCGCGATGGCGAGTTCGCCTTCGGGATGGCCGAGGAAGTCGAACGCGTCCTTGGCCGCATTGGCGATGACGAGGGCCTGCGGATCGGCAAGGCCGATGTCCTCCACCGCCATGCGCACGACGCGGCGGGCCAGGAACAGCGGATCCTCACCGGCATCGAGCATGCGCGCGAGGTAATACAGCGCGGCGTCGGGATCGGAGCCGCGCACGGACTTATGCAGCGCCGAGATCAAATTGTAATGGCCATCGGCCGATTTGTCGTAGATCGGCGCGCGGCGCTGCAAAATCTCCTGCAACTGCGCGGCATTGAAGATCTCGTCCGCCCGCGCCGAACGCCAGACCTCTTCGGCGAGCGTCAGCGAGGCGCGGCCATCGCCATCGGCCATGCGCACCAGCACGGCGCGCGCTTCCGCATCGAGCGGCAGCTTGCGACCTTCGACCTCCTCGGCATGCGCAAACAGTTTTTCGATCGCGGCGGCATCGAGCGAGCGAAACACCAAGACGCGCGCACGAGAGAGCAACGCCGCGTTGAGCTCGAAGGACGGATTCTCCGTGGTGGCGCCGACCATCACCACGGTGCCGTCTTCCATCACGGGCAGAAACGAATCCTGCTGGGCGCGGTTGAAGCGATGCACCTCGTCGACGAACAGCAGCGTGCCCTTGCCCATCTCGCGGCGGGCGCGCGCGGCGTCGAAGGCTTTCTTCAGATCGGCGACGCCGGAGAACACCGCGGAGATCTGCTCGAAATGCAGGTCGGTCGCATCCGCCAGCAGCCGCGCCACCGTGGTCTTGCCGGTGCCGGGCGGGCCCCAGAACACCAGCGATCCCAGCGTGCGCGTCTCCAGCATGCGCGTCAGCGCCCCGTCGGGACCGAGGATGTGGTCCTGGCCCACGACCTCCGACAGCGCGCGCGGGCGCAACCGGTCCGGCAGCGGATGCGGAGCGTCGTGGTCGAGCCCCGCCGCGGCAAAGAGCGTTGGCGTTTGTGGTCGCTTCGGACTCATCCGCCCAGCGTGACGTTGATCTGCTGGCCGCCGCGCACCAGCGTGATACGCCAGATCCGCGGGCGCTCTCCGGCCGCCTTTTCGAGGTCGCCGGTCCTGCTGATCTTCTGGTTGTTGACCGCCAGAATGATATCGCCCTTCTGGAAGCCGACATTTGCGGCCGCACTGTCGCCGCCGAGATCGGTGATCACGACACCCTCGGTGTCGGCGTCAAGATGCAGCTCGTCGGCGACCGCCGGCGTGATGGTCGAGACCTTCGCGCCCTGGAACGGCGAACGCGCGGTGACGACGAGCTCGTTACGTCCCGTATCGGGCGCGGTCTCCAGCGCCACCGTCAGCTTGAGCGGCTTGCCGCTGCGCTGCACGTCGATCTGCGCGCTGCCGCCGAGCGGACGAGTGGCGAAGCGATAGTCGAAGGCGTTGGGATCATCTACGGTCTGGCCATCGATCCCAGTGATGAGATCGGAGGACTTCAGGCCGGCCTTCGCGGCGGGGCCGTTCGACACCACGCTCGCGACCAGCGCGCCGGTCGGCGAACGCAGGCCGAGGCTCTCGGCGATCTCGGGCGTCACCGCCTGCAATTTTGCCCCGAGCCAGGGACGCTTCACCGCCTTGCCGCCGCTCTTGGCGGAGGCGACGACGACACGCACCATGTTGGCAGGGATCGCGAAACCGATGCCTTGCGAGCCGCCGGAGCGCGAATAGATCGCGGTGTTGATGCCCGCCAGCTTGCCGGCCATGTCGACCAGCGCGCCGCCGGAATTACCGGGATTGATCGCCGCATCGGTCTGGATGAAGAACTGATAGTCGGTGATGCCGACCTGCGTGCGCGCCAGCGCCGAGATGATGCCGTGAGTCACGGTCTGGCCGACGCCGAAGGGATTGCCGATCGCGAGCACGACGTCGCCGACCAGCAATTCGTCGGAATTGGTGAAATCGAGGGTCGGGAATTTCTCCTTGGTGTCCTTCAGGCGCAGCACGGCAAGATCGGTGCGCGTATCCTTCAGCAGGATCTCCGCCTCGAACTCGCGCTTGTCCGACAGCGACACCTTGACCTGGTCCGCGCCCTCGATGACGTGGACGTTGGTGACGACGAGGCCGGACGCATCGACGATGACGCCGGAGCCGAGCGAGCGCTGCATCTGCTCGGGCTGTTGGCCCGGCACGCCGAAGAAGCGGCGGAAGATCGGATCGTCCAGCAGCGGGTTGCGGTTCTGCACCACCTTGGCGGCATAGACGTTGACCACGGCCGGCTGCACCCGCTGCACGATCGGCGCATAGGACAGCCGCAGCTCGGCCGGCGATGACGGGACCCGACGGTCCTGCGCAGCAGCCGGGTTGAAGTGGGCGGAAAAGCCTATGCACAATGCCGTGACGACGGCGGTCCGGATCGATCGAAACATTCCTACCTCTTGGAAAAGACGCCGGAATATAGGCGCGTTCGTCCCCCAATAGAAGGGCGCCGGGCGGCAATATTCGGCCTCGGTCTGACGTCTACGGCCTGCAAGCCAAGCGTGCGGAACGGCGATTTGTCTTGCCCCGCGGATTGGCATGACACGCATCATCTTGCATCCTTGCTCGCGGTGGATTCGGTTGCGGCGAATTTACATCACCGGGAACCAGGCAACCGATGCGCGTCGTCGCGGGGCAGTCATCAATCGTTCCTAGCCTCACCGCCTACGACTTGGGGAATTGGTCAAACCATGGAGTCATGACGTGAGCAGGACAAGGATTGCAGCCACGGCGATTGGCCTCGCCGGAGCGTTGGCGGCCTCGCAGGCCCAGGCCCAATCAGCAAGCAGCAGCGAGCAGGAGATCGCGCTGCTCAAGCAGCAGCTGAAGATGCTGGAGCAGAAGCTCGACAAGCTCCAGAGCCAGACCGCGGCGAACACGGCGGCCACGGCAAAAGCCAAAGCCGAAGCAAAGGCAGAGGCCAAGGCCGAAGCGCGGTCGGAGGCGAAGGTCGCCGTGGCCAACGCGAACGCGGCGATCCCGGTCAAAGGCCCGGCACCGGCATCCGGCGTCGTCGTGACCATGCCGAACAACCGGCCGACCATCTGCACCGCGGACCAGGCCAATTGCGTCGCCATCACCAGCCGCCTGCACTGGGATGTCGGCGGCTATGACTATCGTCCCAACACGGCAGCGACCGTGCCGCAGAAGCTCGACAGCGGCCAGAACGTCCGCCGCGCGCGCATCGGCGTCACCGGCAAATTCTTCAACGACTGGAACTTCGCGCTGGTCTACGATTTCGGCGGCACGTCCGACGGTTTTGGCGGCACGGCCCCTGGATCACTGCCGGGCGGCGGCGTCTCCGGCGTCGAGAACGCCTATCTCAGCTACACCGGCTTGAAGCCATTCGGCGGCAAGATGGCGATCGAAGCCGGCATCATGGACCTGCCCTACACGCTCGATGAGGCCACGAGCTCCAACGACATCATGTTCATGGAGCGCGCCTCGGCCGGCATCATCGCGACCAATATCGCCGCCGGCGACTTCCGCTCCGCGGCCGGTACGCGCTGGTACAACGACCAGCTCTGGATCGGCGGCTACGTCACGGGGCCATCGACCGGCGCGATCCACTCGGCTTCCAGCGCGGCACCGGCAGGCACGAGCGAGCAATACGGCGCTGTGGCGCGCATTGCCGGCAACCCGATCAGCGGCAAGGACTATTCGGTGCATATCGGCGCCGACGCCCAATGGCTGATCCAGCCGCCGCGCAATCTCATTGCCAATACGCAGACCGTCACGCTCAGCGATCGTCCGGAATTGCGTCTCGACCCGACCACGCTGATCTCGACCGGCGCGATCGCCAATGCCTCGGGTGCGCAGGTCTACAGCATCGAAGCCGCGGCGACCTACGGCCCGCTCATCGTTCAAGGCGAGTACTTCTGGTACAATGTCGACCGGACCGCCAACACCGGCGTGCCGCTGGTCGGCGCACCCAGCCTGAAATTCCAGGGCGGCTACGCGCAAGCCGGCTACGTGTTGACGGGGGAAGGCCGCAGCTACAACGCGGCGAACGCGGCCTATAGCGGCGTCAAGCCGGCGAATCCGTTCTCGCTCGACGGCGGCGGCTGGGGTGCGTGGGAGATCGCGGGGCGCTTCTCGACGGTCGACCTCAACAATCAGTTGGGCACAGCGACCGGCATCGCCGGCGGACGGCAGACCGTCTATACGCTGGCGCTCAACTGGTACGTCAACGGCAACGTCCGCTTCATGCTCGACTATCTGCACGGCACGGTGTCGAGGCAAGCCTCGCCGATCTCAACCGCAGATGTCGGCTCGAAGTTCGATGCGGTCGCGATGCGCACGCAGTTCGCGTTCTAAACTCGCTGTCGTCCCGGGGCGCGCGCAAGCGCGAACCCGGGACCCATAACCACAGGGAGTAGTTTGGCGAAGTCTCAGAGTTGGCCGCTCGCGCTACAATTTCTTCCTGGGGTTATGGATCCCCGCGTTCGCGGGGATGACACCGAGAGTGAGGCGCCAGCTTTACGACCAACTCACGCCGCGCGCTTCGGCTTCTTCACCACGACCGGCGCCGGTGCGCAGGACAGCCGCTGCTGGTGGCTCTCGCCCCAGGCCTTCAGGATGTCGATCACCGGCTTGAGGCTCTCGCCGAGCTCGGAGAGGCAATATTCGACGCGCGGCGGCACCTCGGCATAGACCTTGCGGATGACAAGCTTGTCCTCCTCCAGCGCGCGCAGCTGCTTTGTCAGCATGCGCTGGGTGATGCCGGGCATCCGGCGGCGCAGTTCGCCGAAACGCTGGGTGCCGCTCTGCAGATGGTAGAGGATCACGCCCTTCCACTTGCCGTCGATCAGATCCAGCGTCGCCTCGACCGAGCAGCCCGGGCGACGGGCAAAATCGCGCCGTTTCATGCGTATTTTCCCAATAGTATCCAAACAGGGACTATATCCCCGAATTTACAGTACTTGCCAAATTGGAGCCAGCGCGACAGTTAGCAGGTCAGGCGCTCCCATGCCAAGCTGCGCCCCATCTGATGGAGACAAGCCATGAAGGCCGTCGGCTACAAGAAATCGCTCCCGATCGAGGATCAGGATGCGCTGATCGATTTCGAGACCGCAAAACCCGAGCCCAAAGGGCGCGACATCCGCGTCGCCGTGAAGGCGATCTCGGCCAATCCGGTCGATTACAAGGTACGCAAGCGCGCAGCGCCGCCCGAGGGCGAGACCAAGATCCTGGGCTACGACGCGGCAGGCGTGGTCGACGCCGTCGGGCCTGAAGTCACGCTGTTCAAGCCGGGCGACGAGGTGTTTTACGCCGGCTCGATCCTGCGCCAGGGCACCAATTCCGAATTCCACCTGGTCGACGAGCGCATCGTCGGCAACAAGCCGAAGAGCCTGTCGTTCGCGCAAGCCGCTGCCCTTCCCCTCACCTCCATCACCGCCTGGGAATTGCTGTTCGATCGGCTCGGCGCGGTGCCCGGCAAGAGCGTCGATCCGCGCACGCTGCTGATCACGGGCGGCGCCGGCGGCGTCGGCTCGATCCTGATCCAGCTCGCGCGCCGCCTCACCGGCCTCACGGTGCTCGCCACCGCGACGCGTCCGGACTCGCAGAAATGGTGCCTCGATCTCGGCGCGCATGCGGTGATCGACCACGGCAAGCCGATGAAGGAGCAGATCGAAAAATTGAAGCTGCCGCCGGTCGCGCTGGTGGCGAGCCTCACCTTCACCGATCAGCATTACAAGGCGATCGTCGAGTTCATGGCCCCGCAGGGCCGGTTCGGCCTGATCGACGACCCCCCTGAATTCACCATGAGCACGTTCAAGGGCAAGGCGATCTCGGTGCACTGGGAATCGATGTTCACGCGCTCCTCGTTCCAGACATCAGACATGATCGCGCAGCATCATTTGCTGAACGACGTCGCCGACCTCGTCGACAAAGGCGTGCTGCGCACCACGCTCGACCAGACTTTTGGCACGATCAACGCCGCCAACCTCAAGCGCGCGCATGCGCTCTTGGAGAGCGGCAAGTCGCGCGGCAAGATCGTGCTGGAGGGATGGTAGGCGAAGGTCTCGTAGGGTGGGCAAAGGCGCACTTGCGCCGTGCCCACCAACGCTCAACGAGGACAGGAGTGGTGGGCACTACGCTTTGCCCACCCTACCGCAGCTACGCTTCCGCCGCGCCCTCGACGAACAGCAGCCGCCGCTCCAGCGCCGACTGCCGCAGCTTCAGCGCCTCGGCATATTCCGGCGAGGCGTACCATTCCTTCAGCCGCGCCATCGACGCGAATTCGACGATGACGATGGCCTTCGCTGGAAGGTTGCCTTCGGCAAGCTCGGCCTTGCCGCCGCGGACGAGGTAACGCCCGCCATACTGCGCGATCGTCTCTGCGGCAAGCACACGATAGGCTTCGAACCCCTCGGGATCGCGCATCTCGACTTCGGAAATCACATAGGCTGTCATGCGCGGCTCAGGCGATGGTGTTGACGATGCCGCCCTCGGCCCGCAGCGCCGCACCGTTGGTCGCCGACGCCTCCTTCGACGCGGCATAGACCACCATGTTGGCGATCTCGTCGACGCTGGCGAAGCGTTGCAGCAGCGAGCTCGGGCGATGCTGCTTGACGAAATTGGCTGCAGCCTCGTCGACCGACTGGCCGTTCTGCTTGGCGAGATCCTTCACAAAGGTCTCGACGCCCTCCGACATGGTCGGGCCCGGCAGCACGGAATTGATGGTGACGCCGGTGCCGCGGGTGAGCTGCGCCAGACCGCGCGCGACCGAGAGCTGGGCCGTCTTGGTCATGCCGTAGTGGATCATCTCGACGGGAATGTTGAGCCCGGACTCCGATGAGATGAAGACGATGCGGCCCCAATTGCGCTTGAGCATGCCCTTCAGGTAGGCCCGCGACAGCCGCACGCCGCTCATGACATTGACCTCGAAGAAACGACTCCAGTCCTCGTCCGGAATCTCGAAGAAATCCCTGGGCTCGAAGATGCCGGCATTGTTGATGAGGATGTCGACCTCGGGCAGCGCCGCAACGAGCGCCTTGCAGCCCGCTGCGGTCGAGACGTCGGCAGCGATACCGCGCACCTTCGCGCCCGTCCCTTCCAGCTTGCGCACGGCGGCATCGACCTTGTCCTGGCCGCGCCCATTGATCACGACACTGGCGCCGGAGGCTGCTAGGCCTCTGGCGATGGCGTGGCCGATGCCGGCAGTCGAGCCGGTCACGAGGGCGGTCTTTCCAGAAAGGTCGATCTTCATGTCTCATCTCCATCGATGTCGGTGGAGATATCGGGCGCTCGACATGAGACCGCAATTGGCGCTCACTCACGCGTGAGAAGGACACGGGCTCGTCGCCACGGCGAAACCCGGGACTACGAGACGAGCACCGATAAGGTATCGGCGACGGCCAACAAAAAAGCGGCGCCCGAAGGCGCCGCTCTCTGAATTCAATACCGGTCGGCTTACGCCGCCTCGGCTTCCTTTTCCTGCACCGGACCGGAATCCTGGCCCTTGGCATCGACGTCGCGATCGACGAACTCGATCACGGCCATCGCGGCATTGTCGCCGTAGCGGAAGCCGGCCTTGATGATGCGGGTGTAGCCGCCCTGGCGGTCCTTGTAGCGAGGCGCCAGCACGTCGAACAGCTTCTTGACCTGGTCCTTGTCGCGCATCTCGGAGATCGCCTGGCGGCGCATGGCCAGCCCGCCCTTCTTGCCGAGGGTGACGAGTTTCTCGACGATCGGACGCAATTCCTTCGCCTTCGGCAGCGTGGTGACGATCTGCTCGTGCTTGATCAGCGCGGCGCACATGTTGGCGAACATCGCGCGGCGATGCTCGGCAGTGCGATTGAGCTTCCGATGAACCTTGCCGTGACGCATTTGACTATTCCTTACGTAAAAACTGCCGCGACGGTTCGTCGGACATGTTGCTCAGGTGGGCTGCCTGCGTTCGCCCTAGGTCGCGAATAGCGAATGGCGAGTAGCGAATGGATGATCTTCCCTATTCGCTATTCGCCACTCCCAACTCGCTCAGTAATGATCCTCGAAGCGCTTGGCGAGCTCGTCGATGTTCTCCGGCGGCCAGCCCGGCACTTCCATGCCGAGATGCAGACCCATCTGGGCCAGCACTTCCTTGATCTCGTTCAGCGACTTGCGGCCGAAGTTCGGAGTGCGGAGCATTTCCGCCTCGCTCTTCTGCACGAGGTCGCCGATGTAGACGATGTTGTCGTTCTTCAAGCAGTTGGCCGAACGCACCGACAGCTCGAGCTCGTCCACCTTCTTGAGGAAGGCCGGGTTGAAGGCGAGGTCCGGGATGATCTCCTGGGCGACTTCCTTGCGCGGCTCTTCGAAGTTGACGAACACGTTGAGCTGATCCTGCAGGATGCGCGCGGCGTAAGCCACGGAATCATCCGGCGAGATCGCGCCGTTGGTCTCGATCGTCATGGTCAGCTTGTCGTAGTCGAGGATCTGGCCCTCACGGGTGTTCTCGACCTTGTAGGAGACCTTGCGGACCGGCGAGTAAAGGCTGTCGACCGGGATCAGGCCGATCGGCGCGTCCTCGGGGCGGTTGCGCTCGGCGGGCACGTAGCCCTTGCCGGTGGCGACCGTGAACTCCATGCGGATCTCGGCGCCCTCGTCGAGCGTGCAGATCTGCAGATCCGGGTTCAGCACCACGACGTCGCCGACGGTCTGGATGTCGCCGGCGGTGACGACGCCCGGGCCCTGCTTCTTCACGACCATGCGCTTGGGGCCTTCGCCCTGCATCTTGATCGAGATGTCCTTGATGTTGAGCACGATGTCGGTGACGTCCTCACGAACGCCAGCGATCGAGGAGAACTCGTGCAGCACGCCGTCGATGTGCACCGACTGCACCGCCGCGCCCTGGAGCGAGGAGAGCAGGATGCGGCGCAGCGCGTTGCCGAGCGTCTGGCCGAAGCCGCGCTCGAGCGGCTCGGCGACGATGGTCGCGAAACGGTTCGAATCGCTGCCGGGCGTGACCTGGAGCTTGTTCGGTCGAATCAGTTCTTGCCAATTTTTCTGGATCGTCACTGTTTCACCCATACAGGCCAGTCAATTTGAGAGTTCAAATACTGGCGTTGGAGAAAGGCCGCAGATCATTCCCGCGGCTTCTTAGAAAAGTCATTGCGGGCGCCAATGCGCCCGCAACTCGGGATCAAACGCGCCGACGCTTGCGGGGACGGCAACCGTTATGCGGGATCGTGGTCACGTCGCGGATCGAGGTGACGGTAAAGCCTGCGGCCTGAAGCGCGCGGAGTGCCGACTCGCGGCCCGAACCGGGACCTGCGACTTCGACTTCCAGCGTGCGCATGCCGTGCTCCTGCGCCTTCTTGGACACGTCCTCGGCGGCAACCTGCGCGGCGTACGGGGTCGACTTGCGCGAGCCCTTGAAGCCCATCGTGCCGGCGGAAGACCAGGCAATCGTGTTGCCCTGCGCGTCGGTGATGGTGATGGTCGTGTTGTTGAACGACGAGTTCACGTGCGCGACGCCGGAGGCGATGTTCTTGCGCTCGCGACGACGAACGCGGGTGGCTTCCTTGCCCATAGATTACCTTTCCTGAAGATCTCAAACGCCGCCGTAATGCCAGCGGCTACACCTGTGGAACGAAAGGCGCGTGGCGAACGGGTCATCCCTGTTCGCCACACGCCGCGATTGGATTCGAAAACTTACTTCTTCTTGCCGGCGATGGCCTTGGCCGGACCCTTGCGCGTGCGCGCATTGGTGTGGGTGCGCTGGCCGCGCACCGGCAGGCCGCGACGATGACGCAGGCCGCGATAGCAGCCGAGGTCCATCAGACGCTTGATGTTGATGCCGACCTCACGACGCAGGTCGCCCTCGACGAGATAGTCGCGGTCGATCACTTCGCGGATCTGGAGCACTTCGGCGTCGCTCAGCTGATTGACGCGACGATCCACGGGGATCTTCACCTTCTCCAGGATCTCACCGGCGATCTTCTGGCCGATGCCATGGATGTACTGGAGCGCGATCAGCACGCGCTTGTTGGTCGGGATGTTCACGCCGGCAATACGGGCCACGGCCTTCTCTCCTGTTGCCGATCCCTCGTCAGGAATCGGTCTTTAAGTGCTTGGTTTCTCGGGCAGGTGTTCACAAACGCGAACACGACGCCCACCCCTGGTCTTCCTGGGGCCCGGCATCGTTTGAAACTATCCGACTTGGATGCGGGGCTTATTAGGGGATTCCAGGGGCTTTCGTCAACCGCCGCTAGCGCTTAGCTCGCTTTTTCGTGACCTTTTTTGCGGCCTTTCTGGCACCCTTTTTGAAAGCCTTCTTGGCGGTCTTTTGGGCTGCCTTTTTCGCCGCTTTCTTGACGGTCTTCCCAGCGGCCTTCTTGCCGGCTCTCTTGGCCGTCTTCTTAGGACCCCTCACCGCCCTCTTGGCGGCCTTTTTGGCCGATTTGGCGGGTTTTTTGTTCGTTCTGGCCGGTTTTTGGGCTGTTTTCCGGGCCGTCTTGCTCTTGCCCGCCTTGGCCTTCTTGGCCGGGCCCGCCTTGGCTGCGCTTTTGGCGTGGGTCTTGGGCTCGACCGCCCCCAGCGCCAGGAGCTGGCGATGGATGGCGCGGGTGACCTCGTCGATGGCCATCATACCGTCGATGGTCGAAAGCTTCCGCCGCTCGGAATAGTAGTGAATCAGCGGTTCCGTCTGGTTGCGGTAGCTGGCTAACCGCTTGGTCAGGACCTCCGGCGTGTCGTCGAGTCGGACCTCCTCCCCGCGCTCACGCATCTGGGCGACGCGGGTCTCGACACGATTCAGCAACGCGCTCTCGTTGACGCGAAGCTCGATCACGGCGTCGAGCTTGAGGTGCTTGTGCTTGAGCAACTCGTCCAGCGCCTCGGCCTGCGGCACGGTGCGCGGGAAACCGTCGAGGATGAAGCCGTTGCGGGCATCCGGCTGGTCGATCCGATCCGAGATGATTCCGACCACGACCTCGTCGGGTACGAGACCACCACTGGCCATGATCTCCTTGGCCTTCAGCCCGACCGGCGTACCGGCCGCAACCGCGGCACGCAGCATCTCGCCGGTCGAGAGCTGGACGATGCCATAACGCTGCACCAAGAGCTGCGCCTGGGTCCCCTTGCCCGACCCCGGCGGTCCCAGAAGTATAATTCTCATCGGCGTACGCCCCCCGGATTGGTGAGCGATACCTCGCGCACCTGTGTTTGAAGATCGAGAATAGTGCAAACCACAATCAGCGCCGCACCACCACCCATTTTATAAACTAGCGCATTCCCGTAGGCCAAGAACACCTCGGGAATCAACGAAAGCGCAGTCAGGTAGCTGGCGCCGATCACGGTGGTCAGCGACACCACGTGGTCGAGATAGCTAGCTGTTGCCTCGCCCGGCGTGACGCCGGGAATCACGCCGCCCTGCCGGGCAAGCGATTCGGCGGCATGATCGGGATCGATGACAAAGGCCGTGTAGACGAAGGCCAGCGCGAATACCGCGATCGATCCGAAAACGATGTGAGCCTTCTCGCCGAACTGAAGATGCGCGCTGATGGTTTCGACCCAGGATCCGTCATCGGCACCGAAGATGAAGCCGGCAAAAATCACTGGCAGCGAGATCGCCCAGGGCGCGACGGTCACGGGCAACAGGTAACCGGCGCTGTTGATCTTGAGCGGCAGCACCGCCAAACGCGAAGGCAGCGAGCGCTCCCCGACGCGGCGCGCGGCAAACTGCACCGGAACGTTACGCCGCGCGCGCTCGACGAAGACGATCAGCGCGACCACCACGATCAGGAAGACCGCGTTGCTCGCCAGAACATTGCCGGAGATCGCTCCTCGTCGCAGCTGGGTGAGGAGGGTCGCAACATCGGACGGCAGCGAAGCCACGATGCTGACGGTTAGGACGAGCGCGAGGCCATTGCCGATTCCGCGACGCGTGATCTGCTCACTGAGCCAGATCAGAACGAACACGCCGCCGACAAGCGAGACCGTGGCGCTCAAGACGAACCAGTCGCCGGGATGGACGACAAGTCCCGGCATTTGCCGCATGGTCGAGGCGATGCCAAAGGCCTGAAACGTAGCAAGGAGCAACGTCAGGATCAGGGTGATACGCGCCAGCTTGCGCCGACCGGCCTCGCCCGATCGTTCGAGCGCCCTCAGCCTTCGCCACACCACAGCGACGAGCTGAACAAGAATTGCGGCAGTCAGATAAGGAAACAGGGACAGCGAGAAGATCGAAAGCGGGGCGATTTTGTTTGCCGCGAATCCGCCATGCACCGCGACACCCGCGACCGGAATCTGGGTGCCGAGCCTGAAGAGGAGCAGCGCGCCGATCGTGAAAGCGATTCGGCGCGCGAGCTCCCTGCTCATCTACGGCGGCCGCGCAGCTTCGACTTGCGGATCAGGCCTTCATACTGGTGCGCCAGCAGATAGCCCTGCACCTGGGCCACCGTATCCATGGTGACGCTGACCACGATCAGAAGTGAGGTACCGCCGAAGTAGAACGGCACCGAGGCGTAGGAGATCAGGATCTCCGGGATCAAGCAAACGATCGCGAGATAAATCGCACCAAGCACGGTGATACGCGAGAGCACGTAGTCGATATATTCCGCAGTGCGCTCGCCGGGACGGATGCCCGGAATGAAGCCGCCGTGCTTCTTCAGATTGTCCGCGGTCTCGGTCGGGTTGAACACGATCGCGGTGTAGAAGAAGGCGAAGAACACGATCAGCGCCAGGTACATGATCAGGAACAGCGGACGGCCGTGGCCGAGCTGGGTCGTGATCCACTGGAACCATTCCGGCCCGCTGCCCGCGTTGAAGTTCGCAACCGTCGTCGGCAGCAGCAGCAGCGAGGACGCGAAGATCGGCGGGATCACGCCGGAGGTGTTGAGCTTGAGCGGCAGATGCGAGGACTGGCCCTCGAACATCTTGTTGCCGACCTGGCGCTTCGGATACTGGATCAGGAGACGGCGCTGCGCCCGCTCCATGAACACGATGAAGGCAATCACGGCGACCGCCATGATGATGACGACCAGGATCAGGCCGGTCGACATCGCGCCCTGACGGCCGAGCTCGAGCATGTTGGCGAGCGCGGCGGGCAGCTCGGCGACGATACCGGCGAGAATGATCAGCGAGATGCCGTTGCCGATGCCGCGCGAGGTGATCTGCTCGCCCAGCCACATCAGGAACATGGTGCCGCCGGTCAGCGTGATCGCGGTGGACAGGCGGAAGAACAGGCCGGGGTCGCTGACGACGTTGCCGGCGCCCTCGAGGCCTACCGCGATGCCGTAGGACTGGAACGCGGCCAGGATCACCGTGAGATAGCGGGTGTACTGGTTCAGTAGCTTGCGGCCGGACTCACCTTCCTTCTTCAGCGCCTCGAGTTGCGGCGAGACGGTGGTGAGGAGCTGGATGATGATCGAGGCCGAGATATACGGCATGATGTTCAGCGCGAAGATCGCCATGCGGTGGATGCCGCCGCCGGCGAACATGTTGAACATGCCGAGGATGCCACCCGCCTGGGAACGGAACACCTGCTCCCAGATATTGGGATCGATGCCGGGGAGCGGGATGTAGGTCCCGAGCCGATAAACGAGCAGCGCACCCAGGGTGAACCAGATGCGCTTCTTCAGTTCGTCAGCCTTGGCAAACGCACCGAAATTGAGATTGGCTGCCAGTTGTTCCGCTGCAGAGGCCATCTTGGACTTTCTCCCGCCGCCTATTGCGCCGTCATGCCCGCGGCCGGGCTACATTATACCGGACACCGGACATTATCTGGGGCTCGGCTTCGATAAGTCCACGTCCCGCACGCGTAAAGGCCCGCTAGCCGCGGGCCAATGACGCAGTTGTTACGCCGCCTCGCCTTCTTCCTTGGCAGGGGCGAGGATCTTCACCGAGCCGCCGGCCTTCTCGACCGCGGCGATCGCGGTCTTGGTGGCGCCGTGGACTTCGATGTTGAGCTTGGACTTGAGCTCGCCACGGCCGAGCAGCCGCAGGCCGGCCTTGGCGCGGCGCAGCACGCCGCCCTTCACCAGGGCCTCGACGTTCACGACGCTGCCGGCGTCGATCTTCTTGGCGTCGACCGCTTCCTGGAGCCGGTCGAGATTGATCTCGGCGAACTCGACACGGAAGATGTTGTTGAAGCCGCGCTTGGGCAGACGGCGATGCATCGGCATCTGGCCGCCTTCGAAACCCTTGATGCGCACGCCGGAACGCGCGGTCTGACCCTTGCCGCCGCGGCCGGACTGCTTGCCCTTGCCCGAACCGATGCCACGGCCGACGCGCATGCGCTTCTTGCGCGAGCCGGCGTTGTCGGCGATATCGCTGAGCTTCATCGCCCTTCTCCTTATTTACTTCTCGTCGACGATGCGGACGAGATGGTGAACCTTCTCGATCATGCCACGGACCGCCGGGGTGTCCTGCAGTTCGCTGGTGCGACCGATCTTGTTGAGCTTGAGCCCGATCAGCGTCGAGCGCTGCGAGTGATGGCGGCGGATCGCGCTGCCGGTCTGCTCGAGCTTGATCGTCTTGCTGGCCTTGGCCATGGGAGTCTACTCCAGAGCTTCCGTTAGTCGGCGGCCGCCTCGGCATCACCACCGATACGGCGGGACTGCAGAGTGGACACCTTGATGTTGCGGCGGGCTGCGACCGAACGCGGCGAATCCTGATGCTTCAGCGCGTCGAAGGTCGCGCGAACCATGTTGTAGGGGTTCGACGAACCGATCGACTTGGCGACCACGTCCTGGACGCCGAGCGTTTCGAACACGGCGCGCATCGGGCCGCCGGCGATGATGCCGGTACCGGCGGGAGCTGCACGCAGGTAGACACGGCCCGCGCCGTGACGGCCGGCGATGTCGTGATGGAGCGTGCGGCCCTCGCGCAGCGAGACGCGGGTCAGGTTGCGCTTGGCGGACTCGGTGGCCTTGCGGATCGCTTCCGGCACTTCGCGCGCCTTGCCGTGACCGAAGCCGGCGCGGCCCTTCTGGTCGCCGATCACGACCAGCGCTGCGAAACCGAAGCGCTTGCCGCCCTTGACGACCTTGGCCACGCGGTTGATGTGGACGAGCTTGTCGACGAACTCGCTGTCGCGCTCCTCGCGCTCCCTGCGTTCACGTCCGCCGCCGCCGCGTTGATCGCGTCCACCACGTTGTTCGCGTTCTGCCATTTTTCCAATCCTTCAGAGGCTTGCGCCTCAATCCTCAAATTCTGTTAGAAGCTCAGCCCGCTCTCACGCGCCGCGTCGGCAAGAGCCTTGACGCGCCCGTGGTAGAGGTAGCTGCCGCGATCGAACACGACTTCCTTGACGCCCTTCTCGGCGGCGCGCTCGGCCAGCAGCTTGCCGACCGCCTTCGCTGCATCGATGTCGGCGCCGGTCTTGCCGCCGTCGCGCATCGACTTCTCGAGCGACGAGGCAGAGGCCAGCGTCTCGCCCTTGAGGTCGTCGATGACCTGGGCGTAGATGTGCTTGGACGAGCGGAACACCGACAGACGCGGACGACCACCACCGGAGCGGCGCAGCTTCAGCCGCACACTCCGCTTGCGCCGGGCATTGGTAACCTTGGCTTTGGACATGACCGGCTCCGTTACTTCTTCTTGCCTTCCTTGCGGAAGATGAATTCGCCAACATACTTCACGCCCTTGCCCTTGTAGGGCTCCGGCGGGCGATAACCGCGGATCTCGGCCGCAACCTGGCCGACGCGCTGGATGTCGCTGCCCGCCACCGTGATCTCGGTCGGCTTCGGCACGGTGATCGTGATCCCCTCGGGGATCGTGTAGATCACGTCGTGGCTGTAGCCGAGCGCGAGCTGCAGGTTCTTGCCCTGCATCGCGGCGCGGTAACCGACGCCGGTGATCTCGAGCTTCTTCTCGAAGCCCTTGGTGACGCCTTCGACCAGATTCGCGACCTGGGCGCGAGCGGTACCATAGAGCGCGCGCGCGCGATTGGTCTCGAGCCGCGGCTTGACCTTGATCTGGCCGCTCTCGAGCTTCACCTCGACGTCGTCATGAACGACGAACTGAAGCTGGCCCTTCGGCCCCTTCATCTTGACGGTCTGCCCATCGACGGTCGCGGTAACGCCCGACGGCACCGCCACAGGCCTTTTGCCAACACGTGACATGGATCAAAAATCCTTCTCAGAACACCGTGAAGAGGACTTCACCGCCCACATTCGCGTCGCGCGCGCTGTGGTCGGCCATGATCCCCTTCGGCGTCGACAACACCGAAATGCCGAGCCCGTTGTTGACCCGCGGCAGGTTCTTCACCGAGGCGTAGACGCGACGCCCGGGCTTGGAAACACGTTCGATCTCGCGGATGACGGGCTCGCCGTCGAAATACTTCAGCTCGATCTCGATCTCGCTGCGGCCCGAGGAATGCTCGAGCGTGGCGTAACCGCGGATGTAGCCCTCGGACTTGAGGACCTCGAGCACGTTCTCGCGCATCTTCGAGCCAGGCGTGGAGACCTTGGTCTTGGAGCGCATCTGCGCGTTGCGGATACGGGTGATCAGATCGCTGATTGGATCGTGCGTAGACATCTAAACGACCCTCCTTACCAGCTGGACTTCACGAGGCCCGGGACCATGCCCTTGGAGCCAAGTTCGCGCAGCGCGATACGGGACAGCTTGTTCTTGCGGTAGTTAGAGCGCGGGCGACCCGACAGCTCGCAACGCAGGCGGATGCGGGTTGCCGACGAGTTGCGCGGCATTTCCGCCAGCTTCAACGTCGCAGCGAAACGCTCCTCCATCGGCAGCTTCTTGTCGGCGATGATCGCCTTCAACCGCTCGCGCTTGGCGGCGGCGTTCTTCACCATCCGCTTGCGCCGGTTGTTCTTCTCGACTGAACTCTTCTTTGCCATGCTTGGCTCCTGGGTATCCGCGTTTGAGAGGCTTTAGGTCAGCGTCTCACTGCCGGAACGGGAAATTGAAAGCGGTCAACAAGGCCCTCGCCTCTTCGTCGGTCTTGGCCGTGGTGCAGACGGTGATGTCCATGCCGCGGGCTTCCGTGACCTTGTCGAAGTCGATCTCGGGGAAAATGATGTGCTCCTTGATGCCGAGCGAGTAGTTGCCGCGGCCGTCGAAGCTCTTCGGGTTCAGGCCGCGGAAGTCGCGGACGCGCGGCAGCGCGACCGTTACCAGGCGATCGATGAACTCGTACATGTGGGCCTTGCGCAGCGTGACCTTGCAGCCGATCGGCTGGTTTTCACGCAGCTTGAAGGTCGCGATCGCGATACGCGAATAGGTCACGATCGCCTTCTGGCCGGCGATCTGGGTCAGCTCGGCAGCGGCGGTCTCGGCCTTCTTGCGATCGTTGACGGAATCGCCAACGCCCATGTTCAGCACGACCTTGTCCAGACGCGGAACCTGCATGACGTTCTCATAACCGAACTTCTCGGTCATGGCCGTGCGGATCTTCGCATCGTATTCCGCGCGCAGGCGCGGCGTGTAAGCGGCCTCAGCCATCGATCTCAGCTCCCGAGCTCTTGGCGATGCGGACCTTCTTGCCGTCCGCCAGAATCTTGAATCCGACGCGGGTCGGCTTTCCGTCCTTGCCGACATACGCGATGTTGGACAGTTGGATCGGCGACTCCTTCGAGATGATGCCGCCCTCCTGGGCCTGCGTCTGCTTCTGGTGACGCTTGACCATGTTGATGCCGCGCACCAGCGCCGTGCCGGCGTCGGGACGCACTTCGAACACTTCACCGGTGCGGCCCTTGTCGCGGCCGGTCAGCACGACGACCTTGTCGCCCTTGCGGATCTTGGCAGCCATCACAGCACCTCCGGCGCGAGCGAGATGATCTTCATGTGGTTCTTCGCGCGCAGCTCGCGCGGCACGGGCCCGAAGATACGGGTGCCGACCGGCTCGGACTGGTTGTTGATCAGAACGGCGGCGTTACGGTCGAAGCGGATGACCGAACCGTCGGCGCGGCGGATGTCCTTGCGGACGCGCACCACGACGGCCTTCATCACGTCGCCCTTCTTCACCTTGCCACGCGGAATTGCTTCCTTGATCGAAACGACGATGATGTCGCCGATCGTGGCGTAGCGGCGCTTGGAGCCCCCGAGCACCTTGATACACATGACACGGCGTGCGCCAGAATTGTCGGCCACGTCGAGGTTGGTCTGCATCTGAATCATTGATGCACCTCGTCCTCTTCTATTTGCGCCAGCCCAGCCGGCGCTCAACATTTCCCTGAAGTCAGTCGGCTAAAGCCAACAGATCAGGCGCTTTTCTTGTGTTCGCCCCGGATCACGACCCAGCGCTTCAACTTCGAAATCGGCTTCGATTCCTCGATCCACACCATGTCGCCCGGCTTGAACTCGTTGCTCTCGTCGTGCGCGTGGTAGTTCTTCGAACGGCGGATCGTCTTCTTGTAGATCGGGTGCGTGAAGCGGCGATCAACGCGCACCACGATGGTCTTGGCTTGCTTGTCGCTGACGACCACGCCCTGCAAAGTACGTTTCGGCATCTTCGTAAGCCTCTTACTTCTTCTTCGCGCGCGTCTGCGCGGCGACGGTCTTGATCCGGGCGATGTCACGGCGGGCCTCGCGCAGGCGCGAGGTGTTCTCGAGCTGCCCGGTGGCGCGCTGGAAGCGCAGGTTGAAGCGCTCCTTCTTCAGGTTCAGGACGGCGTCGTCCTGCTGGTCGGGGCTCATCGCGCGGATGTCTTCGATCTTCATCTGGGCCATGGCCATTACTCCGCAATGCGCTCGACGAAGCGCGTCTTGATCGGCAGCTTGGCGGCCGCCAGGGTCAGCGCCTCACGCGCCGTCTGGGTGTTGACGCCGTCGATCTCGAACAGCACCCGGCCCGGCTTGACGCGCGCGACCCACAATTCCGGCGAACCCTTGCCGGAGCCCATGCGGACTTCGGCCGGCTTCTTCGACACCGGAACGTCGGGGAACACGCGGATCCAGACGCGGCCGGCGCGCTTCATGTGGCGGGTCAGCGCGCGGCGAGCGGCTTCGATCTGGCGCGCGGTGACGCGCTCAGGCTCGGTCGCCTTCAGGCCGAACTGGCCGAACGCCAACGTCGCGCCCGAAGACGCAACGCCGTGGATGCGGCCCTTATGCGCCTTCCGGAACTTCGTTTTCTTAGGTTGCATCATGGCTTTAAGCCCTCAAATTCCTGTGCGGCTTTAGGCTGCAGCCGTATCGCGGCGCTGACGGCCACCACGATCACCACTGCCACCCGTCTCGCCTTCGGCCATTCTCTTGTCCTGGGCCATCGGATCGTGCTCGAGGATCTCGCCCTTGAAGATCCAGACCTTGACGCCGCAGGTGCCGAAGGTCGTGAACGCGGTCGCAACGCCGTAGTCGATGTCGGCGCGCAGCGTGTGCAGCGGCACGCGACCTTCGCGGTACCACTCCATGCGCGCGATTTCCGCACCGCCCAGACGACCCGAGCAGTTGATGCGGATGCCTTCCGCGCCGAGACGCATCGCCGACTGAACGGCGCGCTTCATGGCACGGCGGAACGCCACGCGGCGCTCGAGCTGCTGCGCGATCGACTCGGCCACCAGCGTCGCATCGAGCTCCGGCTTGCGGATCTCGACGATGTTGATGACGACGTCGGACGAAGTGATGTCCGCGACCTTCTTGCGCAGCTTGTCGATGTCGGCGCCCTTCTTGCCGATCACCACGCCCGGACGAGCCGAGTGGATGGTGACGCGGCACTTCTTGTGCGGACGCTCGATCACGATGCGGGCGACGGCCGCCTGCTTGAGCTCCTTGTGCAGGATCTCACGGATCTTGACGTCTTCGTGCAGCAGCTTGCCGTATTCCTGCTTGCCGGCGAACCAGCGGGAATCCCAAGTGCGGTTGATGCCGAGACGCAGACCGATCGGATTGATCTTTTGACCCATCGTGTTCTCCTGCGCCCTTAAGCGGCTGCTTCGGCTTCGACCTGACGAACGATGATCGTCAGCTGCGAAAATGGTTTGTAGACACGGCCCGAGCGGCCACGGCCACGGGCGGCGAAGCGCTTCATCACGAGGCCATTGCCGACGAAGGCCTGCGCTACGACGAGATCGTCCACGTCGAGATCGTGATTGTTCTCGGCATTGGCGATAGCCGATTCCAGGCACTTCTTCACGTCGACCGCGATCCGCTTGCGCGAAAACTGCAGATCGGCGAGCGCAGCAGCTGCCTTCCGGCCGCGAATGAGCTGGGCGACCAGGTTGAGCTTCTGCGGGCTCACCCGCAGCATCCGGGCGACCGCCTTGGCCTCGTTTTCGGCGAGGCTCCGTTCGCGCTTAGGTTTGCTCATCGTTTAATCCTCAAGCCTTCTTGGCTTTCTTGTCGCCGGAGTGGCCATGGAAGGTCCGGGTCGGCGAGAACTCGCCGAACTTGTGACCGACCATTTCCTCGTTGACGGCCACCGGCACGTGCTTCTGACCGTTGTAGACGCCGAAGGTCAGGCCGACGAACTGCGGCAGGATCGTCGAGCGACGGCTCCAGATCTTGATGACGTCGTGACGGCCGGACGCGCGGGCGGCATCTGCCTTCTTGAGCAGAGAACCCTCGACGAACGGGCCTTTCCAGACTGAACGAACCATGTCCGGCGTTCCTTACTTCTTCCGCTTGTGGCGGCTTAGGAGAATGAATTTGTTGGTCGACTTGTTGGTGCGGGTCTTCTTGCCCTTGGTCGGCTTGCCCCACGGGGTGACCGGGTGGCGGCCGCCCGAGGTACGACCTTCACCACCGCCGTGCGGATGGTCAATCGGGTTCATCGAAACACCGCGGTTGTGCGGCTTGCGGCCCAGCCAACGGTTGCGGCCGGCCTTGCCGATCGAGGTGTTCATGTGATCCGGGTTCGACACCGCGCCGATCGTGCCGCGGCAACGGCCGTGCACCAGGCGCTGCTCGCCCGAGTTCAGGCGGATGATCACGTAGTCCTGGTCGCGGCCGACGAGCTGGGCGTAGGTGCCGGCCGAACGGGCGAGCTGGCCGCCCTTCCCGATCTTGACCTCGATGTTGTGGATGATCGTGCCGACCGGCATGTTGCCGAGCGGCATGACATTGCCCGGCTTCACGTCGACGTAGTTGCCCGCGATGATGGTGTCACCGACGGCCAGGCGCTGCGGCGCCAGGATGTAGGCCTGCTCGCCGTCCTGATACTTGATCAGTGCGATGAAGCCGGTGCGGTTCGGATCGTACTCGAGACGCTCGACCGTCGCGGGGACGTCGATCTTCTCGCGCTTGAAATCCACAGTGCGCAGCGTCTTCTTGTGGCCACCGCCACGGAAACGCACGGTAATGCGACCGGTGTTGTTGCGGCCGCCCGAGGAGTGCTTGCCCTCGGTGAGCGCCTTGACCGGCTTGCCCTTGTAGAGGGCCGAACGATCGACCATGACCAGCTGGCGCTGGCCCGGCGTCGTAGGATTGAATGTCTTCAGTGCCATCGTCGTACGACCTTACAGACCGGTGGTGACGTCGATCCGGTGGCCCTCTTCGAGGGTCACGATCGCGCGCTTGGTGTTCGACTGCGAGCCGAGATTGCCGCGGAAGATCTTGGTCTTGCCCTTGCGGACCAGCGTGTTGACGCTCTTGACCTTGACGTCGAACAGCTTCTCGATCGCTTCCTTGATCTGCGGCTTGGTCGCCTTGGCGGCCACCTTGAACAGCACCTTGTTGTGCTCCGAGGCGATCGTTGCCTTTTCGGTCACGACCGGCGACAGGATCACGTCGTAGTGGCGAGCCTCGATGTTCTTCGTCATTTGAAGCGCGCCTCCAGCGCATCGATGGCGGCCTTGGTCAGAACGAGCTTCTGACGGCGCAGGATGTCGTAGACGTTGATGCCCTGGATCGGCAGCACGTCCATGTTCGGGATGTTGCGGGCCGCAGCGGCGAAGCCGTTGTTGAGCTCGGCGCCGTCGATGATCAGCGCGTTGGTGAGACCCAGACCCGAGAAGTGACCGAGCAGCGCCTTGGTCTTGGCGGCTTCCAGCGCGGCCTTCTCGATCACGACGAGATCGCCGTCCTTGGCCTTGGCCGAGAGCGCATGCTTCAGCGCCAGCGCGCGGACCTTCTTCGGCAGATCGGTGGCGTGCGAACGCACCACCGGACCGAAAGCACGGCCACCGCCGCGGAACTGCGGCACGCGGGCCGAGCCGTGACGAGCACCGCCGGTGCCCTTCTGCTTGTACATCTTCTTGCCGGTGCGCCAGATCTCGGCGCGGCCCTTGGCCTTGTGGGTGCCGGCCTGACGCTTGTTGAGCTGCCACTGCACGCAACGCGCAATGATGTCCTGGCGCGGCTCGAGGCCGAAAATGGTGTCGGACAGCTGGACCGAGCCGGCTTCCTTACCTTCGAGGGTGGTGACCTTCAATTCCATCTCACGCACCCTCCTGCTGGGCCGCAGCCTCGGCTTCGCCACCGGCAACCTTGAACTTGCCGGGCTTCGGAGCTTCCTTCGGCAGCGGCTTCTTGACGGCGTCGCGCACGCGGATCCAGCCGCCCTTGGAGCCGGGAACGGCACCTTCGACGAGGATCAGGCCGCGCTCGACATCGAGCTGAACGACGCGAAGGTTGAGCGTGGTAATGCGGTCGACACCCATGTGGCCGGGCATCTTCTTGTTCTTCCAGGTCTTGCCGGGGTCCTGACGGCCACCGGTCGAACCGATCGAGCGGTGCGAGACCGAGACGCCGTGGGTGGCGCGCAGACCGCCGAAGTTCCAGCGCTTCATGCCGCCGGCGAAGCCCTTACCGACCGAGGTGCCGGTGACGTCGACGAACTGGCCGACGACGAAGTGGTCGGCAAGGATCTCGGCGCCGACCGGGATCATGGCATCCGCGGTGACGCGGAATTCCTCGACCCGGCGCTTCGGCTCGACCTTGGCGACCGCGAACTGGCCGCGCTCCGCCTTGGGCATGTAAACGGTCTTGCGGGCACCAGAACCAAGCTGGAGCGCCACGTAACCGTTCTTCTCTTCGGTACGGTGGCCCACGACCTGGCAATTGCCGAGCTTCAGCACGGTCACGGGGATATGTTCGCCGGCCTCAGTAAAGACCCGCGTCATCCCGACCTTTTGTGCGATCACTCCGGAGCGCATCGGCTTGCTTCCTGTTCTTTCTGTCCGCCTTAAGCGAACGGGATCCAAAAATCTTAGAGCTTGATCTCGACGTCGACACCGGCGGCCAGGTCGAGCTTCATCAAAGCATCGACGGTCTGCGGGGTCGGATCGACGATGTCGAGCAGGCGCTTGTGAGTGCGCATCTCGAACTGCTCGCGGCTCTTCTTGTCGACGTGGGGCGAACGGTTGACGGTGAACTTCTCGATGCGGGTGGGCAGCGGAATGGGTCCGCGGACCTGCGCGCCGGTGCGCTTCGCCGTGTTCACGATCTCGCGGGTCGACGTATCGAGGATACGATGGTCGAACGCCTTGAGACGGATACGAATGTTTTGGCCGTTCATTGCCGTGCTTTCTTTAGTGAGTGGCGAGTAGCGAGTAGCGAATAGAAATCCCTATTCGCCACTCACCATTCCCTATTCGCTTGTTACTCGATGATCGAGGCGACGACGCCGGCGCCGACGGTGCGGCCACCTTCGCGGATCGCGAAGCGGAGCTTCTCTTCCATCGCGATCGGCACGATCAGGTGCACTTCCATCGCGATGTTGTCGCCCGGCATCACCATCTCGGTGCCTTCCGGCAGGTGCACGACACCGGTCACGTCGGTGGTGCGGAAGTAGAACTGCGGACGGTAGTTGGTGAAGAACGGGGTGTGGCGACCGCCCTCTTCCTTGGTGAGGATGTAAGCCTCAGCCTTGAACTTGGTGTGCGGCTTGACCGAACCCGGCTTGCACAGCACCTGGCCGCGCTCGACGTCTTCGCGCTTGGTGCCGCGGAGCAGCGCACCGATGTTGTCGCCGGCCTGGCCCTGATCGAGCAGCTTGCGGAACATTTCGACGCCGGTGACGGTCGTCTTCTGGGTCGCACGGAGACCGACGATCTCGATTTCCTCGCCGACCTTGACGATGCCGCGCTCGACACGGCCGGTCACGACGGTGCCGCGGCCCGAGATCGAGAACACGTCTTCAACCGGCATCAGGAACGGCTGGTCGATCGGACGCTCCGGCTGCGGGATGTACTCGTCGACGTTCTTCATCAGCTCGAGGATGGCGTCGTGGCCGAGCTTCTTGTCGGAATCTTCGAGAGCGGCGAGCGCCGAACCCTTGATGATCGGGATCTTGTCGCCCGGGAAGTCGTACTTCGAGAGCAGCTCGCGGACTTCGAGCTCGACGAGCTCGAGCAGTTCCGGATCGTCGACCATGTCGCACTTGTTGAGGAACACGACGAGCGCGGGCACGCCGACCTGGCGGGCGAGCAGGATGTGCTCGCGGGTCTGCGGCATCGGGCCGTCAGCGGCGGACACGACCAGGATCGCACCGTCCATCTGGGCGGCGCCGGTGATCATGTTCTTGACGTAGTCGGCGTGGCCGGGGCAGTCGACGTGGGCGTAGTGGCGGTTCGGCGTCTCGTACTCGACGTGCGCGGTCGAGATGGTGATGCCGCGCGCCTTCTCTTCCGGCGCCTTGTCGATCTGGTCGTACGCGGTGAACGTCGCACCGCCGGCTTCGGCGAGAACCTTGGTGATCGCCGCGGTCAGCGACGTCTTGCCATGGTCGACGTGACCGATGGTGCCGATGTTGCAGTGCGGCTTGTTACGTTCAAACTTTGCTTTGGCCATTTGACTCTCCGTTCAATCGTCAGTTCGTGACCGACGACAATCAGGCAAACTTCTTCTGGACTTCTGCCGACACGTTGGCCGGCGCTTCTGCGTAGTGGTCGAACTGCATGGTGAAGGTTGCGCGACCCTGGCTCATCGAGCGCAGGTTATTCACGTAACCGAACATGTTCATGAGCGGCACCATCGCATTGATGACGTTGGCGTTGCCGCGCATGTCCTGACCCTGGATCTGACCGCGCCGCGAATTCAGGTCGCCGATGACCGAGCCGGTGTAGTCTTCCGGGGTCACCACTTCGACCTTCATGATCGGCTCGAGCAGGACGGACTTGCCCTTCTGCAAGGCTTCGCGGAACGCCGCGCGCGATGCGATTTCGAAGGCGAGTGCCGACGAGTCGACGTCGTGATACTTGCCGTCGACGAGCTGAACCTTGACGTCGACCACGGGGAAGCCCGCGACGACACCAGAGCTCATCACGCTGTTGAGGCCCTTTTCGACGCCGGGGATGTATTCCTTCGGAACCGCACCACCGACGATCTTGGACTCGAACTCGTAGCCCTTGCCGGGCTCGTTCGGTTCGACCACGATCGACACTTCCGCGAACTGACCGGTACCGCCGGTCTGCTTCTTGTGGGTGTACTTGACCTCGGCCTTCTTGGTGACGCGCTCACGGAACGCAACCTGGGGCGCGCCGATGTTGGCGTCGACCTTGTAGGTGCGCTTGAGGATGTCGACCTTGATGTCGAGATGGAGTTCGCCCATGCCCTTGAGGATGGTCTGGCCGGACTCCTGGTCGGTCGACACGCGGAAGGACGGATCCTCCGCAGCGAGCTTGGCCAGCGCCACGCCCAGCTTTTCCTGGTCGGCCTTGGACTTCGGCTCGATCGCGATCTCGATGACCGGCTCGGGGAATTCCATCTTCTCGAGGATCACCTGCTTGTCGGGATCGCACAGCGTGTCACCGGTGCGCGCTTCCTTCAGGCCGGCCAGCGCGACGATGTCGCCGGCATAGGCTTCCTTGATGTCTTCGCGGTTGTTCGCATGCATCAAGAGCATGCGCCCGATGCGCTCCTTCTTCTCGCGGGTCGAGTTCACGACGCCGGTGCCGCTCTGCAGAACGCCGGAGTAGATGCGGCAGAAGGTGATGGTGCCGACGAACGGGTCGTCCATGATCTTGAACGCGAGCAGCGCGAGCGGCTCCTTGTCGTCCGCCTTGCGCACGACTTCGTTGCCGCGATCGTCGGTGCCCTTGATCGCGGGCACGTCGATCGGCGACGGCAGATAGTCGACGACGGCGTCGAGCAGCGGCTGCACGCCCTTGTTCTTGAAGGCCGAGCCGCACAGCACGGGATAGAACGCACCGGTCAGAACCGCCTTGCGGATCAGCCGCTTCAGCGTCTCTTCGTCCGGCTCCTTACCGTCGAGATAGGCGGCCATGGCGTCGTCGTCGAGCTCGACGGCGGCTTCCACCATCTTCTCGCGGTATTCCTTGGCCTGCTCGACCAGATCTTCCGGAATGTCGACATAATCGAACTTCGCGCCGAGCGATTCATCGTTCCAGATGATGCCCTGCATCTTCACGAGGTCGACGAGACCCTTGAAGTTGTTCTCGGCGCCGATCGGAAGCTGGATCGCGATCGGCTTGGCGCCGAGGCGGTCGACGATGTCGGCCAGGCACTTGAAGAAGTCGGCGCCGGTCTTGTCCATCTTGTTGGCGAAGACGATGCGCGGAACCTTGTACTTGTCGCCCTGGCGCCAGACGGTCTCGGTCTGGGGCTCAACGCCCTGGTTCGAGTCGAGCACGCAGACGGCGCCGTCGAGCACGCGCAGCGAGCGTTCGACTTCGATGGTGAAGTCGACGTGGCCGGGGGTGTCGATGATGTTCAGGCGCTTGCCGGCCCAGAATGCAGTGGTCGCAGCCGAGGTGATCGTGATGCCACGCTCCTGCTCCTGCTCCATCCAGTCCATCGTCGCGGCACCTTCGTGCACTTCGCCGATCTTGTGGCTCTTGCCGGTGTAATAGAGGATGCGCTCGGTGGTCGTGGTCTTGCCGGCATCGATATGCGCCATGATACCGAAGTTGCGGTAATTCTCTATGGCATGAACGCGGGGCATAGGGTGTTCCTTAGATTCCGTGTGTCGCCGTTACCAGCGATAGTGCGAGAAGGCGCGGTTGGCTTCCGCCATCCGGTGCACGTCTTCGCGCTTCTTGACGGCATTCCCGCGGTTGTTCGAGGCGTCCAGAAGCTCGGCCGAGAGCCGCTCGGTCATGGTCTTCTCGTTGCGATCACGCGCAGCGGAGATCAGCCAGCGGATGCCCAGCGCCTGACGGCGGGTCGAACGAACTTCGACCGGAACCTGGTAGGTCGCGCCGCCGACGCGGCGGGAGCGCACTTCGATCGTCGGCATGACGTTCTCGAGCGCCTGCTCGAACACGCCGAGCGGGTTCTGCTTGGTCTTGGTTTCGATGATACCGAACGCACCGTAGACGATGCCTTCGGCGACCGACTTCTTGCCGGCGTACATCACAGAGTTCATGAACTTCGTGACGATGATGTTCCCGAACTTCGGATCGGGAAGGACTTCGCGCTTTTCCGCTGAGTGGCGACGAGACATGGACCTGGTTCCCGCTTACTTCGGACGCTTCGCGCCGTACTTCGAACGACGCTGCTTACGGTTCTTGACGCCCTGGGTATCCAGAACGCCGCGGAGGATGTGGTAGCGCACGCCGGGCAAGTCCTTGACGCGACCGCCGCGGATCATGACCACCGAGTGCTCCTGAAGGTTATGGCCCTCACCGGGGATGTAGCCGATCACCTCGAAGCCGTTGGTCAGGCGCACCTTGGCGACCTTACGAAGCGCCGAGTTCGGCTTCTTCGGGGTCGTGGTGTAGACGCGGGTGCAAACACCACGCTTCTGCGGCGACTGCTGCAGCGCCGGCACCTTCTTGCGCGACTTCTGCACTTCACGCGGTTGAGCGATCAGCTGGTTGATCGTCGGCATCCTGGCCTTACCCTTTGTTCTGTCGCAGATCCTTTTCGGATCCGCTGTCTTGCCGCAGCCCGTCGCCGGGACTGCAAATTCTTTCGAGCTACCTGCCCGACGAGGTCGCCTTCCGCGGAACAATCCGCACAAAGCGAAATCGCGCCAACCGCCCCATCAACGGGCGGAAAGCGCTTCGACGCCACAGAGGACCGCAGTATTGAGGCCGGTCAGCATGAAGCCGCGGCCCGCGCACTGAGGTCATGCATCCGAATTCGATCTCAAGAGAATAAGCTCAAGAGAACTAGAATCGCACTGGCATTGCCTAGCTATGAGCGACAGCGTTTGAGCGGCATTCGTCGAGGTTGGTGCCCGCCTTGAGCGATCCCTTGTGGCTCTAGTCCTTGGGGATCTAACGGGTGGCCCGTTCCGACGCTGGCGATGCTCACCGCCTGTCGTTAAGTGAGGCGCTTTCTATAAGTGAGAATCGATCAAGTCAAGGCGAAACGACAGCCACGAACCGCTTCAGGAGCCTGTCAAAATCGCTGTTTGCCGCCCTCGCCGCACCACTCCGATATGGGACCGCAGCCTTCATTTCGCCAGCCGCGCGGCTATTTATATCCGGGCAAAAAGTACTTTTGTGTCGCGAAGCATTGGCTTTTTTACGCGGGAGCCGCAAATCTACCCGCTTCAGCAGCAATCGGCGGCGGGGATGTCACCAAAATCGGCGGAGGTTGCCCGGCGCGACCAACGCCCGGGATATCGGCCGCGAGGCTTCCGACGGTCCTGACCTATCCGCATGTGAGCTATCCGACCGGGCTTTTTCTGACCGAAGAGCGCATCGTCACGTCGGGAATCAAGCGCACACCGATGGCCGCATAGAATCGGTGCGAACTTGGTCATTCCTCCTCGTCGTCCTCGTCCTCGACATCCTCGAGGTCGTCTTCGTCCTCATCGTCGCTGCCGTCGTCGGCGTGAGCCGCCGCGCCGTGCGGCTGGTGGATCTGGTCGTTCCAGAGCTTGCGATAGGTCCCGTTCTTGGCGAGCAGCTGGGCATGCGAGCCGCGCTCGATCGCCCTGCCCCCCGAGATCACGATGATCTCGTCCATCTCCACCACCGAGGTCAGGCGGTGGGTCGACCAGATCATGGTGCGTCCCTTGGCGACCTTGAGCAGCGTGCGGTTGATCGCGGCTTCCGTGGTCTGGTCCAGCGCCGAGGTGGCTTCGTCCAGCAGCAGCACCGAGGGATTGCGGATAACCGCGCGCGCGATCGCGATGCGCTGGCGCTGGCCGCCCGACAGGGTGTCGCCGCGCTCACCGACCGGCGTGTCGTATCGCTGCGGCAGGCTCATGATATAGCGGTGGATCTCGGCCTTCTTGGCCGCCTCCTCCACCTCCTCATCGGTCGCTCCCTCCTTGCCGAGCCGGATGTTCTCGCGGATCGACATGTTGAACAGCATGTTCTCCTGGAACACCACCGCCATGCTCCGGCGCAGCGAATCCAGCGTCACCTTGCGGACGTCGACACCGTCGATGGTGACGCGGCCCTCGTCGGGCACGTAAAGCCGCAGGATCAAATTGAGCAACGTGCTCTTGCCGGAGCCGCTCGGGCCGACGATCGCGATGCGCTTGCCCGCATTGAGCTTGAGGCTGAGATTGTCCAGCACCGGCGTCTGGCTGCCCTCGTACTGGAAGGTGACGTGATCGAAGGTGATGTCGTTGGTGATGCGCGGCAGGTCGGGTGCGCCGGGGCGGTCGGCAGCGCGAGTCGGCTCGTCCAGCAGCTCGTGCATGTGCCGGATCGCAGCGGCCGAGGAGATCGACACCGGGATGAAATGCATGACATGAGCGATGTTGTAGGAGACCTCCCAGAACGCGCTCTCGAAGGTGACGAAGGTGCCGATGGTGATCTGGCCCTTGGTGGCGAGATAGGCGCCGATCGCGAGCACCACGAGGTGCAGCATCAGCACCGAGATGGTGACCGTCCGCTCCACCATGGTCGACAGGAACGCGGCCGAGGCGATCTTGTTGCGCGTCTCGTCGTTGCGGAAGGTGAAGAAGCCGAACATCTTGCGCTGCAGGCTGAACGCCTTGATCACGGCCTGCGCCGCCACGTTCTCCTGCACCATGCCGAGCAGCGCGCTTTCGTTGAGCTTCTGCTCGTAATTGGCCTGCACCGCCTTCGGCGTCAGGATCCGCGGACCGATCAGTGTGATCGGGAACACGAGCAGCGCGACCGCCGCGAGCTGCCAGTTCAGGAACACCATTAGGATGATGCCGGCAACCAATTCCAGAAAGGGCAGCGCGGCACTGTTGGCAAACGTCTTGACCGAGCCTTCGAAGGCCGAGAGGTCGACGGAGAAGCGCGACAGGATCTCGCCGCGCTTGGTGCGGCCGAAATAGGCCGCCGGCAGATCCTGAACGTGCTCGAACAGGCGCTTGCGGACATCGGAGATGATGCAGGCCGCCAGCCGCGCGTCCCAGCGCTCGTACCAGACCGCGACGATCGAGGTGAAGATGCCGGCGACGGCGAGCACGCCGAGGATCTTGTACAGCGCCTGGAAATCCTCCTCGCCGAGCGCGTCGTCGATCAGGAACTTGAGGCTGAGCGGCATGATGACGTTGAACAGCGTCTCGACGCAGACGCCGAACGCCACGAAGGACAGCATCCGCTTGTAGTTCGCCAGGAACGGCTTGACGAACCCGACGATGGTCGCGAGCGCGCCGGCGGCCTCGCGCGCGGTGAAGACGACGAGGTCCTCGTCCTCATCGTCGTCGTCGAGCTCCAGCTCGTCGTCCGCCTCGTCTTCGGCGTCCTCGTCGTCTTCGAGGTCCGGCTTGGCAGTCGAGGCGAGCTTGTCGTCGAGCTCGGCCGCCTCTTCGGCGGCGAGCTTCTGTTTGTCGGGCGAAAGAGGCTTGGATGCCATGAAACCAACCGATGCTGACGGCCGGCATGACCGCAGAGAAAGCAGGACAAAGCGGAAAACCGCTATTGCACCGATTCTATGCGATCAGGATGAATTCGGCAAAACAATTGGCGAATTCGACGCGCGCCCCGCGGCTAGTCCTCGTCCTCGTCCTCGACCTTGTCGAAGAAGGAATAGCGCAGACTGTCGGCGTCGGCGTACCACTGCCCCGGCCCCTTGTTGGCGGCGAGCGTGGCCTCCCAGAGCGCATCGGTGCAGTCCTTGCGGTGCATCGAGAGGTCGAAACCATTGCCGAAGAACAGCTCGGACCATTCCCACCAGGTGCCGAGTTTCTTGACCCCGCGCAGGAGGTCGTAGCGGTCGATCAGCGCCGGCGCCATGTCCGAGGTAATCGAGCCGAACACGAGGCCGGTCTTGACCACGCGGTTCAGTTCCTTGATCGCGCGGACCACCTGCTTCGGGGAAACGTGGCAGAGGCTGGTCTCGAACACGAAGTCGAACGCGCCGTCCTTGAACGGCATGTCGGTGATCGAGCCGAGCTTGTTGTACTTCTTCAGCGCCTTCGGCGTCCTGGCGTGGATGGCGCGGTTGCTCTCGATGCCGAAGGCATCGATGCCGCGCTCGCGTAGCGCGCCGACCAATTCGCCGCTGGCCGAGCCCGCGACGAGCAGCTTGGCGCCCTTGGTCTTGCCCCAGACGATGCCGAGCAGCCGTGTGAGGTAATCGGGATCGGTGAAGTGGCGCCACGCCTCGTGATACGGGCCGAGGCCGCGATAGTTCTCGAAATAGTCGCGGTCGATCTTGTCGGAGAGCGGCTTGTCGTCCTGCGCGCGCTCGCGGCGCAGGCGCATCATCTCGGTCAGGATGATGTCGGTCGCCGCATCCGAGGAGTCGAGCAGGCCGTTCAGGGTCGAGTCGAACAGATAGTCGCCGACCACCACGATGCCGGGATGCTCCTTCGGCTCGGGCCGGTGATTGGTCATGACGTCGCGCACCGGCAGGCCGCCGGGAATCGCGTTCACCGACGACAACCAGCGGTGGATCTTGCCTTCCATGAAATGCTGGCGCGCATCGCCGAGCGAGGCCGGCAGCGATTTCAGCGCGGCATCGAGCAGCTCCTGGTCGGACAGATTGGCGAAGGCCAGCGCGTCGGAGCCGGGAATCAGCCAGTTCAGCACGCCGTGCTTGCCGACGTCGTGGCGCGCACCCTCGTTGTAGACGCAGCAGCCGCCGAACGCTTCCGACATGAACCAGGCGCCCGGAATCTTCTCGCCCCAGAACGGCGTGTCGAACAGGATTGAGACGCGCAAATAGTGCGCGGGACGGTCGAAGTAAGAGACGTGCTTGACCATCGACTTGCGGAGCTGTTCGCCTTCCCACCCCATGGTGGCGAGCCAGGAATGCGGCAGGCAGACCAGCACGAGATCGAAGTCGCGCGTCTCCGGTCCCTTGCCGTTCATCATCTTGAGCTGGTAGCGCCCGGTCGGCGCCTTGCCGACTGTGAGCACGCGGTGATTGAGCTGGATGTCGGCGTTCACCTCCGACTGCAGGCACTCGATCAGCTGCTCGTTGCCGTTCTGGATGGAATAAAGGCCGATATAGCCGTCGACATCCATCAGATAGTTCTTGAGCGCGTTGAGGCCGTTGGTGTTGTGGCTCTCGGTGGCGATGTCGGAGCGCGCCATCACCTTGAAGAAGCGCTTTGCGGTTTCGTCCTCGACCTCCTCGTCGAGCACCTGCTCGGCGGTCTTGTAGGCCCAGGGGTTCTCGTTGTCGTGCGCGCCGACGCCCTCGTAATATTCGATCGGCGACATCGCCTCAGCACAGCGCTTGCGGAACGCCTCGATCGCCGCGGCGGTCTTGGCGCCATACTTGCGGCGCATACCCGGCACGTCGTCGAGAAGCTCGCCGCCGAACTGCACCTGCTCGGCATCCATCGGGATCGTCTGCAGCCCGAAATGCTGGATCAGCTCGCGTAGCGGATCCGGCCCGGTCATCGAGTAGTCGTAGATCTCGGCAACGCCGGCCTCGTACATCGCAGGTGCGGAATCGAACTTGCGGGTGACGATCTTGCCGCCGAGCCGATCGGAGGCCTCGTAGATGGTGACGCGACAGAGATCGCCAAGCTTGCGCTTCAGATACCAAGCGCTCATCAGCCCGCCGGGGCCGCCGCCTACGATTGCGAGATCAAGCATGTGAGTTCCGTGGTCTCCGGCCCGCCCCCTTCACGGGACCACCGGTCTAAACTCTCCTAGCAGAAGCGCTTTTGCGGCTGAAGGAAAGATGAACAAAGGTTGATCCCGCATCGCAACAGACAAGCAAAGCAACAAAAAGGCCGGCTTTCGCCGGCCTTTTCATTGTCCTCGGTAGTCCTACGGATGAACGATCATTCCGCGGGCGGCAGCGCAGGAAGCTCCGCTTCCGGCGCGGGCGACACGACCGCCGCCTGCTTCTCGCGCTCGTCCAGGATCAGCTTGTCGCGCTTCATGGCGACTTCGCGAATCTTGGCCATGGAGGCGCCGGTGCCTGCCGGAATCAGCCGGCCGACGATGACGTTCTCCTTGAGGCCTTCGAGCGGATCGACCTTGCCGTTGACCGCCGCTTCCGTGAGGACGCGGGTGGTCTCCTGGAACGAGGCCGCCGAGAAGAACGAACGGGTCTGGAGGCTCGCCTTGGTGATGCCGAGCAGAACCGGCGTCCCCGTGGCGGGCTTCTTGCCCTCTTCCTTGGCCTTCTCGTTCAGCGCGTCGAACTCGATCTTGTCGACCTGCTCGCCCGAGATCATGTCCGTATCGCCCTGGTCGGTGACTTCCACCTTCTGGAGCATCTGACGGACAATCACCTCGATGTGCTTGTCGTTGATGAGCACGCCCTGGAGCCGGTAGACCTCCTGGATCTCGTTGACCAGATAGGCCGCGAGTTCCTCGATGCCCTTGACCGCCAGGATGTCGTGCGGCGCCGGGTTGCCTTCCACGATGAAGTCGCCCTTTTCGACGACGTCGCCGTCCTGAAGGTGGATGTGCTTGCCCTTCGGGATCAGGTACTCGCGCGGCTCGTCGGTCTTGTCCATCGGCTCGATCGAGATGCGACGCTTGTTCTTGTAGTCGCGCCCGAACCGGATGGTGCCCGCGATTTCGGCGATGATCGCCGCATCCTTCGGACGCCGTGCCTCGAACAGTTCCGCCACCCGCGGCAGACCGCCGGTGATGTCACGCGTCTTGGCGCTTTCGGTCGAGACACGGGCGAGGATGTCGCCCGGATTGACCTTGGCGCCGACGTCGACCGAGAGAATGGCGTCGACCGACAGCATGTAGCGGGCATCGCCGCCACGGGCGAGCTTGAGCACCTTGCCGTCCTTGCCCTTGACCACGATGGCCGGACGCAGGTCCGCACCGCCGCGGGTCGAGCGCCAGTCGATGACCACGCGCTTGGCGATACCGGTGGCTTCGTCGAGCGTTTCCGAGATCGACTGCCCCTCGACCAGATCCTCGAAGCCGATGGTACCTTCGACCTCGGTGAGGAGCGGACGGGTGTAGGGATCCCACTCGACGACGCGCTGGCCGCGCTTGACCATGTCACCTTCGTCGACATGCAGGCGCGAGCCGTACTGGACACGGTGCGTCGCACGCTCGGTGCCGTCGGCATCGACGATCGCCACCACCATGTTGCGCACCATCGCGACCAGGTGACCTTCGCTGTTGCGGGCGATGGCCTTGTTCCGGATCACGATCTTGCCGTCGAAATTGGCTTCGACGAACGACTGCTCGTTGAGCTGCGCCGCACCACCGATGTGGAACGTACGCATCGTGAGCTGGGTGCCCGGCTCGCCGATCGACTGCGCCGCGATGACGCCGACCGCTTCGCCGTGGTTGACCGGCGTGCCGCGGGCGAGGTCGCGGCCGTAGCACTTGCCGCAGATGCCGTTGACGAGTTCGCAGGTCAGCGCCGAGCGGATCTTCACCTCCTGCACACCACCCTGCTGGATGGCGTCCAGATGGCTTTCTTCCATCAGCGTATCGCGCTTGATGATCACCTTGCCCGAGCTGTCACGGATGTCTTCGCAGGCCGTGCGTCCGAGGATGCGCGAACCGAGCGAAGCAACCACGGTGCCGGCATCGACGATGGCGCGCATCTTGATGCCGAGCTTGGTGCCGCAGTCGCTCTGCGTGATGATGCAGTCTTGCGCGACGTCGACGAGACGACGGGTCAGGTAGCCCGAGTTCGCGGTCTTCAACGCGGTGTCCGCGAGACCCTTGCGGGCGCCGTGGGTCGAGTTGAAGTACTCGAGCACCGAGAGGCCTTCCTTGAAGTTCGAGATGATCGGCGTCTCGATGATCTCGCCCGACGGCTTGGCCATCAGGCCGCGCATGCCGGCGAGCTGGCGCATCTGGGCCGGCGAACCGCGGGCACCGGAGTGAGCCATCATGTAGATCGAGTTGATGTCGGCATCGGCTCCGGCCGCCGTCTTCTTGGTGGCGGAGATCTCCTTCATCATCGCCTTGGCGATTTCTTCCGTGGCCTTCGACCAGGCGTCGACGACCTTGTTGTACTTCTCGCCGTGGGTGATCAGACCGTCGTTGTACTGCTGCTCGAAATCCTTCGCCAGCGTACGGGTGGTGTCGACGATCTTCCACTTGGAGTTCGGCACGACCATGTCGTCCTTGCCGAACGAGATGCCGGCCTTGAACGCGTTATAGAAGCCGAGCGCCATGATGCGGTCGCAGAAGATCACCGTCTCCTTCTGGCCGCAGTGGCGGTAGACCTGGTCGATGACGCCCGAGATCTCGCGCTTGGTCATCAGCTTGTTGATGATCTCGTAGGGGACGCGCGGGTTCTTCGGCAGCAAATTGCCGAGCATGACGCGGCCGGCGGTGGTCTCGATCCAGCGCTTCGAGATCTTGCCGGTCTCGTCGACGCCTTCCCACCGGTACTTGATCTTGGTGTGGAGGTGGATGACCTTCGCATGCAACGCGTGCTCGAGCTCGGCCATCTCGCCGAACACCTTGCCCTCGCCGGGCAGGCCTTCGCGCATGATCGAGACGTAGTAGAGGCCGAGCACGATGTCCTGCGACGGCACGATGATCGGCTGTCCGTTCGCCGGATGCAGGATGTTGTTGGTCGACATCATCAGGACGCGAGCTTCCAGCTGCGCTTCGAGCGACAGCGGGACGTGCACGGCCATCTGGTCGCCGTCGAAGTCGGCGTTGAACGCGGAGCAGACCAGCGGGTGAAGCTGGATCGCCTTGCCCTCGATCAGCACGGGCTCGAACGCCTGGATGCCGAGACGATGCAGCGTCGGTGCGCGGTTGAGCAGCACCGGATGCTCGCGAATGACCTCATCCAGGATGTCCCAGACCTCGGGCCGCTCCTTCTCGACCAGCTTCTTGGCCTGCTTCACCGTGGTGGACAGGCCCTTGGCGTCGAGCCGCGAATAGATGAACGGCTTGAACAGCTCGAGCGCCATCTTCTTCGGCAGGCCGCACTGATGCAGGCGCAGCTCGGGACCGACCACGATCACCGAACGGCCCGAATAGTCGACGCGCTTGCCGAGCAGGTTCTGGCGGAAGCGGCCCTGCTTGCCCTTGAGCATGTCGGCGAGCGACTTCAGCGGGCGCTTGTTGGCGCCCGTGATGACGCGGCCGCGGCGGCCGTTGTCGAACAGCGCATCGACCGCTTCCTGAAGCATGCGCTTCTCGTTGCGGATGATGATGTCGGGCGCGCGCAGCTCCATCAGCCGCTTCAAGCGGTTGTTGCGGTTGATGACGCGGCGGTAGAGGTCGTTGAGGTCCGAGGTCGCGAAGCGGCCGCCGTCGAGCGGCACCAGCGGACGCAAGTCCGGCGGGATCACCGGGACCACGGTCATGATCATCCATTCCGGCTTGTTGCCGGAGTGGCGGAACGCTTCCACGATCTTCAGGCGCTTGGCGAGCTTCTTGTGCTTGATGTCGGAGTCGGTCTCCTGCATCTCGAGGCGCAAGGTCGCCTCGAGCTTCTCGAGGTCCATGCCCTTGAGCAGCTCGCGGATCGCTTCAGCGCCGATCATGGCGGTGAAGCTGTCCTGGCCGTACTCGTCCTGCGCCTTCAGATACTCGTCTTCCGACAGCAGCTGGCGGTCCTTCAGCGCGGTGAGGCCTGGCTCGAGCACGACGTAGTATTCGAAGTAGAGGATCCGCTCGAGATCCTTCAGCGTCATGTCCAGCAGGAGGCCGATGCGCGAGGGCAGCGACTTCAGGAACCAGATGTGGGCGACGGGCGCTGCGAGCTCGATATGGCCCATGCGCTCGCGCCGGACGCGCGACAGCGTGACCTCGACCGAGCACTTCTCGCAGATGATGCCCTTGTACTTCATGCGCTTGTACTTGCCGCACAAGCACTCGTAATCCTTGATCGGCCCGAAGATGCGGGCGCAGAACAGGCCGTCGCGCTCGGGCTTGAAGGTGCGGTAGTTGATGGTCTCCGGCTTCTTGATCTCGCCGTAGGACCAGGACAGAATCTTCTCTGGAGACGCGATCGAGATCCGGATCTGGTCGAAGACCTGAGCCGGCGTCGTCGGGTTGAAGAGATTCATAATTTCTTGGTTCATCGTCTTCTCCTCGCGTGCCGGTCGCCTCCGGCCGCAAATTCGAAAATCACTCAAGCAGGGCGCCCTGCCCTCAAGGCCTCGGACGGGGCGCCGGTGCCCGGCCGCGAAGGCCGGGCATGACAGGTCGAATTACTCGGCCGCTTCCGACGTCGGTGCCGGTCCCATCTTGGAGTTGTGCAGGTCGACGTTGAGGCCGAGCGAGCGCATTTCCTTGACCAGCACGTTGAACGATTCCGGAATACCGGCCTCGAACGTGTCGTCGCCGCGCACGATCGCCTCGTACACCTTGGTACGGCCGGCGACGTCGTCCGACTTCACCGTCAGCATCTCCTGGAGCGTGTACGCCGCGCCGTAAGCCTCGAGCGCCCACACCTCCATTTCGCCGAAGCGCTGGCCGCCGAACTGCGCCTTGCCGCCCAGCGGCTGCTGGGTGACGAGCGAGTACGGACCGATCGAACGCGCATGGATCTTGTCGTCGACCAGATGGTGCAGCTTGAGCATGTAGATGTAGCCCACCGTCACCTTGCGATCGAAGGCATCGCCGGTGCGGCCGTCATAGACGGTCGACTGACCCGACGCGTCCAGGCCGGCAAGCTTCAGCATCTCCTCGATGTCGGCTTCCTTGGCGCCGTCGAACACCGGCGTCGCGATCGGCACGCCGCGGCTGAGATTGTGGCCGAGCTCGATCAGTTCGTTGTCGTTGAGCGACTTGATCGTCTCGTCCTCGCCGTAGACCTTCTTCAAGGTTTCCTTCAGCGGCTTGATGTCCTGCTTCGACAGGTAAGCATCGACCGTCTGGCCGATACGCTTGCCGAGGCCGGCGCAGGCCCAGCCGAGATGGGTCTCGAGGATCTGTCCGACGTTCATGCGCGAAGGCACGCCGAGCGGGTTGAGCACGATGTCGGCGTGCGTACCGTCTTCGAGGAACGGCATGTCCTCGATCGGCACGATCTTCGACACCACGCCCTTGTTGCCGTGGCGGCCGGCCATCTTGTCGCCGGGCTGGATCTTGCGCTTCACCGCGACGAAGACCTTGACCATCTTCATCACGCCGGGCGGCAATTCGTCACCGCGCTGAAGCTTCTCGACCTTGTCGAGGAAGCGCTGTTCAAGCCCCTTCTTCGACTCGTCGTACTGCTTCCGCATGGCCTCGATCTCGGCCATCAGCTTGTCGTTCGGCGAGGCGAACAGCCACCACTGCGACTTCGGGTACTCCTCGAGCACCGCACGGGTGATCTTGGTGTCCTTCTTGAAGCCCTTCGGGCCGGCAATGCCCTGCCGCCCCTCGAGGAGCTCGGCAAGACGGTTGTAGACGTTGCGGTCCAGGATCGCCTGCTCGTCGTCGCGGTCCTTGGCCAGACGCTCGATCTCTTCCCGCTCGATCGCCAGCGCACGCTCGTCCTTGTCGACGCCGTGACGGTTGAACACGCGCACTTCCACGATCGTGCCCTGCACGCCCGGGGGAACGCGCAGCGAGGTATCGCGAACGTCGGAAGCCTTCTCGCCGAAGATCGCGCGCAGCAACTTCTCTTCCGGCGTCATCGGGCTCTCGCCCTTCGGCGTGATCTTGCCGACCAGGATATCGCCGGCGCGGACTTCCGCACCGATGTAGACGATACCGGCTTCGTCGAGGTTCTTCAGCGCTTCTTCCGAGACGTTCGGAATGTCGCGGGTGATTTCCTCGGGTCCGAGCTTGGTGTCGCGAGCCATCACCTCGAACTCTTCGATATGAATCGAGGTGAACACGTCTTCCTTCACGATCCGCTCGGAGAGCAGGATCGAGTCTTCGAAGTTGTAGCCGTTCCACGGCATGAACGCGACGAGCACGTTCCGGCCGAGCGCGAGCTCACCGAGATCGGTCGACGGACCGTCGGCGATGATGTCGCCCTTCTTGACGATGTCGCCGACCTTCACCAGCGGACGCTGGTTGATGCAGGTCGACTGGTTCGAGCGCTGGTACTTCATCAGGCGGTAGATATCGACGCCCGACTTGGTCGGATCGAGATCTTCCGTGGCGCGGATGACGACGCGGGTGGCGTCGATCTGGTCGATCACGCCCGAACGGCGCGCCGCGATCGCGGCACCCGAGTCACGCGCAACCACGCCTTCCATGCCGGTGCCGACGAACGGGGCCTCGGCGCGAACCAGCGGCACAGCCTGACGCTGCATGTTCGAGCCCATCAGCGCGCGGTTGGCGTCGTCGTTCTCGAGGAATGGGATCAGCGCCGCGGCGACCGAAACCAGCTGCTTCGGCGACACGTCCATGTAGTCGACCTTGTCGGGCGTCACCGGCAAGACTTCGCCGGCGTGACGGCAGACCACGAGGTCTTCGGTGAAGCGGCCCTTCGGGTCGAGCGGCACGTTGGCCTGCGCGACCGTGTAGCGGCCCTCTTCCATCGCCGAGAGGTACACGACCTCGTCGGTGACGCGGCCGTCCTTGACCTTGCGATACGGCGTCTCGACGAAGCCGTACTTGTTCACGCGCGCGAAGGTCGCGAGCGAGTTGATCAGGCCGATGTTCGGACCTTCCGGCGTCTCGATCGGGCAGATGCGGCCGTAATGCGTCGGATGCACGTCGCGCACCTCGAAGCCGGCACGCTCGCGGGTCAGACCGCCCGGTCCAAGCGCCGACAGGCGACGCTTGTGGGTGATCTCCGACAGCGGGTTGGTCTGGTCCATGAACTGCGAGAGCTGCGAGGAGCCGAAGAACTCGCGCACGGCGGCAGCCGCCGGCTTCGCGTTGATCAGGTCCTGCGGCATGACCGTGTCGATGTCGACCGAGGACATGCGCTCCTTGATCGCGCGCTCCATGCGCAGGAGGCCGATGCGGTACTGGTTCTCCATGAGCTCGCCGACCGAGCGCACGCGGCGGTTGCCGAGATGGTCGATGTCGTCGATCTCGCCCTTGCCGTCGCGCAGGTCCACCAGCGTCTTGATGACGGAGAGGATGTCTTCCTTGCGCAGCGTGCGCTGGGTGTCGGGCGCATCGAGGTCGAGGCGCATGTTCATCTTGACACGGCCGACCGCGGAGAGGTCGTAGCGCTCGGCATCGAAGAACAGCGACTGGAACATGGCCTGCGCCGAATCCAGCGTCGGCGGCTCGCCCGGACGCATCACGCGGTAGATGTCGAACAGCGCGTCTTCACGCGTCATGTTCTTGTCGGCCGAGAGCGTGTTGCGGATGTAGGCGCCGACATTGACGTGGTCGATGTCGAGCAGCGGCAATTCCTTGTAGCCGTGCTCGTTGAGCACCTTCATCGACTTGTCGGTGATTTCCTCACCGGCTTCGGCGTGGATCTCACCGGTCTTCGGGTTGACGAGGTCCTCGGCGATGTAGTTGCCGACCAGCTCCTCATCGGCCATGCGCAGCGCCTTCAGCCCCTTCTCCTGGAGCTGGCGGGCGGCGCGGACGGTGAGCTTCTTGCCGGCCTCGAGCACGACCTTGCCGGTGTCGGCATCGATCAGGTCGTTGATGGTCGAGTAGCCGCGGAAACGGTTGGCGTCGAACGGAACGCGCCAGCCTTCCTTGGTCCGCTTGTAGAGGATCTTCTTGTAGAACGTCGACAGGATCGCCTCGCCGTCGAGGCCGAGGGCGAACATCAGCGACGTCACCGGAATCTTGCGGCGACGGTCGATACGCGCATAGACGATGTCCTTGGCGTCGAACTCGATGTCGAGCCAGGAGCCGCGATACGGGATCACGCGAGCAGCGAACAGCAGCTTCCCCGAGGAATGGGTCTTGCCCTTGTCGTGATCGAAGAACACGCCGGGCGAGCGGTGCATCTGCGAGACGATGACGCGCTCGGTGCCGTTGACGATGAAGGTGCCGTTCATCGTCATGAGCGGAATGTCGCCCATGTAGACGTCCTGCTCCTTGATGTCCTTCACCGACTTCGCGCCGGTTTCCTCGTCGATATCGAACACGATGAGGCGCAGCGTCACCTTGAGGGGGGCCGCGAAGGTCATGCCGCGCTGGCGGCACTCGTCGACGTCGTATTTCGGCTGCTCGAACTCGTAGCGGACGAATTCCAGCATCGAGGTGCCCGAGAAATCGGAGATCGGAAACACCGAGCGGAACACCGCCTGCAGACCCTCGTCGAGACGGCCACCCTGGGGTTCATCGACCATCAGGAACTGGTCATAGGACGCCTTCTGAACCTCGATGAGGTTCGGCATCTCGGCGACTTCCTTGATGTGTCCGAAGAACTTGCGAACGCGTTTGCGACCGGTGAATGTCTGCTGCGCCATCGTGGCCTCTCATTTTCGTCGCCCGCTCTGGGCGAACCGTCCGGGACGCGGCTGCCACCGCTCCCCGGGTTGAATTTTTCGAACCCGTTTTGGGGGCCGGAGACTCAGCTTCAGGCGAGAATGTCCTGAATCTGTTCTTCAGACCTTCAAAACGCAAAACGACGCGCGGGGCGCTGGTGCGCGCCCGCCCGTCACAACGATCGTCTTCACGGACTGCAAAAGCCCGAAATAGCCTGCTCTCCCAACGGCTTACAGGGAATCCGGCATCCCTGCCCACCGCGCTTTCGTGCTGCCGAACCGATATGGGGCGACAATAGTGGAGATTCGAGGGGCGAACCCTCAAATCCCCACACTTTTTCGTGTTCGGCCTGCGTCGGGACGTTCCGTCGCACGCCTTTTGCATCAGGCCCACCCCTTTTTGAGGGACAAGCCAGGATCCCGGGCCTGCTTACGCTCGCCCGAGACCTCGTCAGTAAGCGGTGCTTACTTGAGCTCGACCTTCGCGCCAGCCTTCTCGAGCTGGACCTTGATCTTGTCGGCTTCGTCCTTGTTCACGCCTTCCTTGACAGGCTTCGGCGCGCCCTCGACGAGGTCCTTTGCTTCCTTCAGGCCCAGGCCGGTGATGGCGCGGACTTCCTTGATGACCTCGATCTTCTTGTCGCCGGCGCTAGCGAGAACGACCGTGAACTCGGTCTTCTCTTCCGCCGGAGCGGCGGCAGCGCCACCACCAGCCGGGCCGGCCACGGCGACAGCCGCGGCAGCCGAAACGCCCCACTTTTCTTCGAGGAGCTTCGCCAGTTCAGCAGCTTCGAGCACGGTGAGGCTCGAGAGGTCGTCAACGATCTTCTGCAAGTCAGCCATTGTTCAGTTTCCTTACGTGTAAGTCTGGTTCGGGTTTGAGTTTTGCGAAGGGCGTCAGGCCGCTTCGCCCTTTGAGGCATGAGCCTGGATGACGCGCGCGAGTTTGCCCGCGGGCGCATTGGCGAGCTGAGCGAGCTTGGTCGCCGGGGCCACAAGCAGGCCGACGATCTTGCCGCGCAGTTCATCAAGCGACGGCAGCGAGGCAAGCGCCTTCACGCCGTCGACATTCAGGACGGTCTTCCCCATCGAGCCGCCGACGATGACGAACTTTTCGTTCGCCTTGGCGAATTCGATGGCGACCTTTGGCGCCGCTACCGGATCGTTCGAAGTGGCGATCACGGTCGGTCCCTTCAGCATGGGGCCGATGGCAACGACGTCAGTGCCTTCAAGAGCAATTTTGGCGAGACGGTTCTTCGAGACCTTCACCGCAGCGCCCGCCTGCTTCATCTGCTGGCGCAGCTTCTGCATCTGGGCGACGGTGAGGCCGGAATATTGAGCAACGACCGCGACGCTCGTGGTCTTGAAGACCTCATTGAGCTGTTCGACCGCCTCTTTTTTTGCCGCTCGTTCCACAGCAAGCTCTCTCCGGTTGGCGGTCATCGCGAAAAGCGGGACCGCCGGGTTGCACCCATCGTCCCACCCAAACCTGAACCTCGGGGCAAAACCCTTCGGACACGCCGGGCACGACGACGATTCAAAGCCTGCCCTCCGGGAGCCCTTGGGCCCACGGCGTGTCGAGGTCCGAACCAGACCCGTTCCGCAAACCAGCCCTTAAAGCTGGATGCGAAGTGAAATCCGGTCTTCACCCGTCTATGCAGGCCATGCGATTAAGCCTTTGAGAAGTCGAAACTTCCCGCGGGCGCCTGCAGTCTTGGACAGGACAAGGTCAGCCGGCGAACCGCCCGACCTCTGCCCGCACCCCACCAGCCGACGGGTTTTCTTCCTTTTCGGGCAAATCCTTGCGGAGTCCTGAAAGGAATGATCTCCAGTCTTCGGTTTTCGGAATGCGTGCACGAACGCGCCAGCCGAAGCCGGCACGTCCGGAAGCGGTTCTTTAACCGCTCAGAGCCTGCTTGCCAAGAGCAAAATTCACACCAGTTCCAATCTGTTGCCGCGGGTGCTTGACCCGGGCCGATAAGGACCGATTCAGGCCGATTTGACCGCATAAGGCAGCGGCTTGCCCTCGAAGAACGCCGTCAGGTTCGCCAGCACGCAGTTCTGCATGCGACGTGCGAATCGAGGGTGTGACCGCCGATATGCGGGGCGAACACCACGTTCGGCAGCGCGGTCAGCGCGTCGGGGACGTGCGGTTCCTTCTCGAAGACGTCGAGGCCGGCCCCCGCGATGGTCTTGTCGGTCAGGGCCGCCACGAGCGCCTTCTCGTCGATCACCGAGCCGCGGGAGATGTTGACGACGTAGCCGTCGGCGCCGAGGCGCTTGAGAATGCCGGCATCGACAACGTGCTGGGTCTCGGCCCCTGCCCGCACCGCGATCATCAGCACGCTGCACCAATTGGCCAGCGCCTCGAGCGAGGGGAAATATTGATAGGGCAGATCGTATCTGGTGCGGCTGAAATAGCCGATTTCGCTCTCGAAAGCGGCGCAGCGCGCCGCGATCTTGCGGCCGATCTCGCCCATGCCATAGACGCCGATGCGGCGGCCGGGCATGCCGGCCTGCGGGCGCATCATCGGTGACTGCTTTGAGCCCGCCCAATCGCCGCTGCGGACATATTGGTCGGCCACCAGGATCCGCCGCGTCGTCGCCAGCATCAGGGTCATCGCGATATCGGCAACCGAGGCCGCATTGGCGCCGGGACTGTGGGCGACCGCGATATTGCGGCTGGCTGCCGCCTTCAGGTCGACGCCGTCATAGCCGGTGCCGTAGCAGACGATGGCGCCGAGTTTTGGAAACAGATCCATCGCCTCCGCACCGAGCGGCGAGCCGCCCGCCGTCAGCATCGCGCGGACGCTGCCGAGTTCGTCGGCCGACAGCACCTCCCCCGCGGGCTTGCCGCCAGTGTCGAGCAATTCGAAGCGCTCGGCGAAACGCGCCATCATCGACTTGGGAAAGCGCGAATAGATCAGGACCTTGTCAGCCATTGTTCTTGTTTCCGGTGAGCCGTGCCACAAACGACGAGGGGCGGAATCGGTTGCCCAATTCCGCCCCTCGCCTCATGCAATTTCCAGACTTAGCCGAGAATGGTGCCCGGCTCGACCTTCACGCCCGGGCCCATCGTCGAGGACACCGCAACGCGCTGGATGTAGGTGCCCTTGGAACCGGCTGGCTTCGCCTTGGTGACAGCGTCAGCCAGGGCCTTGATGTTCTCGACCAGCTTCTCCTCGGTGAACGAGGCCTTGCCGACGCCGGCCTGCAGGATGCCGGCCTTCTCGACACGGAACTCGACCGAGCCACCCTTGGCACCCTTCACCGCACCGGTGACGTCCATGGTCACGGTGCCGATCTTCGGGTTCGGCATCAGGCCGCGCGGGCCGAGCACCTTACCGAGACGGCCGACCAGCGGCATCATGTCGGGGGTGGCGATGCAGCGGTCGAAATCGATCGAGCCGTTCTGCACCTTCTCGACCAGGTCCTCGGCGCCGACGACGTCGGCACCCGCAGCCTTGGCCTCATCGGCCTTGGCGCCGCGGGCGAACACGCCGACGCGGAGCGTACGGCCAGTGCCGTTCGGCAGGGTCACGACGCCGCGGACCATCTGGTCGGCGTGACGCGGATCGACGCCGAGATTGATCGCGACCTCGATGGTCTCGTCGAACTTCGCTTTCGCGCGTTCCTTGACCATCTTGATGGCGTCCGCGAGCGGGTAAAGCTTTTCGCGGTCAACACCTTCGCGGGCTTTGTTCAAACGCTTTCCGATTGCCATGACCGCTTACCCCGCCACTTCCAGGCCCATCGAACGGGCAGAGCCCTCGACCATCTTCATGGCCGACTCGATGGAATCGCAATTGAGATCCTTCATCTTCTTCTCGGCGATCTCGCGCACCTGCGCCTTGGTCACCTTGCCGGCCTTGTCACGGCCCGGCGCCTTCGAGCCGGACTGGATCTTGGCGGCCTGCTTGAGGAAGAAGGACATCGGAGGGGTCTTCATCTCGAACGTGAACGAACGATCGGCGTAGATCGTGATCACGACGGGAATCGGGGTGTTCTTCTCTTCCTTCTGGGTCTGCGCGTTGAACGCCTTGCAGAACTCCATGATGTTGAGACCGCGCTGACCGAGCGCGGGACCGATCGGGGGCGAAGGATTCGCCGCACCGGCCGGGACCTGAAGCTTCAGGTATCCGGTCACTTTCTTTGCCATGTATCACTCCTGTTGTGCCGGCTGTCGCCGGCGGTTTCAGGTTCGTGGTCTGGGTCGGATGCGGCTGGCAACCGCCCTCTCCCTCCCACGGCCTCTCTTTGCGCGAAGCTTTTCGACTTCACGCGCTACCCGGTCAGACCTTCTCGACTTGACCGAATTCCAATTCGACCGGCGTGGCACGGCCGAAGATCGACACGGCGACCTTCACGCGCGAGCGCGCCTCGTCGATTTCCTCGACGACACCCGAGAACGAGGCGAACGGGCCGTCGGCCACGCGCACGTTCTCGCCGATCTCGAACGACACCGACGCCTTCGGCCGTTCCACGCCCTCCTGCACCTGGTGCAGGATGCGCATGGCCTCGGATTCCGAGATCGGCATCGGCTTGTTTTCAGCGCCGAGGAAGCCTGTGACCTTCGGCGTGTTCTTGATCAGGTGAAACGCTTCGTCGGTCAGCTTCATCTTCACCAGCACGTAGCCGGGGAAGAACTTGCGCTCGGCGTCGATCTTGCGGCCGCGGCGCACTTCCGTGACCTTCTCGGTCGGAACCAGCACCAGCTCGAACAGCTCCTCGAGCCCGCGCTGCTTGGCCTGCTCGCGGATCGATTCGGCGACCTTCTTCTCGAAGTTCGAGTAGGCGTGGACGATGTACCAGCGCTTGTCGGACAGTTGAGCGGTTGCGGTTGCCATCAGTGAATGCCCAGAAGGTAAGTGATGAGGACACGGATGATCTGGTCGGCGGCGAAGAAGAAGATCGAGGCCACGGCGACCATGACGAACACCATGATGGTGGTGATCGTGGTTTCGCGGCGGGTCGGCCAGGTGACCTTGGCTGTCTCCGAGCGCACTTCCTGCAAGAACTTGAACGGGCTGACTGCCATCGTTTTGATGTCCAACGTCCGTCGACAGACGCGAATGAATTTCAGGGATCCGAACAGCCGCCGTTGGCCCAGCCCTCTGTCTCGAAGGATGAGCCGGAAACCGGGCTCGATTGTTCGGGGATTTCAAAGCCGCGCCGGAGATCCGCGTCTAACGGGCCGGCTGCGAGTGCGGGGTATCTACTGCGGATAGGACCAAAGGTCAAGATATAGAGGGCCCGACTGGACCGGCCGACCTTCCCGGGCGCTAGAGCAGAGCCCAGCCGGATCAAAGGCTTATCCACCCACCCTTCAGGGCGCAATCGCAGCGCCCGTCCGGTTCCTTCCAGACGCTCCCCCGGAGCATCCGCCTCGGCCCTATTGCGCGGTCAGTCGGCCCGGTCGACCATGGAAATGCCCGGCAGCGGCACCACGAACTTTCCGCCTTCGGCGAAGTAGCGGGCGTGCTTGGCCCGGATCGGGTCGAGGTAGCGCCAGGCGAAGACGACGACGAACGCCGGCTTGCGCTCATAAAGGGCGGCAGGCGGCAGGATCGGGATATCGTAACCCGGGCCGGCCATCACGTTCCCCTTCTTGGGATCGTCGTCGACCAGGAAGTCGATCTTGTTCTCCAGGCCGAACTGCGGCAGCAGCGTCGTGGTGCCGACCGAGACGCCGTAGCCGGCGACGAGCTGCCCGCGCGCATGAGCGGCATCAGCCATCGCGACCAGCTCGTCGCGGATCGCGGCGATCCGCTTCACATAGGGCGCATAATAGGCCGGCTGATCAACGCCCAGCCGTTCTTCCTCGGCGACGAAGCGCGCGACCTCAGCCGACGGCTTCTTGGCGCCACCGGCACGCTGCACGGTCACGCGGATCGAGCCACCCTTGGTCCAGATGTGCTGGACGTCGATCAGTTCCATGCCGAGCCGGGCAAAGAAACGGATCAGCGGCTTGATGTTAAAATACGATAGATGCTCGTGATAGACGGTGTCGAGCAGGTTCTTCTCGGTGACGTCGACGCCATATTGCGTTTCGAACACGAACAATCCGTCCGGCGCGAGCACGTCGCGAACCCCGATCACCAGCGGATCGAGATTGTCGACATTGGCGATCATGTTGTTGGCGATCACGACGCTCGCCGCGCCGTGGCTCTGCAGGATGCGGTGACCGATGGCATCGGTGAAGAAATCGCCGATGGTCTCGATCCCCGCCTCGGTCGCGCGCTTCGCGATGTCCACAGCGGGATCGACACCCAGCACCCGCATGCCGCGCTCTTTGAAGAAGCCGAGCAGCGATCCATCGTTGCTGCCGAGCTCGACGACCAGCGAGCCCGGCGCGACACCGAAGCGGCTGACGACGTCGTTGGCATAGCCCGCGAAGTGCTCGCGCAGGCCGAGCGAGAGCGAGGTGGTGTAGACGTAGTTGCGGTACTGGATCTCGGGATTACCGACATGGAGAATCTGGAGATGGCCGCAATCCCTGCACAGATGCAGCGCCATCGGCACCGCAGCGCGGAACACGGGATCGTCGACGCTGGCGTCCGGGACCTGGAAGTTGGGCGTGCCGATCGGCATGCCTGCCATCGGGACGACAAGCTCCTGCTTGTCCGAATGGCAGAGGCGGCAGGTATGGCGGACGTAGAACAGGTTTTTCATCGTGGAACCGAAAAATGAGATACGCGATCGGGTGAGGCAATCCCACCCCGTGAAGACCAGACCGCCAGCAACGGGCTCAAGCGAGTCATGGGTGGCTCGAGACTTCCTTGCCCAGCCCGTCGTAGCTGGGGGCTTCCTCCGCCGCCTTGGCGGCCTTGTCCGCTGAATACGACCCGCGCTCCGGACTTGCCAACCAGATCGCGCCTCCGACGAGCCCGATGATCACGCTGATGGCGCCCAGCAGCAGCGAAACCGACAGTGCTTCCTCGGAAGGGACACCCGCCAGACCGAGGCAGGCGACCATCGCCCCCTCGCGAACACCCCAGCCGCTGATCGAGATCGGGACCGCCGTCAACAGCACCACGGGCGGAATCAGGATACCGGCGTCCACCACCGAGAGCTTTGCTCCGACACCGCGCGCCAGGGCGAAGCAGGCCGCCGCGGTCACGAGATGGATGAGCAACGCCGATCCGAACAGCAAAGCACGGCGTTCGGACTGCAGGAGGAGAAACCTGACCAGCACTCCGAACCGGACAAAGCTTGCGATCGCCGGATGGGCGATGAGGCGCTTGGGCAGACGGTCGAGCGTCAACAGAACCACGGTGCCGGCGACGCCGGCCAGCGTCAGCCCGCCGACGGCCAGGATCGCGGCCTGATCGGACACGCGAGACAACAGGAACGGCAATCCGGCCACCATCAGCGCGATCAGCCCGATCAACGCCGTGAAACGGTCGGCCGCAACGCCCTTGACCGCCTCCGGCCACTGCACGCCGCGCTGGCGCAGCAGCCACATCCGCACCGCATCGCCACCGACCGAGGACGGCAACACCTGATTGAACCAGAGGCTGATCATGAGGATCCGCCAGCCCGCGAGCCAGTCCAGCGACACGCCGAGCGCGCGCATGATCAGCTCCCACCGGCCGTTGAGCACGAAGGTCTGGAAGAAAATCAACGTCAGCGCCAGGACGAACAGCAAAGGATCGACCGAGACGAGATGGCTGCGCAACCGCTGCAGATCGAGACCGCGCGCGATGTAGACCAGCACGGCAATCGACAGCAGCAGCTTTACCGAAAACAGGGCCGCCTGTTTGAACCGCGACTGCATCGGATGCTCGCCTCAGGATGCCGGATATTCCGCGCGACCGATCACGAGGTCGATCGCGGCCATCATCCAGAACTGGTGCGTGGTCTCGACGATGTTGTAGCTGCGGCTGTCGACGAAGAAATTGACGTCGCCGAGATTGCGCAGCGGATTGTCCGCATTCATGCCCGACAGCGTGACCACGTCGAGCTTCATCGTCCGCGCCTGCGCAACCGCGTTGAGGATGTTCTTCGAGCGCCCCGACGAGCTGATCGCAACGAGGCAGTCGCCGGCGCGTGCGCTCAGCCGCACGGCGTGCGCGATCCAGTCCTCGAAGCCGTAATCGTTGGCGAGGCACGACATCATGCTCGCGTCGCTGAAGCAGAGCGCAGGCACCGACGCGTTCTTCGCCAGATCGATCGCCAGGTGCGAGGCGATGCCGGCCGAGCCGCCATTACCGATGAAGATGACGCGACCGCCCTGCTCGCGCGCGCGCAACCAAGTGGCACGGGTCGCGGAGATTGCGGCGAAAACGCCGACGTCGACTGCCGTCGCGCGATGGAGGCGTCCCACGTAATCGTCGAGGAAAGCCTTGTGATCGGGATCGACGGACTCGGCAGGCATGGGCTGGCGGCTCGATTGCAACATGACCGGGTGATACCGGCTATTACCAAGGATTGCAAAGGTATAATACTTGCAAAGTCAGCGAGCGGCTGGTAGTCGGCTTTCGGGTTTCACTCAACATTGGCGGGCCTGTTTCGCTGGGCATTCGCGTCACGGATGTTCCTCATGAAATGCATCGTTACTGGCGGCGCCGGTTTCATTGGAAGTCACCTCGTCGATCGTCTCCTCGACGACGGCCATGAGGTCATCGCGCTCGATAATTTCGTCATCGGACGCCCCGAAAATCTGGCCGCACACGCCGGTTCGAGCCAGTTGAAGGTCGTGCGGGCCGACGTCACCGACCTCGAGTCGATCAAGCCGTATTTTCACGGTATCGACTGGGTCTTCCATCTCGCGGCGCTGGCTGACATCGTTCCCTCGATCGAGTCGCCGATCCCCTATCATCGCGCCAATGTCGACGGCACGGTCAACGTTCTCGAAGCGGCGCGGCACGCCGGCGTCAAGCGCTTCGTCTACGCCGCCTCGTCGTCCTGCTACGGCATTCCCGACGTCTATCCGACGCCGGAGAGCGCCGAGATCCGGCCGATGTATCCCTACGCGCTTACCAAGAATCTCGGCGAGCAGTGCGTCATGCACTGGTGCCAGGTCTACAAGCTGCCTGCGGTCGCGCTACGCCTGTTCAACGTGTATGGGCCGCGCCATCGCACCACCGGCACCTACGGCGCCGTGTTCGGTGTGTTCATGGCGCAGAAGCTCGCCGGCGAGCCCTTCACCGTGGTCGGCGACGGCGAGCAGACGCGCGACTTCACCTTCGTCAGCGACGTCGCGGACGCCTTCGTGACCGCTGCGCGCTCCGATATCTCGCACGAGATATTCAACGTCGGCTCGGACAACACCTACAGCGTCAACCGGCTGGTCGAGCTTCTCGGCGGCGACAAGGTCCACATTCCCAAGCGACCGGGCGAGCCCGATTGCACCTACGCCGACATCACTGAGATCAAGCGGGTCCTGAACTGGACGCCGAAGGTGAGATTCGAGGACGGCGTCGCGACGATGCTGAAGTCGATGGATCAGTACAAGGACGCGCCTCTGTGGACGGTCGACAAGATCGCCGACGCCACCAAGGACTGGTTCAAATATCTCGGTGACGACGACGGCTCGCCGCAGAAGGCAAGCTCTTGAACAGGCTCGCCGGATATCGTTGCTGCGAGTCGATCATTTCAGGCCGGCCATCTGAGACCTGCCGGCGCTTTGGGTAATCCACATGGGTAATGCTGCGACAGACAAGCTGACCGGCCATCCGGCACCGCACGACAAGATCAAGACGATCGAGGAGCTGGGCGAGATTGCGCGCGCCGCGCAGGCCAAGGGCCAGACCGTCGCGCTCTGCCACGGCGTGTTCGATCTGGTGCATCTCGGCCACGTCCGGCACATCCTGGCGGCGCGCAACGAGGCCGACGTGGTCATCGTGACCATCACCGCCGACCGTTTCGTCAACAAGGGCCCGGGACGGCCGATCTTTCCGGAGAACATGCGCGCCGAGATGCTGGCCGCGCTCGGCACGGTCGACTGGGTTGGCATCAACCGCACTTCCAGCGCCGAGCCGGTCCTCGATGCCGTGCGCCCCGACACCTACGTGAAGGGCTCGGACTACGAGAATCCCGAGGATGACGTCACCGGCAAGATCGCCACCGAGCGCGAGGCCGTCGAACGTCATGGCGGACGAATCGTCTTCACGCGCGACGTGACGTTCAGCTCGTCATCGCTGCTGAACCGTTATTTCGACATCTACGATCCTCCCCTGCGCGACTACCTCCAGAAGGTGCGCGAAGGCGGCGGCGCCGAACGCCTGCTGAAGCTGATCGACAAGATCCAGGACATGCACGTCGTGCTGGTCGGCGATACCATCATCGACGAATACCAGTACGTCACGGCGCTCGGGAAGGCTTCGAAGGAGAACATCGTCGCCACCCTGCTCAAGAATGGCGAGCAATTTGCCGGCGGCGTCATTGCCGCGGCCAATCACGTGGCGAGCTTCTGCAAGTCGGTGGAGATCGTCACGACGCTGGGTGGCAACGACTACCCCGAGGAGTTCATTCGCGCGCATGTCCGCCCGAATGTCACGCTGACGCCGATCCGCATTCAGGGCCGACCGACGACCCGCAAATTGCGGTACGTCGAGATGGGCTATCTGCACAAGCTCTTCGAAGTCTACACCATGGACGACACGCCGCTCGACGAGGCCGAGCGCAAGGAGATCGACCGAATCACCGCCGAGCGCGTTCGTGGCGGGGACGTGGTGATCGTCACAGATTTCGGTCACGGCATGATCGCGTCGAGCACCATCGACACGCTCATCGCGAACTCCAAGTTTCTGGCGGTCAACGCCCAGAGCAACAGCGGCAACCACGGCTATAATCTCATCACGAAATATCCGCGCGCCGACTACGTCTGCATCGACGCGCCGGAAGCGCGTCTGGCCGCGACCGACAAGTTCAGCGACATCGCGTCGGTGATCGAGAACCGCCTGCACGGCAAGATCGATTGCGACAACATGATCATCACGCACGGCTCCTTCGGCTGCTACCCCTTCTCGTCCAAGACCGGCGTCGCGCGCGTGCCCGCTTTCACCAAGACCGTCGTCGACACGGTCGGCGCCGGCGATGCCTTCCTGACGATCACGGCGCCGCTGGTGGCGGCCGGCGGCAATATCGAGGACGTCGCCTTCATCGGCAACGCGGCGGGCGCGATCAAGGTCGGCATCGTCGGTCACCGCAACTCGGTCGAAAAGGCGCCCTTGGTCAAATTCGTCACCGCGCTATTGAAGTAACGCGAGCTGGAAATCTGGAGAACGGCAGTGATTGATCAGAAATGGAACGTGATGGTCACCGGTGGCGCTGGCTATGTCGGCAGCGTGCTGGTTCCCCAGTTGCTGGCAGCGGGCCACAAGGTCACGGTGCTCGACCTGTTCATGTACGGCGAATCCGTTTTCGACGCGGTTCGCAACAATCCGAACCTTCGCCTGATCAAGGGCGACATCCGCGATGAGGCCGCGATCAACGAGGCCCTGCGCGGCAACAATGCGGTGATCCACCTCGCCTGCATCTCCAACGACCCCTCGTTCGAGCTCGATCCGGGGCTCGGCAAGTCCATCAACTACGACTGCTTCCGTCCAATGGTGCGCGCCGCGAAGAAGGCCGGCGTCAAGCGCTTCATCTACGCCTCCTCGTCGAGCGTCTACGGCATCAAGGACGAGGCCGAGGTGACCGAGGAACTGTCCTGCGAGCCGCTCACGGACTACTCCAAGTTCAAGGCGATGTGTGAGACCGACCTTGCCGAAGAGGCTGCGTCCGGCTTCGTCACCTGCACGGTCCGTCCTGCCACCGTCTGCGGCTACGCACCGCGGCAGCGCCTCGACGTCGTCGTCAACATCCTGACCAACCTCGCGGTCAACACCGGCCGCATCCGCGTGTTCGGCGGAACGCAGAAGCGGCCCAACCTGCACATCGAGGACATGTCGGCGGCCTATCTGTTCCTGCTGCAGCAGGATGATGCGAAGATCGACGGCAAGACCTACAATATCGGCTACGAGAACCACTCGCTGATGAAGATCGCCGACATCGTCAAATCGGTGGTCGGAAACAACGTCGACGTGGCTGTCGAGCCGACCGACGATCTGCGCTCCTACCACGTCTCCTCGGAGAAGATCCGCCGCGAGCTCGGATTTGCACCGACGCACACGATCCAGCAGGCCGTGTCCGGCCTCGTGGACGCCTTCAGGTCCGGCCGCCTGCCGAACTCGCTCAACGATCCCCGGTATTTCAATATCAAGATGATGCAGAACATCAGCCTGAAGTGAGCGGCGTGCGGATCGGCATCGATTTCGACAACACGATCATCTGCTACGACAAGGTCTTTGCCGCTGCGGCGCGTCAGCGCGACCTGGTGCCGGAGGGCTGGGTTGGGCTGAAGAACGATGTGCGGGATCTCTTGCGATCCCGCACGGGTGGCGAGCTCGCCTGGCAAGGCCTGCAAGGCTTCGTCTACGGCAAGGGCATTGGCGGCGCCGAGATCTATCCGGGCGTGCGGGAATTCCTCGCGGCGTGCAGACAGGCCGGCGCCAAGGTGTGCATCGTCAGCCACAAGACCAGATACGGTCATCAGGACCCCGACCATACCGACCTGCGCGAAGCCGCACGCGGCTGGCTGCGTGGCGCCGGTCTCATCGACGCTGCTGCGGCGGCGGTGGCCAGCGGCGATGTTTATTTCGAGGACACGATGGCCGCCAAGGTCGACAGGCTCGCGAGCCTGGAGCTGGACATCTTCATCGACGATCTCGTCGAGGTCTTCGAGCAGCCGCATTTCCCGAAGGGTACGCGATCAATCCTGTTCACGCGTTCGCAGTCCCCGCACCCCGAACATTGCAAGCCGATCGCGACATGGGCCGGCATCCGCGACGAGGTGTTTGCGGCATGAGCGAGCCGGACATCAGCGCAGCGGATGCGATCTCGATCGGCAGCCGCCTTGCCGGAACAACGGTCGCGGCAGCCCAGCCGGCGCGGTCCGGCGGCAACAACAGGGTGTTTCGGCTGGAGATGGCGGAAGGACCGCCCCTCGCCCTCAAGCACTATCCGTCGGACGGGCGCGATCGGCTGGGTCAGGAATATGACGCGCTCACATTCCTGTCGCGCCACGGCATCGCGTCGACGCCACGGCCGATTGCAAAGGACGCCGATGCGTTTTGCGCGCTGTATCAATGGTTCGACGGTGACGCGGCGGTGCTGCATCCCCAGGGCGACGACGCCGACCAGCTGGCCGATTTCCTGATCGAATTGCAGAGGCTGCGCGACGCCGAAGGTGCGCAGACCTTGCGGAACGCGTCAGCCAGCATCTTTTCGCCCGAGGAAGCCATCGCCCAGTACGAGCAGCGCCTCGACGGGTTGACGCGTGAGTCGCAGGATCACCCCGAGCTGCGTACGTTCATCGACGGCAGCCTGGTTCCCAGCACGGCCGTCGCCATCCGAAGGCTCCGCCAGCGTTATGCGGAACTAGGGTGGGATCCCGCAGCGGACCTCTTGCCCGCGCATCGCGCATTGAGCCCGTCCGACTTCGGACTGCACAACGCCCTGCGCGGCGAAGACGGCCGCCTGCGCTTCATCGACTTCGAATATTTCGGCTGGGACGATCCGGTCAAACTGCTGTCCGATACCGCGATCCACCCCGGCAGCGATCTGCCCGCAACAGGCGCGAATCGCCTCATCGAACGGCTCACGCAAGCCTTCGCGGCTAGGGATGACGCGTTTGCGATCCGCCGTGACGTACTGTATCCTGTGTTCGGGGCGATTTGGTGCCTGATTGTCCTGAATGCTTATTTGCCCGAAAGCCGCTCCCGGCGCGCCTTGGCTGCGCAAGGTGGCGATCTGACGGTCCGCCTTGCCGGTCAGCTCGACAAAGCACGCCGGCTTCATCAAACGATTTGCCAACGTGATCCAGATCTCACCCCACGCTGAAGCCGCCCTCACCTGCACGCTGGACGAGCGCAGTCTCTATTTGCGCCGCCTGGTCCTTGGTTCTGTCCGTTCGGCCGGACGCGGCCATGTCGGTCCGGCCCTGTCGCTGATCGAAATGGTCCGCGTGCTCTACGACGACATCCTGCGGATCGATCCGAACAACCCGCGCGATCCCGAACGCGACCGCGCCATCCTCAGCAAGGGACACGGTTGTCTGGCGCTCTATGCACTCCTCGCCGATCGCGGCTTCTTCCCGCTGTCGGAGCTCGACGGCTTTTGCGGCTCCGACAGTATCTTGGGCGGACATCCCGAATACGGCATGGTGCCGGGGGTCGAGGCGTCGACCGGCGCGCTCGGACACGGCCTGTCGATCGGCGTCGGCCTTGCGCTGGCCGCCCGCATGCGCGAGCGCAATTACCGGACCTTTGTCCTGCTCGGCGACGGCGAGATCAACGAGGGATCGGTGTGGGAGGCCGCGATGGGAGCGGCCAAGCACGGGCTCGATAATCTGGTCGCGATGATCGACTACAACAAGCTCCAGAGCTACGGGCCCACCGACTACGTCCTGCCGCTGGAGCCACTCGCGGACAAATGGCGCAGCTTCGGCTTTGCCGTGCAGGAGCTCAACGGCCACGATGTCGGCGCCCTGCGCACCGTCCTGAAGCAGGTCCCCGCCGTGCCGGGCAAGCCCACCGCGATCATCTGCCATACCGTCAAGGGCAAGGGTCTGCCGGCCGCGGAATCCAACGCCGATTGGCATCACAAGAACAAGCTGTCCGACAGCGAGCTCGACGCCATCCGCGTCGCCGTCGGCGATTTTTGATCGGCTCCCCATGCGCAACACCGCGATGAACATGGTCCACAAGCTCGCCGCGCGCGACGAGCGTGTGCTTTACATGGGCTCCGATCCCGGCGCCGGCACGCTGCGTGCGATGAGCAAGGAGTTTCCCAAGCGCCATCTGATCGAGGGCATTTCGGAAGCGCACATCATCGGCATGTCGGCCGGTCTCGCGATGGAAGGCTTCGTGCCTTACGTCAATACCATCGCGACATTCCTCACCCGCCGCTGCTACGAGCAGGTCGCCGTCGATCTCTGTCTGCACAATCTGCCGGTGCGACTGATCGCCAATGGCGGCGGGCTGGTCTACGCGCCGCTCGGTCCCACCCACCAGGCGATCGAGGACATCGCCATCATGCGGGCGCTGCCGAACATGACGGTGGTCTGCCCGTGCGACGCCGACGAGGCCGCGCGGATGATGGACAAGACGCTCGACTGGACCGGACCGATCTACATCCGGCTCGGCAAGGGCGGCGACGCCGTCGTCTCGAAGGCCGAGCACGGCTTCGAGATCGGCAAGGCCATCCTGATGCGCCCGCCGGGCGACGTCCTCATGGTGACCACCGGCATCATGCTCCAGCGCGCCATCGCCGCAGCCGACCTCTTGGCCGCGCAAGGCATTCGCGCCGGCATCCTGCACATGCATACGGTGAAGCCGCTCGACACCGAAGCGCTGCTGCAGGCGATCCGCGGCATCAAGCTCGTGGCAACGCTGGAGGAGCACGTGCCCTCCGGCGGCCTCGGCAGCGCGGTTGCGGAGACGCTGATCGACAAGCTCGGCTCCGGCCTGCCCGCGATACTGCGGCTGTCGCTGCCGGACCGCTTCATGCACAATTACGGCTCGCAGGACTCGCTTCTGAAGAAGCACGGCCTCGCGCCCAACGCCATCGCGACCTCGATCGAGCACGCGCTCGCGGCGTCGCGCACCTCCGCTCCTCAACTTCATTCCACCTGACGGGTCACATGTACGACGTTCGATATTCCTATCTGCTCGAGCAATTCTCCGACCCCGCTCCGATCCTGGCCGAGATCGGCCGGCTGGTTGCGACCGGTGACTTCACCCTTGGCAAGCCCGTCGCCGAATTCGAGAAGCGCTTTGCCGAGCTGATCGGCGTGCGCCACGCCATCGGCGTCGGATCCGGCACCGACGCGCTCAAGCTGCCGCTCAAGGCGCTCGGCATTGGTCACGGCGACGAGGTCATCACCGCCGCCAACACCTTCATCGCCACCGTCGGTGCGATCGCGGAAACCGGCGCCACGCCGGTGCTGGTCGACTGCGACGATTCCTTCTGCATGAACGTCGACCAGGTCGAAGCCGCCATTACCAGGAAGACCAAGGCGATCATGCCGGTTCAGCTGACCGGCGAGGTCACCGACATGGGCAAGCTGATGCCGATCGCCCAGCGCCATAACCTCCCCGTCGTCGAGGACGCCTGCCAGGGCATCCTGTCGGAGTTTGCGGGCAAGCGCTCCGGCACCCACGGCATCGCGGCCGGCTTCTCGCTGCATCCGCTCAAGAACCTCAACGTCTGGGGCGATGCGGGCGTCGTCGTCACCAATGACGACGGCATGAACGAGAAGCTCCGCCTGATCCGCAACCACGGCATGAAGAACCGCGACGAGATCGCGATCCTCGGCTGCAATTCGCGGCTCGATTCCTTGCAGGCCGTCGTCGGCAACTGGCTGATCGGCCAGACCAGCGAGATCACGCGGCGCCGCATCGAGAACGCGGCCTATTACGACGCGGGCCTTGCCGGCCTGCCCGGTCTGCGCATTCCGCCGCGCCGGCCCAACGTGAAGCACGTCTACCATCTCTACATGGTGTTCGCCGAACGCCGCGACGAGCTCTACCAATACTGCCTGGACAACGGCATCGAGGCCAAGATCCACTATCCGATCCCGCTGTATCAGCAGGAAGGACTCAAGCATCTCGGCTACGCGCCCGGCACCTTCCCGGTCACCGACCGCCACGCCAAGGAAGTCATCAGCTTCCCCGTCGACCAGCATCTGACGCGCGCACAACAGGACCGTGTCATCGAGACCGTCAGGAAGTTCTGTCATGGACGCTGACACCGGCCGCCGGCGCATCGGTTACGTCAATCTTCCCGCCCAGTTCGAGGAAGAGCGCGCCGAGATCATGCAGGCGGTCGAGGGCGTGTTTTCCCGCGGCGACTTCATCGGGGGCGCAGCGGTCGGAAAGCTCGAGGAGGAATTATCCGCCTATCTCGGCTCGCCCCATGTCGTGACTTTGAATTCCGGCACCGACGCGCTGATCCTCGCCTTGCGGGCGCTCGACATCGGTCCCGGCGACGAGGTGATCACGCCTCCGAATTCGTTCGTGGCATCCACCGCCGCGATCATCGCGGTCGGCGCCACGCCTGTGTTTGCGGACGTGCTGCCGGACCAGAACATCGATCCCGCCGCGGTCGAAGCCGCCGTCACGTCGCGCACCAAGGCGATCATGCCGGTGCACCTGACCGGGCGCATGGCCGACATGACCCCGCTGATGGCAATCGCGGACAAGTACGCGCTCGCCGTGATCGAGGACAGCGCCCAGGCGGTCGGCTCGACCTATGACGGCCGGATGAGCGGCACCATCGGCACGTTCGGCTGCTTCTCCGCCCATCCGCTCAAGAATCTCAATGCCGCAGGCGATGCCGGTTTCCTCGTCACGGCCGACGCCGAGATGGCCGCACGCATCCGCCGCCTTCGCAATCACGGGCTGATCAACCGCAGCGACGTCCAGGAATGGGGCATCGTGTCACGGCTCGACACGCTCCAGGCCGAAGTGCTGCGCATTCGCCTGCGTCACCTGCCCTCGGTGATCGAGCGCCGGCGGCGCAACGCCGCGCAATACCGCGCCGAGCTCGCCGGGCTTCCTCTGTTCATTCCGCCCTGCCGCAACATCGAGTTCAACACCTTCCACACCTTCGTGGTGCAGACCGACCGCCGCAACGACTTCCAGAAATATCTGGCCGACAAGGGCATCGAGACCGCGATCCACTATCCGGTCCCGATCCATTTGCAGCCGGCCGCGGCGCATCTGGGGCAAGGCCGCGGCGCGTTCCCGGTGACCGAGCGGCAGGCGGACCAGATCCTCACGCTTCCCATCAACCAGTTCCTGTCGGCCGCCGATATCAGCTATATCTGCGCGACCGCCCGGGAGTATTTTGCATGACGGATACCGACTTCCTGCAGGCCGATGAGCAGGCGCTGGCGCAGCGCTTCATCGACAACGGCTTCGTCACAACGCCGGCCGATGATCGCGCCGGCCTCGACCGCATCCAGCGGCGCGCCGCCGAGCTGGCGGCGGACTATCTGAAGCTGCCGCACAGCAATGATCCCTATGCGATGCTGGACAGCATCCACACACGGGTGAGCGTGGACGATCTCAACGGCCTGCGGCTGCACGTCTTCAACGGCCTCAACGCCGAGCCGTGGTTCCGGCCGACCTATTTCCGCCTGGCGCGCTCGACGATCGAGACCATCGTCGGCAACGAGCTGTGCATGCAGCGCCGCGTCAATCTCAGCATCCAGATGCCCGGTGACGATTCCTCGCTGCTCGCCACCCATTCCGACGTCTGGTCGGGCGACTCGCCGTTCGAGGTCGTGGTGTGGGTGCCGCTGGTGGACGTCCACCACACCAAGGCGATGTATCTGCTGCCGCCGTCGCTCAACGGCGACATGCAGGACCGGATGGCAAGCCTGCGCAGCGCCGAGGAGCTGTACAAGACGATCAAGCCGCACGCGACCTTCATCGAGATTCCCTACGGTCACGTGATGCTGTTCAACCAGACCCTGATGCACGGCAATCGCGTCAACGAAGAGCCCGGCACGCGCTGGAGCATGAACTGCCGGTTCAAGAGCATCATGTCGCCCTACGCCGACAAGCGCTTCGGCGAGTTCTTCGAGCCGATCCTGCTGCGCCCGGCGACGCGGGTCGGCATGCAATACAAGCTGCCGGGAGGCTTCCATGGCTGAGCGAGCCGGCCATCGCGGCTACATCGGCGCGCGGCCGCTGAACGGCAGCCGCACCCCGCAGCACGTCCAGAACATCGTGATCCGCGACTACGCGCGGCGGAAGAACCTGCAATTTCTGCTGAGCGCCGTCGAGCACATCATGCCCGGCAGTTACATGGTGCTCGAGGACATCCTGGACGAGTTGCCCCGCCTGAATGGCCTGATCCTCTACAGCATCTTCATGCTGCCGCCCGACGAGGCACGGCGACGGGAGATCTACGACCGCGTGCTGCGCGAGGGCTGCGATCTCCACGCCGCCGTCGAGGAGATCACGCTGTCGTCGCAGAAAGACATCCAGGCCGTCGAGGACATTCTGCTGGTCAATAAATACGCCACGATCCTGTGACGATGCCGCGGACCGGTTGGGCCCCATGAGTGAGATCAACCTGCTCCAACCGATGCACGCATCGACCAGGCGGAACTACGTTCAGCGCGTGGTTGAGCATGACAAGGCGGAATCCGCCACCGTCGCGCGGCAATGGGGACGCGACTACTGGGACGGCGACCGGCGCTACGGCTATGGCGGCTATCGTTATGACGGACGCTGGCGCCCGCTCGCCCAGACCCTGATCGATCGCTACGGCATCAAGCCCGGCATGAGCGTGCTCGACGTCGGCTGCGGCAAGGGCTATTTGCTCTACGAGTTCACCCAGCTCGTCCCCGACCTCACGATCGCCGGCATCGACATCTCCGACTACGGCATCGCCAATGCCAAGGAGGAGGTGCGGCCGCTGCTGAAGGTCGGCAGCGCCGTCGAGCTCCCCTACCCCGATCACAGCTTCGATCTCGTGGTGTCGCTCGGCGTGCTGCACAACCTTCCGCTCGAAGACGTGTTCCGTTCAGTGCGTGAGATCGAGCGGGTCGGGCGCGGCGCCTCGAAATATCTGATGGTGGAATCATTCCGCAACGAGCGCGAGAAGGCGAACCTCCTCTACTGGCAGCTCACCTGCCTGAGCTTCCACGGCCCGGAAACCTGGGCGTGGATCTACGACAAATGCGGCTATCGGGGCGACCATGGGTTCATCTTCTTCGAATGAAGCCGGCCTGCGCCGGCCGACGTCGCTACGCGCGCAGAATCCGGAAGTGTATTACTCGGACGACGCCATCGTCACGGCGGATGACGCCACGATCACGGAGCTGAAACGCATCGCCGCCGGCAACCCGCGTCTGCGCAGCCGGCTGTGCACGCACCCCGATCCCGCGTCCAGCCTGCACGAGATGCTGATCGTGCATCATCGCGAGGCCTATGTCCGGCCGCATAAGCATTTTGGCAAACCTGAATCGTTTCACGTGATCGAGGGCACTGCGCAGGTCGTGATCTTCGAGGATGACGGCCGCATTCGCGACGTACTCGAGATGGCGCCCTACGGCCAGGGCAAGCGCTGCTATTATCGGATGCCCGAAAAGGTCTTCCACTCGATCCTGATCACCTCGGAATGGCTGGTGTTCCACGAAACCACCGCCGGCCCGTTTGATCCCTCACGCACGGCATTTCCTGACTGGGCCCCCGATGGCGGCGACGCTGCCGAGGTCCAACGCTACGTCACACGGATTGGCGCACTCGCCGCGGAGCATCTGGCGAGACAATAGATTTCGACCACACTCGCTGCTCGACGATCCCGCCGTGAATGATCGAGGACGAAACCAGACGATGAAGCCGCCTGCAAAAGCACTGGTTACCCTGGTCAAGTTCGCGGTGTCGATCGGGATCCTGGTATTGCTCTTGCGCAGCCAGGACTTGTCGTCCCTGAAAGCCGATCTTCTCGCGGTCAACTTGAACATGCTCGCGCTTGCGGTGTTGCTGCTGTTCGCCCAGACCTTCGTTCTCTGCCACCGCTGGATCCTGATCCTCCGCGCCATGAGCGTCCCCCTGGGATGGCTGGCCGGCTGGCGCATTCTCATCATCAGCACCTTCTTCAATCAGGTGCTGCCCGCAGGCGGCGACGCGGTCCGGATCTGGATGCTGCGGCGGAATGGCGTGCAATGGTCGCAGACGATCGGCAGCATCGTGGCCGATCGTTTCCTGGCGCTGCTGGCGCTCGGTCTCATCGTCCTGGCGGGAATCCCATTCCTGCTGCCTCGTGTCCACGACAACTCACTCCTTTTCGCGATCGTGACCGTTTTGGCGGCTGCATGCCTCGGCGCAATCGCCATGGCGACGCTGGACCGGTGGCCGCCACGCTTGATTGCGGCCGTGCCGGCCAGGATCGTGCAATTCGCGATGCTGGTCAGGGCTCCGTTGCTCGCGGCCGGAGGGCGGACAATGTTGATCGTATCAGCCATTGTCGTCCACCTGATCACCGTTGCGACCTGCTATGTCCTCGCGATCGGACTGGAGGCGCCCCTCTCCGCACTTGACGCCTTCGTGCTGGTCCCGCTCGTCATCCTGTCTTCCGCGGTCCCCATCTCGATCGGAGGCTGGGGTGTGCGCGAAGGCGCGATGGTCGCTGCGCTTGGTCTTGCTGGAATCGCATCCGACAAGGCGCTCGCAATATCGGTTTTGCTGGGGCTTGGCGGCCTGATCGTCGGCCTGTTCGGCGGGCTGGTATGGCTGTTCGCGCCCGAGCGCACCAGCTTCAGCCCCGACCAGGCGCGGGCCATCGCCGAACGAACTGATGCAGCGCCGGTAGCATGAGCAAGCCTGTACAAGATCAAACGATGACGGTTGGCGAGGTGCGTTTGCGCGCCATCATCGAAACGTGGTGGCCCCGCATCCTCATCTTCGTGCCGGCGGCACTTTCCATCTGGTTCGTGAACCGAACCGGCACCTACCGTACCTTGCTGTTCGACGGCGGCTGGACGACTCGATTTTACGTCCTCGCCTGGATCGTCCTGACGGCGTATCTCGGCTGGCTCATCATGGCGACCGGACGCCTGGCATTCTCGCTGATCAAGCACGAGCCCACTCAGCGCGTCGATGAGTTCTTCGTCGGCGCGGCTGCGCTCATCTTGGCGGGAGTTGGCCTCGGCGCTCTTTCGATCCTGTACCCGCAGATCGTTGTCGGATTTGCGGCCGTGCTGCTGCTGTGGGACAGCCGCAGCTTCGGAAAGCCGCGGAAACTCGCGGTGACCCTGCCGCTGGCCGCAACGTCGTTGATGGGCCTTTGGCTCCTGGCGACGGTGTTCCTCGATCGCGCCGTCATACCGGACGTGATTTCGACCGACGTTCAGCAGCTCTACGCCCCGTATCTTGCGGAGGTTGCGAGAAATCACAGCATCTGGCTTGCCGCCGACAATCCCATCTTCTCCGACTTCGAGATCGGCCACGGAAACGGGCTGCATCTGTTGTTGGCGACGTTCCTGCCGCCCCATGTCGCCCAGATCGTTTCGTTTCTCTACTTCGTCGGGATCGGCGCGGTCATTTTCGAGCTCGCCCGCCTCATTCTGCCGTTGCAAGCTCTCGGACGCCGCTGGGAAGACGCCGCGATCCCAATAGCCCTCGGTTTGGCGATCCTCGGGCTTGCGTGGCCCCGCACGATGCCGAGCGTCAAGGCTGGCCTCTACATCATGGAGTTCGGCAAGTACCATCTTCAGACGGCGGCATTCTTCGTCTATTTCCTGCTGGTCGTCATTCGATCGTCCCAAGCTCGCGACCGGCTTGCCGCCGGCATTTGCGGCCTTGCCGTCGCCGCCTCCTATCCGCTCTATGCAGCGTTCGTGTTCTTGATTTCGTCGCTGGGGGTATTCACCAAGGTCCTTCAGCGAGACCGATCTGGCCTCGTCACCAGCCTGTTGCTCGGATTGGGAGCGGTTGGCGGGTGCATCCTGGCCTTCTCCATCAATTACTTTTATCTCGGAATCCCGGCAACCAATCCGTACGCGCTCTTTCGAAAAATCGCATCAGTCGAGCGTTTCTCGCAGTTCGGCAGCCTGGAAATTCTTGATTTCTTCGTGCTGGCGCAGTCGCTGGAGGTCAGCGACTTCCTCAGCAAGGCGGGAGTGGTCGCCTTCATCAGGCAAGCCAAGTCCGTTCTCCTGGTTGCAGCTCTCATCGCGGCGACGACTTGTGCGATCTCTTTCCTCGATTCGAAGTTGTTTCCGGATCGATCCGACTTCATGAAAAAGCGGACACTGCCCAGTGTTGCGGGACTTTTCATCGTGATCGCCTACGTCGCCAGCGTGCGGCTGCTGGACATGACGCTGAACATTCCGAGCCTGATCAGGCTGTCCATTCACGTCAACGCGCTCTTCCCGCTCGCAGCCGCCGCGATCGCCTTCTGGGGGCTCGTCATCGTGCGGTGGCTGGCCCCGACCGTGTTCGTCGGGCGCTTTGCACCCAATGTCGCCATTTTGGCGCTGCTCGCCGCTTGCGCCTGGATGACGACCTCGTATCCCTGGCAGAGCTTCAGGGACGACGGAGCCATCGCCTTTGCGGCCCGCGGGCGCTCTCTCATCGAGATGCCGCGTGTCAGCCTGAACTGGCAGCGCTGTGACGAACTGCAGCAATCGACGGGCTCCGATCGGATTCTCGCGCTGAACGGCTACCGCGCAATGGTGCCCTGCTATTTCTCGCCGCTGCTCACGCGAGGCAAGGTCATCCACACCTATCAGAGCGATGTCGCGCGCAACTTCAGCAAGATCGCACTTGGGACCGCCGATACAGCCGAAGCCACTCTTCGATCACTCGGGGTCAAGCTGTTCTATGTTCAGAAGCAGAATTGCGATTTCTGGCTCAACGGTTTCTCCGACCTCTTTCAGAGCGCCGAGCTGGAGAAGCGGTTCGCCCTTCATAGCGAGACCCCGAACTACTGGATGTTGACGTGGAGGGATGGCGGTCAAACCTTGAGTCCCGACGCCGAGGCCGGCATTTCTGCGCTCCGGACGAGATCGAAAGACATCTACCGGCAGGCCTACGGGATCGAGCCGTTCGAGGTGGTGAAGCACCGTCTGTCTCCCAACGGCCAACGAGCGGACGTCACGGTCCTCGGTCAGCTCATGACCTGCCACTAGGTTGTGCTTCGCACCGGTTCCGTCCATCTCGGCAGAGGAAGGCCCGTAAACGAAGGCCACGGAGTACCAGCTTGAAGGTGTCGCCAGGCTTGTGAATAGCCCGCCCGGCGCAACTTAAGAATTGTGGCACGGCCTGCGGCGCTATATAGGCTTCAACTGCCGCGTATCGCCTGGGGCGCCGATGTTCCCGTGTTTTCCCGCAAAGAGTTAAAGCCGTGACCGACCATTGCCGCCTTTGCCATTCGACCAACCTGCGTCCGGTCATCGACCTCGGACTGATGCCGATTGCGCATCGGCTTCGGCATAGCCGAAACGAGCAAGATGAACGATATCCGTTCGAGGTGCTGGCTTGCGGCGATTGCGGCCTGCCCCAGATCGTCAAGCCGATCGATCCCGACATTCTGTACCGCCAGTTCAACTACAATTTCAGCAGCTGGAAGCCGGAGCCGCATCAGGCGGACGAGCTCGACACCATCGCGAAATTCTCCAAGCACCAGTCCGTGTTCGAGATCGGATGCAACGACGGCCTGTTCATGGACAAGCTGCGCGAGCGCGGCACCAAGGTCATGGTCGGCGTCGAGCCCAATCCGGTGTCGGGCAAGATCGCCCGCGAGCGCGGCATCAAGGTCTATGCCGACATGCTCAGCCCGGAGATGGCCCACGATGCTGTCGCTCAGTCCGGCAAGTTCGACCTCGTCATATCGCGCCAGGTGCTGGAGCACATTGTCGATTTCGAGAACTTCTTCGACTGCGTCAAGATCGCGCTCAGCGACGACGGCCTGCTGTTCATCGACGTGCCGGATTTCGCACCCGGCTCGGCAGTGGGCGACCTCTCCGTTCTCTGGGAGGAGCATGTCAGCTATTTCACCGAACCGACCCTGCTCGCGCTGCTGGCGCGTCACGGCTTCGAGGCGGTGTCCGTCAAGAAATACAATTTCAGCGGCGGCAGCCTCGCGATCGCGGCCCGCCGTGCCAAGGGCACCGTGACGCCGCCGCCCGCGCCGTCCGGCGTCGGCGAGAAATTCGGTCAGCGCGCACGCGAGTATGGCGCGCGTCTCCGCCCGATTCTCGCGAAGGCCCGCGCCAACGGCGCCGAGATTGCCATCTACGGCGCTGGCTGCCGCGCCTGCACCTTCACCAACGCCCACGAGCTGGCGGATCTCGTCGATCTCTCGGTCGACGACCAGAAGGAGCGTCAGGGGCTGTTCCTGCCCGGCACCGGCATTCCGATCCGCTCGCCCGAGGATCTCGCCGGCAAGCCGGGTCCGCTCGTCTGTCTCCTGGCTGTGAACGAGGAGAACGAGGCCAAGGTCAGCAGCCGGCTGCGCGAGAGCGTGAAGCGTCCGCTGCAGATCGTTTCGATCTTCGCGCCGAACGACATCTGGAGCGAGCTCGACCGTCTCGAGGCGGCCGCAGGGTCGCGGCATGACTGAGGACAAGCTCTTCAACTATTACGAACGTCAGGATGTTCTGCCGACGTTCGGGAATTTCAAGTCGTCCACCGAGCTCGAGGCCTACGCCAGCCAGCGGCGCGAGCTGTTTTCGGACAAGCTGGTGCTGCCGCCGCGGCTGTTCCGCGATGCCGATGTGCTCGAATTTGGTCCCGATTCCGGCGAGAACGCGCTGGTGTTTGCCGGTTGGGGCGCGAACATGACGCTCGCCGAGCCGAACCGGCATGCACACCCGAAAATCCACGCCTACTTCGCACATTTCGGCCTGACCCAGCGTCTCCGCGAGCTCGCACTGGCCGACGTCGAGGGCTTCAGCAGCGATCGCCGCTTCGACATGATCGATGCCGAGGGCTTCATCTACACGGTGCAGCCGAGCGAAAAATGGCTCGGCATCTTCCATCGGCTGCTCAATCCGGACGGTTATGCCGTCGTATCCTATTACGAGCGCTATGGCGGCTTCTTCGAGCTCGCGCTCAAGGCGATCCATGCGGCCGGCAAGGCATTGACCGGTCGCGCCCCGCTCGAAACCGCGAAGCTGCTGTTCGAGGCGAAGTGGGACAGCATTCCGCACACCCGCAGCTTCGAATCCTGGCTGATGGACGTGCTGGAAAATCCGTTCGTCCGGCATCGCTACTTTCTCGACGCGGCCACCTTGTGCGCGGCGGCGCATCAACAGGGGTTCGACGTCCATTCGGCATGGCCGGCCTACCGCGACAGCCTCGACATCTACTGGCACAAGAAAGTCCTGTCCGGCGATGAGAAGCTGCACCGCGCGACGCGCCATCTCGACCGCAGCCGCCTGAGCTTCCTCGGCGGACGAAAGCTCTATCTGGTCGGCAAGGCCGATGCCGTGCAGGCGATCTCGGCATCGATCGAGACGCTGGTTCTCGACGTCGATGGCATGATCGACGATCCCTTCGGCGCGAGCCTGCCGCGCGTGATCGCGGGCCTTGCGTCGCTGCGCGAGACAATCCGGACCACAGACGTTCTCGCCGACGATGCCGCCGACATCGAAGCCATCATCGCGACGCTCGACAGCTTCCATCGCATCTTTGGCGCGATCGGGCGACGGGACGTGTCCGCAGTCACCGCCCTCACCCAGGCGGATCCGGCCTTCATCAACACGTGGGGACAGCCGGCGCATTTCCTCGTGATCCGGAAGCGCTAAAGGATCTTAGCCAGTGAAGCCAGGCATTGGCATCATCGGAACGGGCATGGTTGGCCAGATGTGCCACCTCGCCAATTTCGCTGCCAATCCCGCCTGCCGCGTCGTCGCGATCGCCGATCTCCGGCCGGACCTTGCTGCCGCCGCGGCGCAGAAGTTCGGCATTCCCAAGGTTTACGGCACGCACCGCGAGCTACTCGCGGACAGCGCGGTGTCCGCCGTCGTCGTCGTGACGAAGCGTCGTGCCACCGGCCCGATCGTCCTGGACGCGTTGAACAGCGGGCGGCACGTGCTGTCGGAAAAGCCGATGGCCTACACGACGGCCCAGGCCATTTCGCTGGTCGAAGCCGCGCGGCAGCAAAACCTCGTCTACAGCGTCGGCTACATGAAACGTCACGATGCCGGTGTGGCACGGGCGCTGCGGGTGCTGACGCGCTTGCGCGAAGACCGCTCGCTCGGACGCATCGTCCGGGCAAAAGGCTGGTGCTTCGGCGGCGACACGGGCCGGTCGCACGACAATTTCGTGATGACCGGCGAAGCGCGACCGGACGGGATCGAACTCTGGCAGGATGGTCCCGACTGGATGCCGCGCGCGATGCGTCCCGGCTACGATAATTTTCTGAACGTCTTCAGCCATATCATCAATCTTGCGCGCTACCTGCTCGGATCGTCGCCGACGGTCGCCGAAAGCGCGATCGAGATTTCGGGAGCCGCGCGCATCACGCTCGACTTCGACGGCATCGCCTGCACGCTGGATCTCGTGAACGGCTCCGAGGGCAGCTGGCGCGAGGGGCTGACGATCGATTTCGAGCGCGGCGCAGTGACCCTGGAATTGCCGCCACCTTTCGCCGAGCAAGAGGCGGAGGTCATCGTCGATCACGATGGTCAGAGCACGCGGCTGACGGGCGACAAGAGCTGGGCATTTCGGCGCCAGGCGGACGCCTTCGTTTCCGACGTCGCCGCGCGAGGCGTCCCCTTGGCCTCCGGCGCGGACTCAGTGACCGACATCGCGCTTGCGGAGACGGTTTGGAAACAGCGGGCTAGCGGTTAGGCGCGGCATCCTTGCTTGCGCCCTCGAGCGGCAGGACGCCCGCGATGGGCCCGAGCTTGATCGTGACCTGCGCAAGTTGAGCCAGGAACTCTTCAACATCGCAGCGCGCCAGGAACCGGCACGCATAGTACTTCCGCACCAAGGTCTGGTTCGGTGCGGCCCCCGGGCCCGGCTGGAACGAGATCGTCGCCTGCGGCCCCGTCGGATCGAAATGATGGAATGCGCTTCCCGGAGCCGTCCGCGCCTCGTCCATTCCCCGCAGGATGTCGGGCCGTTCGGCCCGCAGTGCAAATCCGAAGAACGGCTGATTGCCCCAGGCAAGGCGCAGCATGCCGGTGACCTCGGCGAGGCCGAACGGCACATGCCGTGAGGGGTAGTCGAAAAAGCCGTCATCGAGCGCATAGACCGTCGCCGCGGGCTGGGCGCGGCCGGCAAGGTTGCGCGTCAGGGCCTCCTGCTTCAGCGTTCTCGCCTGCATGAAGACGTAGTCGCTCCACAGCATGCCGATCGACATGATCAGGCCCGATCCAAATATGGCTGCAAAGGCGGTGCTGGGACTGGTCCAACGTTCGGCCAGCCGCTTGAATGCGAGAAACCCCAGCGCCGCAGGCACACCGAACATCAGCAGATGTCGGCTCTCGTAGAAATGCGTGGACGACGGCCGCAGGCCGGCGATCAGATAGGGCGACGACAATGCGAGGAACAAGACCACGGCGAGCACGAGCGGCAAGGCGATCGCGAGTCTGGACGTAGTCGGCTTCGTGTCGGCGCGCAGCAGCAGCAAGACGATGCCGACGAGCACCGCCGCCAAAATGAACAGCCCCGGGACGGCGATCGCCGCGCGCAATGCGTGGGCCAGGACGTCCCTGTAGCCGGTGATGAAGAATGCCAACCATCCCTTCACCAACTCGCCGAGCGTCGGGAAATGGGCATCATAGTGCTGCGCGTACACGCCGATCCGCTTGAACCAGATATTGAGCGTGCCCCAGTAGATCAAAGGAAGCAGGATCAATTCCGGATAACCCAGGGCGCAGCGCCAGGATGCGAGCCATGTGCGGCGAACCAAGCCGTCCGTCGGCTTCCCGCCCCGCCATATCGCAACGAACAGACCAAGCAGCACGAAGGCATAGAGCACGATCGTCGAGTTGAGCGCGAAGCCCAGCAGGAACACGAGCGCACAGGCCACGCGAAGCAGCACGCGCCGCAGGCCGCGGGCGCTGAAAGCCAGCGTCAACAGCCATGCGCCGATGAACAGCAATCCGAAGCTGAAGACGTAGACCGCGTTCGCCTTGCCCGCCCACAGCTGATAGCCGGGATATGTCCAGACGATCAGCGCGAAACCGACTGCCTCGGCGCGGTCGAGCAGATCGAGACGCGTTGCGGTCAGGGCGAGCGATATTGCGCCGAAGACAATTCCAGCAATCGCCAGCGAGACCATCACGACAACGGGGGCGCCCGTCCCGTTCGCGAACGAGTCGTAGCTGTAAAAGATCGGATGACCGGCGCCGTTCAGCAGGAAATCGATGTTTATGAAATAGTCGGGACGCGGCTTGAGCACCAGCCAGTCGTCCATGAAGAGACCGTCGTTGAGGAGCATCGGCGCATGCGCAGCCAATAGCACGACGAGGAGGACGACTATCGCACGCAGCAATGGGGACATCTCGGACGGAGGAACGGCATCGCCGGCAGGATTCGCACGCCCACGTGACGTCCGCAAGGCGGGATGATGGGCTCCCTTGACCGGCAAAATGCGACCTTTTATAGACTTTCGCTCTGGCTGGGCCTGAGAGGCGTCCGGGACGATTTTCCGCAATGAACATGCTCCCGGGCCCGGCGCAAGCCGCTGCGATTGGTCTCAGTGTCGCGCTGCCGCTGCTGTTGCTGTGCTACGCGCGCATCGCCGCCACCGGCGGATCCGGCCGCCGCTTCCGGCTAGGCTGCATCACCGTCTTGGCCCTTTACGCGATCGCCTGTCTCGCGCTTCCCGGTCAGCGCCGTTATGACGACGTGCTTGGCGGCCTGTTCCTGCTCGCGACCGCGATGATGTTTTTCTACATCCTGTTCAGCCTGTTGGCCTGGGGCTTTACGCTGACGCTGCTCACGGCACTCGTTAAAGCCGGGCGTCCCCTCACCCTGCAGCAATGGGCCGTAGCCTACATGCAGGGCGGAGATCTCGGCACCTTCACGCACAACCGCCTGAAGCTCCTGGTCGGCGCGGGGATGGTGATCACGGCCGACGGAAGGCTGGCTCCGACGGCCAAGGGGGTGGCGGTCGCGCGTCTCGTCAAACTCGTTCGTCTGTCGACGGGCCTTGGGTGAGCGGCCACGATGTCCTTCGTTGTCGGATTTCTCGCCGCAGTGACCTTCGCCTTGTTGGCGCCTGCCTTGCAGCTCATGGCCCGCGCTCGCGGATGGTCGCTTGGCGCCGTGACCCTGCTTGCGATCGCCGCGATCCTCACCCATGGTCTCGGCGTAATGCTTGGAATCCTCGTCGTCCCGCAATTTCAGTATTGGGACGCCGCGTCGATTTTCGGTTTTTGCGTGATGGGTTACGTCTTCGCGTTTGGCGCAGTGTACAAATCGGTTTCCCTGGACATTCTGCGCAGCCTCCTCGACCGGCCCGGGCGGAGGGCTCCACTTTCGGAGATCATCGAACGGCAGGTTCCAGATTTGTTCCAGGGACGAATTGGGAACTTGGTCGACGGCGGCCTGGTCGAACCGGTGGATTCACATTTTGCAGCGACGGCGGCGGGCCGGACTATGGCAGGCCGCGTCGGACAGCTGCGCCGCGCCTTCGGTATCGGCGATACCAGCCTCTATGATTTTTCCGAATAGTTGCCGAGATCACACACATCGCCGGTTTCGTGCCGATTGTGCAGGGCATATCTGCGGGCCCCTTATTGTTCGCCTAGTTCAGATGACCTAGAGTTGCGCCAGGGTTCCACCAGTAATGAGTGGCCGGCAACGGGCGGCATGAGATGACACCTTCCAGGGCGGCAAAACGGCTTACGATCGTCATCCCTGCACTGAACGAGCAGGACAAGATCGCCGACACCATTGACGGCGTGCTGCCGCTCGCCCGCGAACTGCTCGACGATTTCGAGATCTTCCTGATCGACGACGGCAGCACCGACGCCACCGGCGCGATCATGGACGAGTTCGCAGCCGGCGAGCCGCGCATCATCGTGCAACATAACGCCCAGCCGCGAGGCGTCGGTGCCGGCTTCGAATACGCCCTGTCGCGCGCGAAATTCGATGCCATCACCCTCATTCCCGGCGATCACGCCTTTCAGAACGAGGGTGTTGCCCGGATGTTCAAGGCGGCGGGCGCCGCCGACCTCGTCATCACCTATCGCGACAACCAGTCGGACCGCTCCGTCAACCGCTCGCTGCAGTCGCATTCGCTTCGGTTCATCCTGAACTGCCTGTTCGGCTTCTGGCTGTCCGACTATCACAGCATGATCGTCTACCCCGTGAAATGGCTGCGCCAGATCGCGGTCAAGGCCGACGGCTACGGCTATCAGATCTGCGCGTTGATCTCGCTGCTCCAGCTCGGCCTCACCTACGTCCAGGTGCCCGTGAGCCTGAACGCAGAGCTGAAGGGCTCGTCCCGTGCGCTGCGCCCGCGTACCTATTTCGAGCTCGGCGGCACCATCGTCTCGCTGCTGCGCCGCGTTCCCATCCGGGACGTCGATCTCAGCCAGATTCCTGACGACGCGGAGCGGGCCCCGGCGCGCTAGGCGCCGCCTGGCCTGCCAACCCCGGACATCAAGCGGATGGGCTCAGGCCTGGTGAGATGGGCTCGCGCGTGGCGATTCGCCCGCGGGACGCCTTGTCCCTATCCTGCCAGCACCTGACTTAAGTGATTGATTTGACTGGCAGGAGTGGCAGGGCTCGAACCTGCGACCCCCGGTTTTGGAGACCGGTGCTCTACCAATTGAGCTACACTCCTACAGACCTCGGGTCGCCCCAGGATCAGGGCCGCTTTCAAGCACAGGCGACGGCCGGTTTGCAAGGGTGAACCGCGCCCGCTTCGCTTGTTTGTACCGGGGTTTCTGGGCCACAGTCCGTTGCCGATAATCAAAAACAAACTGGGAGTGCCCATGACCGCCACAGCGACCGCTCCAGCCGCCTCACAGGCCACGATCGCAGCCTCCACCCCGCCTTTGCCTGAGGCAAGGCCGGAGACGCTCGGGCTGTCGCGGCTGCGCCTGCAGGCCATGTCGGACGCCTTCAAGCGCGAGATCGACAAGGGAACGGTTCCCGGGGTCACCGTGCTGGTGGCGAGGGGCGGCCAGGTTGGCTGGTTCGAGGGGCTCGGCCGGCAGAGCCCGGCGGCCGCGGCGCCGATGACGCGGGATTCGATCTTCCGGATCTTCTCGATGACCAAGCCGATCGTCTCGGTCGCCATCATGGCGCTGGTCGAGGACGGCTATCTCCTGCTCAGCGACGCCGTCGCAAAGTTCATCCCGGAATTTGCCAGCCAGCAGGTCGGCATCGTCAAGGACGGCAAGCTGGAGCTGGTGCCGCCGGCGCGGCCGATGACCGTGCAGGACCTGCTTCGCCACACCTCGGGCCTGACCTACGAGCACCAGGGCGACGGCCCCGTGCACAAGCTCTACCAGGAGTCCCGCGTCCGCAGCCGCAAGATCACCAACGCCGAGCACGCCGCCCTGGTGGCGAGCTTCCCGCTGGTCTGCCAGCCAGGCGCGGAATTCAACTACAGCCGCTCCACCGACATCCTCGGCCGCATCATCGAGGTCGTCAGCGGCAAGTCGCTCGGCACGTTCCTCACCGAACGCGTGCTCGCCCCGCTGCAGATGGCCGAGACCGGCTTCTCGACCTCGGAGGCCAATGCGGGCAGGCTCGCCGAGCCATTCGCGGCCGATCCGTGGACCGGCGACAAGGTCGCGCTGTTCAACATGCACGAAGCACCGGTGATGGAGTCCGGCGGCGGCGGCCTGGTCTCGACCACGATGGACTATGCTCGCTTCTGCCTGATGCTGCGCAACGGCGGCACGCTCGACGGCGCCAGGATCATCGGCCGCAAGACGCTGGAGCTGATGGCGTCCGATCATCTCGGGCCGCAGGTTCAGACCAACGGAACCCTGCTCTCGCCCGGCCACGGTTTCGGCCTCGGCTTCGCCGTGCGCCGCGAGGCCGGCATCGCGCCGTTCCCCGGCAGCGTCGGCCAATATTTCTGGAGCGGCATCGCAGGGACGTTCTTCTGGATCGATCCGAAGGAGGATCTGTTCGCGGTGTTCATGAGCCAGGGGCCGGGTCAGCGCGACTACACGCGAACGCTGGTGCGGGATCTGGTTTACGCGGCGGTGGAGTGAGGTGGCGTCGCTTGAGTTGAATGATCAAGCACCAAGCTCGGTGCAACCTCTCCCGCTTGCGGGGGAGGTCGGCACCAAGTGCCGGGTGGGGGCTCTCTCCTCTTGGGGGTCCTCGATTGTGGAGACACCCCCTCCCCAACCCTCCCCCGCAAGCGGGAGCGCACCGTCACTCGCGGCCACACCGTGGCCTACAACGCTTCTCAGCTAATCGTCGCGCCGCCGTCGATCACCATGGTCTGGCCGGTCATGAAGTCGCCGGCCTTGGACCCCAGGAACACCGCGGCACCGGCGATCTCGTCGGGGATGCCGATGCGCAGGAGCGGCGAGCGCGCGGTCGAGGCCTTCAGGTTCTCCGGATTGTCCCACAGCGCCTTGGCAAAATCGGTCTTGATCAGGCCGGGCGCGATGCAGTTCACGCGGATGTTGTCCTTGCCGTATTCGCAGGCGAGGTTGCGCGCGAGCTGCATGTCGGCGGCCTTGGAGATGGCGTAGGCGCCGAGGATGGTCGAGCCTTTCAACCCGCCGATCGAGGAGACGATGATGATGGAGCCGTCCTTGCGCTCGATCATCTGCGGCACCACCATCGAGATCAGCCAGTTGTTGGCGACGATGTTGTTGTCCAGGATCTTCCGGAACTGGTCGTCGGAGATGCCGGCGAGCGGACCGTAGTATGGGTTCGAGGCGGCGTTGCAGACCAGCACGTCGATCTTGCCGAAGGCGTGGTTGCTCTCATCGACGAGGTTTTGCAGGTTCTCCTTCGAGGAGATGTTCGCAGCGATCGCGACCGCAGTGCCCTTGCCGAACTTGTCGTTGATGCCCTTGGCCACCTGCTCGCAGACATCGGCTTTGCGCGATGAGATCACGACCTTGGCGCCGTGCTCGGCCATGCGCTCGGCGATCGCAAGCCCAATGCCGCGCGTCGATCCGGTGATGACGGCGACTTTCCCCTTCATGTCGAACAAGGTCATGTTTCTCTCCCAGATTGATCTTTGTCTTCATCTCCAGATTCCGGGCCCGATGCTGCGCATCGCCCCGGAATGACAGCTCACTCAGGCCAGCTTCTTGACCTCCGGTCCCGCCGGCTGATGCATCGCCGCGTGCGCAGCATCCGCGATCCACGGCTGCTGGTTCACCATCGGCAGCCGCCAGACCTTGCGCTCGGGAGTTGCGAAATAATCCAGCCGCGTCACCGAGCAATTGTCGATGTCGAACGACAATCCCCGCTCCGGCTGGCCGTCGAGCGCGAGCCCCAGCGCCGCCTTGATGGTGCCGCCATGCGCGACCGCGATGATGTCCTGGCCCCCCGCCTCAGCGTTGATCCGCTCGATGGTGCGGCGCGTGCGGTTGTAGAGATCCATGAAGCTCTCGCCGCCGGGCGCGGGCTCGTTGATGTCGGCAAACCAGCTCGTGCCGACGGGTCGGCTGGCGACGAACTGGGCGCGGTTCATGCCCTGCCAGCGGCCGAGATTTTGCTCGGCGAGGTCCGCTTCCCATTTCATCGACGCGGGCCTTGGGAAACCGGCCGCCCAGATCGCTTCCGCGGTCTGGTGCGTACGCATCAGATTGCTCGAATACCAGACCGCCGTGCGTGGCAGCACCTTGGCAACAGCATTGAACACATAGGTATCGCTGGTGTCGCAGGCGATGTCGCTTTGTCCGTAGATGTTGCCGCCGTCATTGCGCACCGGCGCGTGACGGACCCACCACCACCGTGTCATGACCACATTGGGCTTGTCTGCGCCTGCCATCGAAACCCTTCCATCCCGTTTGATGTCGCTGTACGTCAGGTGTGAACGTGTCTCAAGACACTTTTACCGTTTGAAATCTTGTTTGAAATTCCGTCGCGCGGCAAGCGTCGCGTGAGGCACCACAGGAGAGAACGCATGGGCCGCCTGCAAGGCAAATCCGTCATCATCACCGGCGCCGGCAGCGGCATCGGTCGCGCCGCCGCGCTGCTGTTCACCCGGGAAGGCGCCAAGCTGATCGCGGTCGATCGCACCGAGGCGGTGAAGGAGACCGTCGACGAGGTGAAGAAGGCCGGCGGCGTTGCGGAAGCCATGATCGCCGACGCGGGCTCCGAGACGGACGTCATCGCCGTGATCGACAAGGCGGTGAAGACCCACGGCCGACTCGACGTGATCTGGGCCAATGCCGGCGTCAGCGGCGGGCTCGTCCCGCTCGGCGAGCAAACCGTAGAGCATTGGCAGGAGGTGTTGCGCGTCAATCTGATCGGCCCGTTCCTCGCCGTGAAGCACGCGATGCCGCACATGGTGAAGCAGCAGTCCGGCGCGATCGTGCTGACCGCGTCCGTTGCAGGCCTCAAGGCCGGGGCCAGCGGGCATCCCTATGCCGCAAGCAAGGCCGGCGTGATCAGCCTGGTGCAGACCACGGCGTATTCGCTCACCGGCACCGGCGTGCGCATCAACGCGGTGTGCCCGGGCCTGATCGAAACAGGCATGACAAAACCGATCTTCGACCGCGCCAAGGAGCGCGGCACCCAGGACAAGATCGGCCAGCTCAATCCGCTCAAGCGCCCCGGCCAACCGCACGAGCTCGCAGCGATGGGGTTGTTTTTGGCCAGCGACGAAGCCTCCTATGTGAACGGCCAGGCGTTCCCGGTCGACGGTGGCCTCACCGCGTCGATGCCGTATACGGGCAAGCCGGTTTAACTCTCGCGTGTCCCGGACGCGCTGCAGCGTTCTTACGCTGCTGCGCAGCGTCCAGGGCACGAGAGGCGAGTTTGGCAGCTCTCTCCACATCGTCATTGCGATGCTCCAGTGCAGATCCAGCCGTCGTGCCGTAGGGTGGGCAAAGGCGCATAGCGCCGTGCCACGATCTCCTCTCCCTGAGCCACAGGGCGTGGGCCCACCCTACGAGATCGAGATCGTGGCACGTAGCTCAAACCGCAGACACACCCTCGCATCCTCGCGGCTCATCTCGCCCGAGCTTTGCTTCATCTCTTCACCCTCATAATTGAAAGAGGGCGCAGGGAAGACCGGGAGCCCGCTGGCACCCGAGGTCCACTGTGCGAAACCTGCGTAACAAGAAGCTGCACAGCGGCATACAGGTGTAGCCAGGACATCCGGCCTTCCCTGCGCAGTGGGCTTACGGCTTATGTCGTGCTCTCCCCGGGGAGCGATGCACTATTGCCCCCGTCGCCTTGCGGATGGCTGATGCGCGTGCCCGGTTGGGCCGCCACATCACCGCAACACTTGACGCACAGACCCCGGGCGTCAGGACCACACGATTTTGCCGTACGCTAGAATCACACCGGTCGTGTGCGCGAGGTCTTCGCTCACGGTTACCCGCCCTGCGAAGCTGTTCGCGCCGATGTCACCTGCGTCCACCGCCGCCCGGCCCGCGTTCGTGACGATCGCGATACGCCCCTCTTCCTTGGGCCGAGTTGCCGCGACACATACGACATTTCCGAATTTCGGTAAAGTGGAATATTTTTGCCGCCGCGCGTTGACCCAGCGCTGGCGTGTTTTGCCCGACGGGCAACCCAAGGGATTGTGGCCCTTGTAGCCCGGATGAAGCGCAGCGTAATCCGGGAGTCCTGTCACGAAGCACGCAGGCCCCGGATTACGCTTCGCTCCATCCGGCTACGGGTTTGTGTTGATTTGCGCAATCAGCCACCGCGTTGGTATGGTTCCTGCAAGCACTGCAGCCTCCATACTCCCTGACAGAACGAGACAATGCCCAGCTCAAGACCCGACCGTATCCGCAAACTCCTCGCCGACCTCGTCGGCTTCGACACCGTCAGCGACCGCACCAACCTGCCCCTGATTGCCCATATCGAGAGCTACCTCGCCGCGTTCGGCGTCAAGGGCGAGCGCATCACCGACGTAACAGGCCAGAAGGCCTCGCTGTGGGTCACGATCGGCCCCGAGGACCGCCCGGGCCTGGTGCTGTCGGGCCATACCGACGTCGTGCCGGTGGTGGGACAGGACTGGAGCCACGATCCCTTCAGGCTGATCGAGCGCGACGGCAAGCTCTACGGCCGCGGCACCACCGACATGAAGGGTTTTGTCGCGGTGTGCCTCGCCATGGTTCCGGAGATGCTGGAGGCCAAGCTCGTAACGCCGATTCATCTGGCGATCTCCTATGACGAGGAGATCGGCTGCGTCGGCGTGCGGCCGATGCTCGGCGAGGTCGCGAAGAAACGGATCATACCGCTCGGCGCCTTCATCGGCGAGCCGACCCAGATGAAGGTCATCATCGGCCACAAGGGCAAGCACGGCGTGCGCGCAACCTTCCGCGGCCTCGCCCGCCACTCCTCGATCGCGCCCGACGGCGTCAACGCGATCGAATATGCCGCCGAGCTGATCGTCGAGATCCGCCGCCGCGCCGTGGCGCTCGCAGCCGTGCGAGCGACCGACAGCCTCTACGACGTTCCGCATTCGACGCTGCTCACCAGCATCGTGCACGGCGGCGCCGCGCTGAACATCGTGCCCGACACCTGCACGGTGGATTTCGAATGCCGCGGCATCGGCATCACCGAGTCCAGGGAGGTGACGGATGCGATCGTCGCCTGGGCCAGGGCCGAGCTCGAGCCAGCGATGAAGGCGCGGCATCCGGAGTGCGGCATCGATTTCGAGGAGATCCTCGACTACCCCGCCCTCGACACCGCCGCCGACGCCGCCATCGTCACGCTCGCCAAGAGCCTTGCAGGGCGCAACGACCACGCCAAGGTCGCCTTCGGCACCGAGGCCAGCCTGTTCGCCAGCATGGCCGATATCCCCTCGGTGGTGATCGGCCCCGGCTCGATCGCGCAGGCGCATACGCCGGACGAGTTCGTGGAGATGGCGGAGCTGGAGAAGTGTGCGGGATTCGTGGAGAGACTGATCGCGCATTGTGCGAAAGCGGCGTCGTAGGTGCCGTAGGGTAGGCAAAGCGAAGCGTGCCCACCATCAGGCTGCGATCACGGGGAGATCGTGGGCACAGCGCTGCGCGCTTTTGCCCACCCTACGAGAGCTGTCAATCAGGGGTCTCGTATCCCGCCTCCTCATTGCGAGGAGCCCTTGCGACGAAGCAATCCAGGCTGCCCCCGCAGAAATGGTCTGGATTGCTTCGCTACGCTCGCAATGACGGAGTGTGTGGCGAGAGTGGCGCAAGAAAAAAGCGCGGCCACCGGCCGCGCCTTCGTCGTTCCTACACCGCGCCGGCCTTCTGCGCGTATTCCCATGAGGCCTGCGACAGCGGCACGGTGCGCTTGGCTGACTCCAGCGCCTTGGCGTTGGCGGCGGTGCCGTCGCGGACGCGGCCGGCGATGCCTTGGGTGATGCCGGCGAGACGGAACAGATTGTAGGCGAAGTACCAGTTGAGATCAGGCACCGTCATCTTGGTGACGTTGCAATAGATCTGCGCAGCTTCTTCCACGCTCGGGATGTTGAGCGCCTTGAGGTCCGCGCCCTGCAGGCCCGGCATGATCCACTGCATCAACAGGTAGGTGAAGTCGGCCATGGGATCGCCGAGCGTCGACAGCTCCCAGTCCAGCACCGCCTGCACGCGCGGTTCCGTCGCGTGGAAAATCATGTTGTCGAGGCGATAGTCGCCATGGACGATCGAGACGCGGGCCTGCTCCGGCACCGTCTTCGGCAGCCATTCGGCGACCTTCTCGAACTCGGGAATGTGCTGCGTTTCGGACGCGCGATATTGCTTGGTCCAGCGGTCGATCTGCCGCGCGAAATAATTGCCAGGCTTGCCGAACTCGCCGAGCCCGATCGCGGTGGGGTCGTACATGTGGAGCTTCGCCAGCGTCTCGATCTTGCTGGTGAAGATCTTGCGCCGCGCATCGCCATCCTGGCTCGGCAGCGTCGGATCCCAGAACACCCGGCCCTCCTCCATCGACATGATGTAGAAGGCCGCGCCGATGACGCTGTCGTCCTGGCACAGCGCATAGGCGTGCGCGACGGGAAAGCCCTGCTTGCCGAGCGCCGCGATCACGCGATATTCGCGATCGACCGCATGCGCCGACGGCAGCAATTTGCCGAACGGCTTGCGGCGCATCACGTAGGAACGGTTCGGCGTGTTCAGCCGGTAGGTCGGATTGGACTGGCCGCCCTTGAACTGGAGCACGACCAGCGGCCCCTGATAGCCTTCGACGTTGTCGCGCATCCAGGCTTCGAGCCGCATCTCGTCGAAGCGATGACGCTCCTCGACCGGCTTGGTGCCCGAGAACTCTTCGTCTTTCCTGACGCCGTCAGCCACGATGACGCTCCCTCTTCAGTCCTGACCATTTCAGGTCGAGCATGATCCTAATCGGTAACCGCTGACGCACTTGCGTCAAGCGGTCACCGCATCGTGCCCTGCCGTTTCTTCAGATCGGGAGCGCCTCCCGGCTCTCCCTCTTAGTGACCGGGAGAGTTTGCATACTTCCGAACCTCAAGTCTGGCAATGGCGCGATTGTGCACCTCGTCCGGACCGTCGGCGAGACGGAGCGTGCGGATGTGGGCGTAGTCCTTGGCAAGGCCCGCCTCGTCCGAGACACCGGCGCCGCCGAAAGCCTGGATCGCCTCGTCGATGATCTTCAGCGCCATGTTGGGCGCCGCGACCTTGATCATGGCGATCTCGGCCTGCGCGGTCTTGTTGCCGACCTTGTCCATCATGTCGGCAGCCTTGAGGCAGAGCAGGCGCGTCATCTCGATGTTGGTGCGGGCATCGCCGATGCGCTGCTCCCACACAGAGTGCTCGACGATCTTCTTGCCGAAGGCGCTGCGCGAGGACAGGCGCTTCACCATCTTCTCCAGCGCCTCCTCGGCCTTGCCGATGGTGCGCATGCAGTGATGGATGCGGCCGGGGCCGAGCCGGCCCTGCGCGATCTCGAAGCCACGGCCTTCGCCGAGCAGGATGTTCTCTTTCGGCACCCTGACGTTCTCCAGCAACACCTGGGCATGGCCGTGCGGCGCGTCGTCGAAGCCGAACACCGGCAGCATCTTCTCGACCTTGATGCCGGGCGTGTCGAGCGGAACCAGGATCTGCGACTGCTGCTGATGCTTGGCCGCCTTGAAATCGGTCTTGCCCATCAGGATCGCGATCTTGCAGCGGGGATCGCCGACACCGGACGACCACCATTTGCGGCCATTGATGACGTAATGATCGCCATCCTTCTCGATGCGGGTTTCGATGTTGGTCGCGTCCGAGGAGGCCACCGCCGGTTCCGTCATCAGGAAGGCGGAGCGGATCTCGCCGTCCATCAGCGGACGCAGCCATTTGCGCTTCTGCTCCTTGGAGCCGTAGCGGATGAACACTTCCATGTTGCCGGTGTCGGGCGCGGAACAGTTGAATACTTCCGAGGCCCAGGTGATGCGGCCCATCTCTTCCGACAGCAGCGCGTATTCCAGATTGGTCAGTCCCGCGCCGCGGAATTCGTCGTCCTCATGCTCGCTCGGCGGCATGAACATGTTCCAGAGGCCTTCGGCCTTCGCCTTCTTCTTGAGGTCCTCCAGGATCGGGATCACCTTCCAGCGCTCGCCGGCGTGATCCTGCTGATCATAGATCGGCACCGCCGGGCGCACGTGCTTGGCCATGAAGGACCGCACGCGGTCGAGCCATTCCTTCTGCTTGGGGGACAGATCGAAATCCATGGGACGCTCCTCGTCTCTCTTCTGCGAAGCTGTTTGCTTCGCGAGCCTGTTTTGCGCCGGACCGTCCGGCCCGCAAGCGCACAGCTTGCGGGCGCTTCGGAACCGGCTTCGCGAGTTGCGAACGAGTCCCGATTGCGATTGACATCTCCGGCCTTCAAACGATAGTTTCATACAACTGTTTGAATTGCAACTCCCTCGCTCACGACGTCATTCCGGGGCGGCCCGCAGGGCTGAACCCGGAATCTCGAAATGTGGGGCGAGATTTCGGGTTCTCGCTTCGCGAGCCCCGGAATGACGGGATAAAGGTCATGGCCAGCGATCATACGAGGTCTGCCATTCTCGCCGCCGCCGAACGGCTCTATGCCGATCGCGGCTTCGGCGACGTGACGCTGCGCGACATCGTCGCGGAGGCGGGTGTCAACCTCGCCGCGGTGAACTATCATTTCGGCTCGAAGGACGAGCTGATCGCGGAATTGTTCGTCACCCGCTCGATCGCCACCAACCGCGAGCGCCTGCGCGAATTGAAGGCGGCGGAAGAGAAAGGCGGCGGCCGTGCGCCGATCGAGGTGATCTTGCACGCGCTGGTCGGGCCGACGCTGCGCGGCTGCCTCGGGCCTGAGAACCAGCGCTCCACCGCAGCGCGCTTCATGATCCGCGCCTCGATTGAATCCGTGCCGCCGATCCGCCGCATCAAGAACCGAGAGATCGACCATTTGCGCAAATTCGCCGGCGCGATGCGCCGCGCCCTGCCCGACCGCAGCGACGTCGATATCTACTGGGGCCTCAACTTCGCGCTCGCGATGGCACACCACACCATCCGCGAGAGCGAGCGGCTGACAAAACTGTCGGAAGGCAAATGCGACCTCGACGACGTCGAGGACGTGGTCGCGCGCGTGGTCAGCGTGGCGACGATGGCGCTGACGGCGGGACGGGCGGAGACGAAGGCACCGGCGCGGGTCGCGGCGCGGTAGTCCCTCACATCATCGCGATGCAGTCGATCTCGACGTCGAAGGGGCCGAACCATTCCGGCGTGCAGACGAAGATCCGCGCCGGCGGATCTTCAGGGAAATAGCGTGCATAGATGGCGTTGAACGCGGCGAAATGTTTCGTCGAGGTACAGTAGACGTTGCACTTCATGACGTTGTCGAGCGAGGCACCGGCCGTCTGGAGGCACAGCTTCATCTGCTCCATGACGATCTCGCTCTGCCGCTCGATCGGCATTTGCGCGATCTCGCCCGTCGCCGGGTCGAACGGCGGCAGGCCGGCGACGAAGATCATGTTGCCGGCGCGCGTCACCGGCGAGACCGGTGCGTTGCGGCGGTCGAGAAAGGTCGAGATCGGTTCGACGCGGAGCGCTTCGCGTTTCATGCAGCCACCTTCGGTTCAAGCGAGACCGACGCCTGACTACATCATCCTGCAGCCGGCATGCTTCGCTTCTAATCGAAGTGTGGTTGTCGCCGCGGGTTCAGGCCCGCTGCGGCATCTCCTCGGCCTCTTCCTTGGCGAGCAGCAGCAGCATCTCGATGCCCATCTCGCCTTCCTGCGGCGAGCGGATGAACTTGATCTCCTCGGCACTCTGCCGCAGTGCGGCAACGATGGCGACGGCCTGATTGGCGGTGGCCGCCTCGGTTGCCAGAATTGCCTTCTGGTCCTTGGCCTGGAACCCGATCGTGTAGGACATCCATTTCCCTCCCGACGTTAGTGGAGAGATCGAAACAGAGTCTGGCGCGGAACGGAAGCCTGTGAGACTACGGACCGGAACTATCTGGGGATGGCGCGCAAGCCTCAGGCAAGCCCGAGCATCGCGCGCGCGTCCTCTGCGGCCGCCGCTTTGCTGCGAACCACCCTCTCTCACGAGGGAAGAGGGTAAGAGCGCACGCTGCTTCTGCTGAGTTAGATGATCCCCTGCTGCTTCAGCGTCTCGATTTTGCCCGCATCGTAGCCGAGCTTGCCGCCGAGGACCTCCTGCGTGTGCTCACCAAGCAGCGGCGGGGCGCGATATTCGGTGATGGGGGTGCCCGAAAGAGTCAGCGCGTTTCGGATCAGCGAGAGTTCCGGTTCGAACTTGTGCTCGGTCTTCACCCGCATGCCGCGCGACTGGACGTGCGGATCGGAAAACACCTGCTCGAAATTGTTGATCGGACCCGAGGGTACGCCGGCCTCCTCCAGCTTTTCCAGCCAGTAGGCCACCGGCTGCTTCAGGAACAGGCCGGCGAAGATCGCCATGATCTCCTTGCCGTGCGTGACGCGGTCGTTGTTCTTGACGAAGCGCGGATCGCTCGCAAGCTCGGGTTCGCCGAGCACGGCGCAGGTCTTCCGGAACTGGCCGTCATTGCCGACCACCAGCATCAGCTCGCCATCGGTGCAGCGGAACACACCGGCCGGCATGCCGCCATTGCCCCAGGTGCCGCGTCGCGGCGGCGTCTTGCCGTTGACGAGGTAGATCTGCAGCCAGTGCGACAACGACGCAATGACCGTGTCGAACAGGCAGACGTCGATATGCTGGCCCTGCCCGTTATTGGCGTCGCGATGGTAGAGAGCCGAGAGAATTCCGATCGAGGTGTTCATGCCGGTCATGTAGTCGACAATGGAGGGACCGACCTTCATCGGGCCCTCGCCGGGCTCGCCATCCATGTGGCCGGTGACGCTCATCAGGCCGCCCATCGCCTGCAGGATGGCGTCATAGCCGGCGCGCGGCGCGTACGGTCCGGTCTGGCCGAAGCCGGTCACCGAGCAATAGATGATGCCGGGGTTGATCGCCTTGATGGTCTCGTAGTCGAGGCCGTAGCGCTTGAGATCGCCGACCTTGTAGTTCTCCATGAAGACGTCGACGTCCTTGGCGAGCTCGCGGATGATCGCCTGGCCCTCGGGCTTGGCGATGTTGACGGTGACCGACTTCTTGTTGCGGTTGGCGCAGAGATAGAAGGAATTGTTGTTGTTGGCCTTGCCTTCGGGATCGCTGAGGTAAGGCGGGCCGAAGGCGCGCGCGTCGTCGCCGGTGCCCGGCCGCTCGATCTTGATCACCTCGGCGCCGAGATCGCCCAGCATCTGGGCCGACAAAGGCCCGGCAAGCACGCGCGTAAGGTCAAGGATCTTGATGCCTGAAAGCGGCAGGGCCGACATGTCGATTTCCTCCGGGGAACTGAATTTTGGCGCGGCGGCTCTGAGCGGCCGCGCTCCCCAGCGGATACACTATTTTGGCGCCTTGAGCCCTGCACTGGCGGCATACGGCTATCCGCAGCTTCGGCAGCAAGCTCACTTCCTGTCGGCAGCTTTCCGCGCCGCGAATATTGCCTGATCGGCTCAGGTCACGGCTGCCGCCGCCACGCGCGGCCGCCGCCGGCCGAGCAGGATCAGGATCAATACCGTCGCGCAGGAGCAGACGAAGGTGAGACCGAGCGCGCCGCGGCTGCCGAATTGGGTAAGCAGGCCGACGAGGAGCGGTGGCGAGATCGCGGACGCCAGATTGAGCGGCAGCGCGATCATCGACATCGCCTTGGCGAACTCGGCCTGGTCGTAGAACACCAGCGGGATGGTCGCCCGCGCCACCGCCATCGCGCCGCTGCCGGCGCCATAGAGCAGGATGAAGACCGCGACCGCCCAGGTCGCGCCTTCGCTCAGCATCAGCAGCAGCATCGCGACGGGCAGCGCGGTGCCCGCGACGAGCCCGGTCGTAATCCCGTCCCATCGCCCGCCGCCGAGAAGATCGAGCCCGCGGGCGCTGACCTGGATCACGCCCAGCATCGAGCCGAAGAGGAGTGCCTGCGCCGGCGCCAGCCCCTCCGCCCGCAACAGCTCGATCATGATGGCGCTGATGCCGAAATTGACGAAGGCGTTGAGCGTGATCGCGGCGACGACGAGGCCGAAAGTGCTCCTTGGAATCGCGGGCACATCGGCAGACTTAGCCGGCTTGCCGCCATCGTCCTTCGCAAGTCTCCGGCGCGGCGCCACGAATGCATAGAGCGGAAGCGACACGAGGATCAGCATGGCCGCGTAAACCAGGCACGTCCCCCGCCAGCCGAGGTGTCCGCTGAGGAACGACGTCGTCGGCCAGAAGATGCTGCTGGACAGGCCCGTCACCAGCATCAAGGCCCCGATCGCGTTCTTGGCCTGCCGCCCCGCGATCTCGTTCAGCATGATATAGGCGCCGGTCGACAGCGTGGCGCTGCCGGCGATGCCGAGGACGATCCAGGCGGCGAAATAGAGCACCGGCTCGCGCGCGAGAGACAGCAGCACGAAGCCGGGCGCGGTGACGACCGTGCCGACCATCATGACCGTCCGCGCGCCATGCCGCGCAAACGATTTGGCGAGCCACGGCGCGCACAGCCCCATCGAGACGTAGAGAACGGATGTCCCGGCGAACACCGCCGGCAGGCTCATGCCGAGATCGGCGGCGAGATCGCGCCCGACGATGGCAGGAAGCCCGATCGTGCCCCATCCGACCAGCTGCGTGATGGCGAGCACCAGCAGGACCCCGATCAGCCTGCTGTCAGATTTCAAGAACCGCATTCCAAACGTTCGCCTGCCCGGCAGGCGCCGATCACGCCTGTGACACCTCTCTTAGCTGGAGACCCAGCGCACGGGAACGCCGGCCGCCGAATGGCAGAAGGCAGCCGGGAGCATGTCAGGAGGAGGCAGTGGCCTCTACCGCGCGATCCCGAGCAAGGATGGCGCCTCGGCGGCGGTCGCAACGCGGCGACCGTGGCGCGTGACAGCCTCGCAGGCGATGGTCACGAGCTCCGCATTGCTGGCGGCCAGGCGTGTCTTGTCGATCCTGATATTGTCCTCGAGCCCGGTCCGAACCGCGTCGGCGCCCCGCGCCAGCGCCCAGCCCATGACCTCGGCCTGGTGACGTCCGATCCCGGCCGCGGTCCAGGTCGCGTGCGGGATCAGCCGCCTGAGCTCAGCCAGCAGGATGTCGAGGACATGCTCGTCCGCCGGCATCGCGTTCTTGACGCCCATGACGAACTGTACGTGCGGACGCGGGTCGATCAGCCCCGCCTCGATCAGGCGGCGGGCACCATGGATATGAGACAGATCGAAGATCTCGATCTCCGGCCGGATGCCATTCGTCTGCATGCCGGTGGCGAGGGTCTCGACCAGGGCGGCGCTATTCTCATAAACAATCGTCGGGAAGTTCACCGATCCCGTGGACAACGAGGCCATGTCCGGCTTCAGATAAAGCGACGATCCGCGCGCCGAGGGATCGCGGCCCCGCCCGCCGGTCGAGAACTGGACGATCATGCCAGGACAATGCTTCCTGATCCCCTCCGCTACCTTCGCAAAACGTTCGGGATCGGACGACGGCGTCTCGTCATCATTGCGAACGTGGATGTGGGCAAGCGTGGCGCCGGCCTCGAAGGCCTCCTGCGTCGACTCGATCTGTTCGGACGGCAGAATCGGCACCGCCGGATTGTCCTTCTTGCGCGGAACGGAGCCGGTGATAGCGACAGCAACGACGACGGGGTTCATCCTGCAACCTCATGATGATCGCGCTCACGCGCACCAAGTTCGATCAGGCCCTGACATAGCGCGCGGAGCCCTGCCGCCGCAAACATCAATTGTCGCGACGGCAAGGCTTCCTCGCGTTCGCGTCAGGTCTGAACTGCGGCCACACCATTCGCGGCTTCCGCACGCTGCCGCTCGTAGTCGGCTCGGGCGATCGGAACGGCCTTGGGATTGCCGAGATCGTCGATCTTGATCCGATAGGTCTCCCGGGCCGTGACGGCCGCCAGCGCCGCGATCACCGTGATGCCGAAGGCGATCGCGCCCACCGTCAAGGGAATGTTGGCCGAGCCGGGAGGCGCTACGATGGCGAACAGGGCTGGAAGCAAGGCGGTGATGGTCGTTCCGATGTTCTGCGAGATCGCCATCGCCGACACCCGTGTGCGCGTCGGAAATAGCTCCGGGTAAAAGCTCGGGAAGATCGCGTTATAGCCCTGATAGACGACGCCCCACATCAGGAGCGACAGCAGGATCGCCAGCGGCACGTTCCTGATGCTGATGGCATAGAGGTAGCCGAAGGCGAGCAAGCCGGAGAGCAGCGCGCCCACGACGATCGGAGGCTTGCGCCCGACCTTGTCGGAGAGATTGCCGACGAAGGGAATAACGAACACGGCCAGCATGTTTCCGAGGACCGGGATCCACAGATAAACGTCCTTGGCAAAGCCGATACCGTAGGCCGGCTGCACCGCGTAGGCCGCACCGAAGATGGTCGCGACAACCGGAATGACATTCATCAGCGCCATGCAGATGACCCTGAGCATGTCGGGCCAGTTCAGCTTGATGGCCTGAACGATGGGCGCCCGCGGCGTTTCTCCCCGCTCGCCCTCTCGCGCAAAGGCGGGGGTCTCGTCGACTTCGCGGCGAATGATGTAGCCGGCGACGATGACGAAGAAGCTGAGCAGGAAGGGAATCCGCCAGCCCCAGCTGTTGAAGGCGTCGGTCGGCATATAGGCCGCCAGCGGCAGGAAGACCGCAGCTGCGAGAATCTGTCCGGCCTGCACGCCCTGAAGGGCGAAGCTTGCATAGAAGCCGCGCCGACCGAACGGCGCATGCTCCAGAATCATCGAGCTTGCGCCGGAGATTTCGCCGGCAACGGCAAATCCCTGCACGAGGCGCAGCATGACGAGCAGGATCGGCGCCAGGATGCCGACCTGCTGATAGGTCGGCAGGATGCCCACCGCCATGGTCGAGATGCCCATCAGGAACATGCAGAGGATGAGGACGGTCTTGCGGCCATGGGTGTCGCCCCAATGTCCGAGCACGAAGGCGCCGATCGGCCGGGCCACATATCCAACGCCATAGGTCGCCAGCGATGCGACGATCGCGACCGTGGGATTGTCCGACGGGAAGAAGATTTGCGGGAAGATCAGCGACGCAGCGGTCGCGTAGATGAAGAAGTCATAATATTCGAGAGCCGACCCGATCCAGCCGCTGGCAGCAGCCTTCCTGGACTGACTCATGTCGTGGATCGCGCGCGTGGTAGCCATCACAAAAAGCTCCTCCCGATCTGTTCGTTTGTTGACGTCCCGTTGGCGGGCTTCGCTGGACAAATTGGACAGCAATCTCCGGGCGCTCTGCGGAGCTCCGCGAGCGCTTGGCACTGCCGGTCGGTGTCTTGAGTGAAGAGACAGTAGGCTTTCGCCGGGCTAACACAATTACCCAGTTATTCGATAAACCTAACATGATGTTATCAGGGCTAAAGGGCCGAGCCGACCCATCCTGCACGCTGACCGACGGCTCGGCATGCCGCCGCGGAGTTCATTCCGGCGGATTAAACGTCCGCACGAAATACACGGGCTCGCTGCCCTTCTTCAGGCGGTAGAGTTGCGCCGGGCGGTTCGGGCCGCGCCGCATCTTCGCGACCGGCTCAATCATGTCGGCCGACAGGATGCGGGTGCGGAAGGCGCTCTTCTCCAGCGGGCGGTCGAGCACGATCTCGTAGACGCGCTGCAAATCCGGCAGCGTGAATTCCGGCGGCATCAGATAGGCCGGCAGCGAGGTGTATTCCACCTTGTTGCGCAGGCGCTGGATCGCGGTTGCCAGGATGTCGCCGTGATCGAAAGCGAGCTTGTCCTTGAGCCTGCCTCCTCGAATCGGAAACCACCGCGCATCGTTCGCCAGCACGCTTGCGTCCGCCGGGATCAGCGCGAAATAGGCGTGCGTCGCCGACCAGCCGCGCGGATCGCGCGTCGCGCTTCCCCAGCTTCCGAGTTGCTCCAGATAAGGGCTGGTGACCCCGGTCTTCTCCTTCAGCTTGCGGGCCGCGCAAGCCGCGAGGTCGCGGTCCTTCGTGACGTCCACGAAGCCGCCCGGCAGCGCCAAGCTGAGCGGAAACGGCTCGCCCTCGCCGGCCGGGCGCTGCATCAGCAGCGCCTGAAGGCTGTCGTCGAGGATCGTAAAGATCACGACATCGACCATGGTCAGGGGGCGCGGAAAGTCCAATTCTCCAGACTTTCCGAGGACCTTGCCAAGGTCCTTGCTCCGCCCCTCACCTGCCATCGCCAATCTCCCCTGTTCGGTCTTGACAGTAGCATAGTTAGTTGTACAGTCCAACTTACTTAGTTGCTCAGACACACTTATTGCAGCCGTTGGAGAAACACATGTTCGGCGTCAGGTTCATCAAGGCCCAGCCCACCACGTATCTGATGAAGTATCGCGCCGGCGCGATCGTCGCCGAGGGTGCTGGTCTTTCCGCGCTGTATTACGCGCCGGTGACCATGCTGGTCGCGGTGCCCATCGGCAGCCGCGACGCCTCGTTCATCTTCGAGCAGACCGCGCGCGACTTTCAGACGCTGACCGTGCAGGGCCAGGTGACTTATCGCGTCAGCGACCCGAAGAAGGCGGCCTCGATGCTCGACTTCACCCTGAAGGCTGACGGCAAGACCTATGCGAGCGACGATCCGGAAAAGCTGCCGGAACGCATCCTCGGCACGGTCGAGGTCCTCGCCCAGCAAGCGGTGAAGGAACTGACGCTGAGGGACGCGTTGCAGGCGTCCGACCGCATCGCCGACATCATCGCGGGCGGCTTGAGGGCGCGCGCCGACATCGCAGCTCTCGGCCTCGAAATCCTCGGCGTGTCGATCCGCGGCATCAAGCCGACGCCGGAGACCGCGAAGGCGCTGGAGGCGCAAGCGCGCGAAGCGATCCTGAAGAACGCGGACGAAGCGATCTTCGCCCGGCGCAACTTCGCCGTCGAGCAGGAACGCGCCATTCGCGAGAGCGAGCTCGACACCGAGATCGCGGTCGAGCAGAAGAAGCGGTCGATCCGCGAGACCCAGATGGACGCCGAGGCGAGCGTTGCGGCAAAGCGCAATGAGCTGCGCGAGGCCGGCATGGCCGCGGACATCGTGCTGGAGGGCAAGCGCAAGGATTTCGTCGGCCTCAACGCCGAGAACACCAGGACGCTGGCCGACGCCGAGGCCTACCGCGTCGGCGCGCTGATGAAGATCTTCGAGGGCGTCGACACCCGCGTGATCCAGGCGCTTGCCGCTGCCGGCATGCAGCCGGGTCAGCTGATCGCACAAGCCTTCTCCGGCATTGCCGAGAAGGCCGAGAAGATCGGCCAGCTCAACGTCTCGCCGGACCTGCTCAGCCAGTTGATGGAGAAGCCGAAGCCGACGGAGGCCGCCAATGCCCGCCGCCAATGACCGCAAGGTGGTGCTGGTGACGCGCAAGACCAGGCTGGAGGACCTGATCGCGCGCCACCTGACGGCGGCGCAGGCGCGCTTCTATGTCGAGCATCTCGGCGCCGACTTCTCCGACTATGAGCGCGAGCACGAGGTCTATCGTGCCCAGCGTCACACGACGCTGCAAGTGCTGGAGCAATGGGGGCGCTATCAGGTCATCGACCGCGGCTTCCTGCCGAACTTCCTCTTCGGGCCTGATGACATCGTGGTCGCGCTCGGCCAGGACGGCGTCGTCGCCAACACGATGAAATATCTCGATGACCATCCGCTGATCGGGCTCAATCCGGATCCCGCGCGCCACGACGGCATCCTCCTGCCCTTCGCGCCGCGCGACCTCGCCAAGCTCCTGCCGGAGGTCGCCACTGAGAAGCGCGGCAGCCAGGCCGTGACGATGGCGGAAGCACGGCTCAACGATGGCCAGGTGCTCTACGCCGTCAATGATTTGTTCATCGGCGCACGGACGCATGTCTCCGCGATCTACGAGATTGCCGCCGGCGGGGCGACGGAACGGCAATCTTCGAGCGGACTGATCGTCTCGACCGGCCTCGGATCGACCGCCTGGTTCAAGAGCATCGTCACCGGCTCGCTGGCCATTGCCGGCAGCCTTGTTGGGCAGCCTCCCCCGCTGACCGGTTACGAGGCCCTGCCCTGGGACGCGCCGGAGCTGCGCTTCGCGGTGCGCGAGCCCTTCCCCAGCCGCCATTCGCAGACCCATCTCGTCTGCGGCCGGCTCGCCTCGGCGGACCAGTTGCGCATACGCTCGCTGATGGCGGAAAACGGCGTCATCTTCAGCGACGGCATTGAAGCCGACCGTCTCGACTTCAACGCGGGTGCCGAGGTTGCGATCGGGATCGCCGCGCGGCGCGGACGATTGATCGTCTGATCATGTTGGGCCGCCGCGCCGCCTCACGCGGTGTGGCCGGGATCGACGTGCTTCGGCGTCTTCTTGTCGCGCTGCGGGGTCATCTTGGCCGGATCAGGCGCACCGGGCACGCCGCGGGGACCCAGCTGCTCCCGCTGGATGTCGTCCTCGGAGCGGGATGGCTCGACGCCGTTCGGCTCACGCGGCTTGGTCATCGCGTCTTCCTTCTCAAGCGTTGTCCTGGACGCCGAGCGCGTTGCCTCCGGCTTCGCGGCCGGGCACGCTGACCTGGACTTCATGGCCCTCACGAAGCGCGAGGGATGCGGCGGCGACCGCCGATTCGAATGCAGCTTCCTTGGTGGCGTATGTGTTCTTGACGTCGCCGTCGTGCAGCACGCCCCATTCGTCCCTCACCGGCACGATGGCATATTGAGCAAGGCCCATTGTCCAACTCCTGGCTTTGAGTTTCAGAATTTGGCTTTCACCGTCTGTCCGATAACGCGCCGGCGGCCCTATCGTTGCGTCAGCTGCGGATGCGCGGCGCTGACGCGCCACACCGTGTTGCCGCTGTCGTCCGCGACCAGCAGCGCGCCAGTCTTGTCGATGGCGACGCCGACGGGACGGCCACGCGCCTGGTTGTCGCTGTTCAAGAAACCCGTCACGACGTCCTGCGCCGGTCCGCTCGGCTTGCCCTCGGTAAACGGCACGAACACGACCTTGTAGCCGTTGAGCACCTTCCTGTTCCAGCTGCCATGCTCGCCGACGAAGGCGCCGCCACGATAGGCGGCCGACAGGCCGGAGCCGGTGTTGAAGACGAGCCCGAGCGGGGCGACATGCGAGCTCAGGGCATAATCCGGTACGATCGCCTTGGCGACGAGATCCGGTCGCTGCGGCTTGACGCGGGGATCGACATGCTGACCGTAATAGCTATAGGGCCAGCCGTAAAAGCCGCCGTCCTTCACCGAGGTCATGTAGTCAGGAACGAGATCGGGACCGAGCTCGTCGCGCTCGTTCACCACCGTCCACAACGCGCCGCTCTGCGGCTCGAAGCTGAGCCCGTTCGGATTGCGCAGGCCGCTTGCGAACACGCGCCACCGGCCGCTGGCACGATCGACCTCGAGGATCGCGGCGCGGTTGTGCTCGGCCTCCATGCCGTTTTCGGTGATGTTGCTGTTGGAGCCGACGCCGGCATAGAGTTTCGAGCCGTCGGGGCTCGCGACCAGGCTCTTGGTCCAGTGATGGTTGATCGGCCCACCCGGCAGCGGCGTCAGCTCGGTGCCGGGCGCAGTGATCTTGGTGTCGCCTTCCGTGTAGGGATATCTGACGATGGCATCGGCATTGGCGACATAGAGGTCGTTGCCGACCAGAGCGATGCCAAACGGCGAGTTGAGATGATCGAGAAAGACGCTTTGGGTTTCCGGCACGCCGTCGCCATTGCTGTCGCGCAGCAGCGTGATGCGGTTGCCCGGCCCGGTGTCGTTGCCGCCCGAGGTCGCCCAGGACTCGATATAGCCCATGACGATCTCTTTGGGCCGCTTGATCCCGGCCCCCTTCGGCGCCTTGGATTCCGCCACCAGCACGTCACCATTGGGCAGCACGTAGATGAAACGCGGATGCTGCAGGCCGGTCGCGAAGGCCTTGACCTGCAGGCCCTCAGCCACAGCCGGCGTCTCGTTCTTCTTCCAGCCGACGATGCGCGCGATGTGGACCGGCGGCAGCAAATATTGCTGGATGTCGGGAAGTTTTGGGTTGGCGCCGATCTGCGCCTTGGGGTCGCCGCTGCCGTCGTCGCAGCCAGCCAGCAACAGCAGCGGCGAGAACACCAGCGCCCGGGCAAGCTTCGATATCATCGTGCAACTCCTACGCCGTGGCGATAGACCATGGCCCAGCCGAGCCAGCCGGTGACGGGCAGGATCAGCACCGTGATCACGGACAGAACGAGCCCGGTCGGCCACACCGAGGTCCAGGCATCGCGGGTGTGGATCAGCGCGTTGACGACGGCGAGGATCAGCGCCAGTGCATTTCCGATCAAATGCGGCCAGGCCGGCGTTTGCGCCCGCACCAGGCGGTTGCCGAGGAAATCAATCAGGCCCGCGATCGCCGCCAGCACGCCGAAGACGACGCCAGCGAGCAGAAGCCAGGCGGAAAAATTCGCCCACATGATCTCGGCGCTGGCGACATAGGCGATGTCGGTCAAGAGCGCCCCGACGAAGCACGCGATCGGGATAGGCACCAGCATCGGATGAATCGGATGACCCGCGATCTGCGCGGTGGTGCGCACGCGCATGTCGTCTTGCACGGTCGGCCTCGTGTGATTTTCGGTCCTGCCCGACCGGCCAACTCGTGCGCGGAGTGATGGTTCCTGCAACCGCTCGATGGCACGGACGGATCCGCCAGTCGGCCTGCCGCACCAACTGAACGTCTGCGGCCCAGCCCGAATCGTCGGGGCATGCCCGAGGCCGACTTGCCCGAAGAAGTCGACTTGCCCGGGAATCAACGTCGCTCGGGCTCAGATCAGCGGAGGTCCCTGCCGCAAATTCATGTGCCGGTTGACGTCCTTGTAAAGGAGATAGCGAAACCGACCCGGACCTCCTGCGTAGCACGCTTGCGGGCAGAAGGCGCGCAGCCACATATAGTCCCCGGCCTCGACCTCGACCCAGTCGCGATTGAGACGGTAAACGGCCTTGCCCTCGAGCACATATAATCCGTGCTCCATGACGTGCGTCTCTGCAAAGGGGATCTTCGCACCCGGTTCGAACGTGACGATATTGATGTGCATGTCGTGTCGCATATCGGCCGGATCGATGAAGCGCGTCGTGGCCCACCTCCCCTCAGTGCCCGGCATCGATACTGGTTCCAAGGAGTCTGCATTGGTCACGATCACCTCGGGCTGGGCCAAACCCGGCACGCGCTGATACAGCTTCCGGATCCAGTGAAGCTGCGCCGGGCTCTGGCCGCGGTTACGAACGCTCCAGGTGCAGCCAGGTGGCAGATAGGCGAAGCCGCCGGGCCTGAGCTCGTGTTCCGTGTCCGCCAATTTGACGACCAATCTGCCACCCACAACGAACAACGCGCCTTCGGCGTCCTTGTCCGGCTCGGGAATTTCACTTCCTCCACCCGGGGCCATGTCCATGAGATAATGCGAAAACGTCTCGGCGAATCCGGAGAGCGGTCGCGCCAGCACCCAGAGGCGCGTGTCGTCCCAATGCGGCAGGTGGCTGACGACGATATCGCGCTGCACGCCGTTGGGGATAACGGCGTAGGCGTTCGTAAAGACCGCCCGGCCACTCAGAATATCCGTCTGGGGCGGAAGGCCGCCCTGCGGGACGTGATAGGTTTGCGATGACATCACCAAGCCTCGTGGACGTTATCGGGGGTCAGCTTGCGGCGCTGCCGAGATCGAGTTGCATGTTCTCGTCCAGCCGATATTCTTCGAGATTGTCACCACCACCCTTTCGATCGACGACGAGGAACGAGCTTGCGTCCTCGAGAACCAGAAGCGGTTGGTGCCAGCAGTTTCGGGCATAATTCACGCCTTGCTTGCCATTGGCCGCAAACGCCCGATAGCTCGATGGCGTGCGCGGATCCGTGCAAACGACGACCAGCCAGTTTCCTCCGCTCAAGGGCATGAACAGCTGGCTTCCAAGCGGATGGCGCTCCATCAGGCGGATGGCGATCGGCGCGGGCCGCGCGGAGGCGACAAACCAGCTGATGTTGATGTGTCCGCCTTCCGCGCCGACATCGATATTGGCGAGTCCGTTGTAGCGCGCCGCATATCCCTGATTGATCGACAGGGGCGTCAACCCTTCCGTTTCGACGACTTCGCCAAACGGAGCGAATGCCGGCCGCGTCAAGGGCTCAATCGGGAGTGTCGTCATCTCAACCAAACGCCTCTGCGTTCAACTTGTCTGCAGGCCTGCGACGGGAGCGGCCGCGCCGGCCGGATCGATCTGCAGGGGCTCGCTGGAAGGAACGATCTCGCCATCGAGGATGCACTGCGCCTTCGCGCGATCGAGGTCGCCCTCCCACGAGGCGACGACGACCGTGGCAACGCAGTTGCCGACATAATTGCCGAGCGCGCGGGCGATGCCGATGAACCAGTCCACCGACAAGATGAGCACCAGCCCAATCGCCGGGATGGCCGGAATGGCAGCCAGCGTCGCCGCGAGGACGACAATGGCCGATCCCGGGACGCCATGAGCCCCCTTGGAGGTGAGCAGCGCGACGCCGAGGATCGCCAGGAGATCGCCCGTGGCGAGCGGCGTGTTCGTCGCTTGTGCAATGAAGACCGCCGCCAAGGTTAGGTAGATCGAAAAGGCATCCAGATTGAACGAGTACCCTGTCGGGATGACCAGACCGACCGTCGACCGCTTGATCCCGAGCTGTTCGAGCTTGCGCATGGTCTGCGGGAGCACGCTGTCGCCTGCGGCCGTGCCAAGAACGATCATCAGCTCTTCACGCAAATAGACGAGCAGCTTGAACAGGCTGAATCCCGAGAGCCGCATGATCGCTCCGAGCACGACGACCACGAAGAAGAACACCGCCAGATAGAACAGGGCAACGAGGCCCCCAAGCTGCTTGAGCGAGCCGATGCCGTACTTGCCGACGGTGAACGCGATCGCACCGAAGACTCCGAGCGGGGCGAGTCGGACGACGAAATTCATCATCTTGAAGATGATCTCGTTCACCCGCTCGACGAATTCGATGACCGGCTTGGCGCGCTCGCCGCACAACGACATGGCGCAACCGAACATGATCGAGACGATCAGGACCTGCAAGACGTCGCCAGAGCTGAAGGCTCCGACGATCGTCGACGGGATGAGCTTCATGAGGAATTCGGAGACGCCCCCGCCGGCGACCTGGGCCGCGGTCTGGCTGAACCCGCTGAGCGCCTTGGCGTCCAGAGCCCTTGGGTCGATGTTCATTCCGGCGCCGGGCTGGAAATAGTAAGCGAGCGCAATGCCGAACACCAAGGCGATGGTGGTGACGATCTCGAAATAGAGAAGCGAGCGAATGCCGACCCTTCCAACCTTCGAGAGGTCGCCGGCCGCCGATATTCCCTGCACCACAACGCAGAACACGATGACGGGCACCAGCATCTTGATGAGCTTAATGAAGCCGTCACCCAGGGGCTTCATCTGCAACGCGGTGTCCGGATAGGCCATGCCGAGAGCAATGCCCGCCGCCAGGGCGACGACCACTTGGAAGAAGAGTGACTTGAAAATCCTGGGCATGGCTTTCCTCGCTCGCTGGGCTTCCTTTGGTCTGGCTTGGTCGGCCTGAGCCTTCGCCATTCTTGTCGTTGGCGGTGACGAGAAGTCGCCGCGGATGGAGCCGTTCGGTCGCCGCATTGCGCGAGAAGTCTCCATCGGTCATTCGTTGACCAGCCCCGCGACCAAGTCCAATATATAGAACGACACGATTGATAGGGTTTCACTATGGATCTGCGCCAGCTCAGGTACTTCATCGCGGTTGCCGAAGAGCGCAGCTTCACCCTCGCCGCCCGGCGGCTGAACCTCTCGCAGCCGCCGCTCAGCCAACATATCCAGGCGCTCGAGGCCGAGCTCGGGACCCAGCTCCTCTACAGGACCAGCCGCAGGGTTGAGCTGACGCAGGCCGGTGAATCCATGCTGGTGCGGGGGCGCGCGATCCTGCAACAGGTCAAAGTCGCCGAAGACGAGGTTCGGTCGATAGGCGCTGGCCTGATTGGAACGTTGGATGTCGGAGCGACCGGCTCCATCCTGCGCGGTCGCCTCGCAGAGCTTCTCGCGGCCTACCGGAAGGTTGCGCCACTGGTGAAGATGACGGTGCATGAGCAGGCGCCGGCCCTCCAGATCGCGGCGCTCCTCAGCCGGACCACCAACATCTGTCTCATTCGCGGTGTCCCCGCCGAACGCGATTTGACCAGCAAGCTGGCATGGCGCGAAGAGGTCGTTCTCGCAGTGCCCCGCAGCCATCGGCTGGTGCAACGCAAGCGCATCGCCCTCGGTGACCTGGCCTCCGAGGATCACGTCGTCCTGGATCCGAACAGCTCCGATTTCGCGCGGTACGTTCAGAAGTGCTGTGTCGACGCCGGCTTTCTCCCGAAGGTATCCCAGCAAGTCGTCGACGCCCAGTCGATCCCAAGCCTGATCGCCGCAGGTTTCGGCGTGGCACTCGTGCCGCAGTCGATTGCGCGGTTCACGACGACCGACATCGTGTTCCGCCCGATCAGGCCCTCACCGCCCACGGCCGATGTGTTTCTGGTGTTCAGGGAGGACGAGACGTCGATGGTGGTGCACAATTTCATCAGGCTCGCTCTTCGATACCTCAACCAGCGAAGAGCCTGAGCCAGGTCCACGTCATCGATCATGCCTGCGATGGTCGTCGACGCAAGCGGTTGCGGACCATCTGCAAGACGACGACGAGGCGGAGTAAGACGCGCACATTGGCGAAGCGCGAGGTGTCGCGATGAAAAGCCTTCGACACGCTAAGCCGTTGAAAATGTTGGAGCGGGTGAAGGGAATCGAACCCTCGTATTCAGCTTGGAAGGCTGCTGCTCTACCATTGAGCTACACCCGCGTTACGGGCTCCCTAACACGGCCGGGCGGCGGTCTCAACTGTTCAGGAGGTCGCTTTCCGGCCGTCCTGAGCCTTTGCGAATCGCGCCCGGTTCCTGCGGACCCGCCGCCCCTTAACAGCGGCGGCAATGCCCCCTATATTGAAATCTTCCGAAACCAACGAAAGGAGGTGATCCAGTGTCTTTTACCAAGCGCTGTCACCTCGCTGGGATCGCCCGCTAAGCTCTAGATAAAGGCTTGGCATCGGGGCGCTCTCAGCCCTGGACCAGCGAGCAAGAATCGGGCGCGACGGGGGCTTCCCCGCCGCGCCTTTTTCGTCCGGGAGCGCGCTTCAACCCGGCGCCTCGCCCGCAAGCACCTCGCGAATCTTCTGCGACAGCTCCGACTTCCGGTAGGGCTTCTTGAGCAGCGCCACGCCGGAATCGAGATGTCCTTCGTGGACCATGGCGTTGTCGGTGTAGCCGGAGGTATAGAGCACCCTTGCCCCCGGCCGCCGGAGCCGGATCGCGTCGGCCAATTCCCGCCCGTTCATGCCGCCGGGCATGATGATGTCCGTGAACAGCAGATCGAATTTGGCGCCCTGGTCGACCAGCGCCAGTGCGGACGCGCCGTCGCCGGCCACCAGCGTGCGATAGCCGAGGCTGCCGAGCCGGGCGATGACATAGCCCTGCACCAGGGGATCGTCCTCGACCACGAGGATCGTTTCGTGTCCGCGTGCCGTGTCGAGCGCCTGGACCGGCGCGGTCCTGGCCGGCGCCTCGCCCTTCGATCGCGGCAGGAACAGCCGCATCACGGTGCCGCGCCCCTCCTCGCTCTCGACGGCGACCGTGCCGCCGGTCTGCTTGGCAAAGCCGTAGACCATGCTGAGCCCGAGGCCGGTGCCGCGACCGACGCCCTTGGTGGTGAAGAACGGCTCGAACACGCGCTCGCGGATGTCGGCGGGGATGCCGTGGCCGGTGTCGCCGACCGCGACCATCACGAAGGCGCCGCGAACGGCATCGCCATCACCGGCAACGCCGGTGTCGTCGAGCTCGCGGTTCGCGGTCTCGATCGTGAGCTTGCCCCCGCCCGGCATTGCGTCGCGCGCGTTGACGGCGAGATTGACGATCGCGGAGGAGAGCTGCGAGGGATCGGCCATCGCGGACCAGGCGTCATCGGCGAGCCGTGTCACGATCTCGATATGGGCGCCGAGGATCGGCCTCAGCAACTTCGTAGACTCGAGCACGAGGGCGTTGACGTCGATCTCGCGCGGCTCCAGCGGCTGGCGGCGCGCGAAGGTCAGCAGCTGCGAGGTGATCTCCGCACCGCGCGCGGCCGCATCGTCGATCAGCTGCGCGATCGCGGCGAATTCGGGCTTGTCCGCAAGCCCTTCCTGGATGATCTCGATGGTGCCGGTGATGACCGTGAGCACGTTGTTGAAATCGTGCGCGACGCCGCCGGTGAGCTGGCCGATCGCGTCCATCTTCAGGGATTGACGTAAGCGCTCCTCGGTTTCGTGCTGCTTGGTGAGATCGGTCGCGGACCCGCGATAGCCCATGAAGCGTCCGTCGGCGGCGAAGATCGGCTGGCCGTTGACGCTGAAATGATGCATCCGCCCGGCGGTGTCGCGGCCGCGATATTCGAACTTCCGGAACGGCTCGTGGCGGTCCAGCATCGCCATGTGCGCGCGCCATTTCTCGGGCTCGGTGTCGCGGCCGAACGCGGCATCGGCGCGGCGCTTGCCGATCAGCGCCTTGCTGTCCATGCTGAAGGCACCGGCCCGGTCGGAAATGTAGGTGAACCGATGGTCTGGTCCGGTCTCCCAGAACCAGTCGGACGCGGTCTCGGCATAGTCGCGGAAGCGCTGCTCGCTCGCACGCGCGTCCTCTTCGGCGCGCTGGCGGATGGTCAGGTCGCGCTCGAGATTTGCATTGGCCTCGCGCAGCTCGCCATAGGCCCGCTGGAGGTTCGCGCACATGGCGTTGAAGGCGTCGATCACCTTGTCCAGCTCGTCGGCATCGTAGGGCGGCCGGCGCTCCAGGCGCAAAGGCGGCGGCGGCCGCGCCAGGCTGTATTTGCTGACGAACTCGGCGATGGCGACCAGATGCCGCGTCACCAGCAGATGGAACATATAGATGATGAACAGCGAGACGAGGAACGTCTTGGCCGCCTGGCTTGCCAGGATGACCAGCGCGCGGTTCAGCAGATGTTGATAGACATCGGTCAGCGTCGCCTCGACATGGAGCACGCCGATCTCGCGTGCGGTCCCTTGCACAATGGTGTTCAGCGGATAGTCGCGCGTCACGACCGAGCGGGTGCTCGGCTCGCCGACTGCGAGACGGATCGGATTGGGACGATCGGCAATCTCGCGCACCTCGGCGGCGCGGATGTCGGGCAGCCGCAGGATACCGTCGAGCTGGAGCTTGAGCTGGTTCTGGTCGAGATTCCACAGGCTCTCGCCGAGACTGCCGGTGGTGCTGCGGCCGATCTCCTCGAGCCTGGTCTCGATGAGGCCGACCTCGCGATCATAATCGAGATACAGCTGGAGCGCCGTCAATGTCAGCGTCACGACCGAAGAGAACAGCAGCACGGCTGCGAGCAGGCGCGGCCCGACGCCGCTGCGCGACCAGTTGAAGAGCCGGGACAGCAGCGCGGCGAACATCGAAGGCGCGAGCGCGGTGCCGATCAAATCCTGCTTCGCAGCCGCCGGTGCAACGGCGCGGCCGCGCTTGGAGTCCTCGTCACCAGCCTTGACCATGCACCACATCCCCGGAAATGGCGGCACGCTGCGGCCGACCGGTCGCAGCCTCGAGCATTTCGATCGTCGAGACTTCCCCTTCCCGCGATGCGCGCGGCGATCCCGTCGGCCGATTTCCTGTCAACCCCTGGGCGGCTTGAGGTCGGCGGGGTCATATCTTGCGTCCGGCAGCAGGATTGTCGCGCAAACTACCACTTCGCGTGGTAGAATGACATCGGTGAAAGTCCGGAAGTCGCCTGCACCTCGGGCGGGCAGTGTCGCTATGGCCACGCGCAGGCGCCATCTCCGGTAGATCGAGCGGACATCGGAAATCCAGCGATAGCATCGGGCAACGAGGAGGCGCGTCATGTGGCGGATTATCGTCGCCTGCCTGTCACTGCTTGCAAGCGGTCCATCGCAGGCGCAGGAGGTCATCCGGATGGCGCGCATCGCCGACATCCCCGATCAATATGTCGGCGGCGAGATGCTGCGGGCCGTCTACGCCAGGCTGAACATCAAGCTGGAGTTCGAGGACGTCCCCGGCAAGCGTGCGCTCGCACTGTCGAGCGCCGGCACGGTCGACGGCGAGATCCAGCGCATCGGAACGCTCTCGCGCGACTACCCGACGCTGGTCCAGGTCACGCCGGCGATCAACTATATCGAGCCTGCAGTGTTTGCGACCAAACTCCGGTTCGACGTCGCCGGCTGGGATTCGATCAGGGACTACCGCATCGGCATCGTCCGCGGCGTCGGCTCCTCGGAGGCCGGCACGCGCGGCATGGCCCGCGTCACGGCGACCACTGGCCTCGACAACATGGTCAGGATGCTCGATGCCGATCGTTTCGACGTGATGGTCACCGATCTCTTCAGCGGGCTCGCGGCGGTGCGGAAACTCAATCTGCAGGCCAGGATCCACCCGCTCTCGCCGCCGCTCCAGCGTATCCACATCTACCATTACCTGCATGAACGCCATCGCGACCTGGTGCCTGAGGTCGGCAAGGTGATCGCTCAGATGGAGGCGAGCGGCGAACTGGCGGCGCTGCGCGAGGCCCTGGTCAAACAGGTCTTGAACGGCCCGTAACGGGCCGCCAGCTCAGCCCGCGCGAAGCCGCTCGCGCAAGGCGACGGCGGCAATCAGCATGCCGACGCACCAGGCCACGACTGCGCGGTGAGGCTCCCCGCCGAGCAGCACCGTGAAGATGCTCGTCAGCAGGCACGGCACGATGACCTTGCCCGTCCGGCTCGTCAGCGCGAGCAGGAACGGCATCGCCGCGATCGATATTTGCAGGACGTCCATATGGGACATCGGGCGCGAGGCTTCAGAAGCCGCAAACGCCGAGCGCGCGCGGACGCTTGCCGCGCCGGCTTTCGACGATGCGCTCGCCGCCATTCTCGGCCGAACTGCCGTAATAGCGGTGATGGCCGCTTTGGTCGTGCAGATCGGCCGTCTGAGATTGTCCGGCCCGACGTGCGTCGCAGATGATCTTGATGTGACCCGACATTGCCGCCTCCAGCAGAAATCTTGTTGTTGTGGTCATCAGTCGCAACCACTTCCGGCGGCGTTCACACGGCAACGCCGCAATCGGGTTTCAGGACGGTTTCGTCGCGGCATGACTACGCAATATTTTGTGCTTGAATTCTTGTTTGGGGATTGTCGGCATCGCCCGCGGTGCTACGTCCTTTGGGATCGGTGCAGAAAAACAACGAGGTGACGATGCTGTACGCCATCCTGGCCTACCACGTGGAAGACGAGATCCTGTCCTGGACGCCTGAGCAGGACGCCGCGGTCGTGGCCAAGGTCATCGAGGTTCAGGCCCCCTTGCGGGCCAGCGGGCAGTTCGGGCCGGCCGCCCGTCTGGATGAGACCCGGAAGGCACGCACCTTGCGCGGCCCCGGCGCGGGCATGGTGCTGGACGGCCCGTTTGCCGAGACTAAGGAGCAGCTTCTGGGCTTCCACCTCATGGAATGTGCCACCGAGGAGGAGGCGATCGCGGCGGCGCGCAAGCTGCGGGCGGTCAATCCAACTGCGGTCTACGAAATCCGCCCGGTTAAGCTTTACGTGCCGGCCGATGGGTTCGGCGCGACGTCCGGGTGAGGCACGGCCTCATGCGCCCGGCCCGGTCCGCGCACCGTAGAAGCGCTGGATCAGGAGCCCGCCGAAGGCGATGAACCAGACGAAAGGCGCGACGTGGGGGGCGAATGCCGCCACGATCGTGCCCGGAATGAACACCAGAAGCGGAAACAGCGAGGCCATGATCTCGTAGCGCCAGCTGCCAAGGATGGTCCACCACAGCCAGGCATTGAGGCCGGCGATCGCGGTCAGGTGCAGCCCGTAGAGCACCGCAACCGCACTGCTCATGCTGTAATTGGTATAGAGGCCGTTGGTGACAGGCAGCAGCACGATCGAGAGCAGGAAGAACAGGTTCAGGATCACCGCGCCGCGGCTGCCGACTGGCTGGCGCGCCAGCCGCCGGTGATGGCTGATCCAGAACACCCCGGCGATGATGAAGCTGAGTGCGAAGCCGGCGAGCTTGCCGGAATAGACATGGGCAAGATCGCTCCAGCCGGGCGCGCTGGTGAACACCGCGGCCTTGGGCAGGTCGTAGGCCAAAAGCGTCATGGCGACACCGAAAATGGTGTTGCTGAGCGATTCCAGCCGCCGCATCTCGAACTGGTCGGATTTGAGCTCGGTCATGCCGGGGTGCGCTTTTCGGACTGGAACCTGGGGGCGTCTTTCCCCCTAAATCCTAAACCCGGTCCCGTCCAGCCGCATTGCGATTCGCGACGGGATCGCCGACTCTCGCCCTTTCACCGGGGCGATTCGTGGCGACATATCTGGACACGCTCAATGCGGAGCAGCGCCGCGCCGTCGAGCATGGCGTGGCCGATGGCGCGACCGTGGGCGCTCCCCTGCTCGTCATTGCCGGCGCCGGCTCCGGCAAGACCAACACGCTGGCCCACCGCGTCGCGCATCTGATCGTCGCCGGCGCCGATCCGCGCCGCATCCTGCTGATGACGTTCTCCCGCCGCGCCGCGGCCGAGATGGCCGGCCGGGTCGAGCGCATCGCCCGCAAGGTGCTGGGCGAGAACAACGCCGCAATCATGCGCGATGCGCTGACCTGGGCCGGCACCTTCCATGGCATCGGCGCGCGGCTGCTGCGCGAATATGCCGAACGGATCGGCGTCGATCCCGCCTTCACCATCCACGACCGCGAGGATTCCGCCGACCTGATGAACCTGGTCCGGCACGAGCGCGGCCTGTCGAAGACCGAGAGCCGCTTTCCGGCCAAGGGCACGTGCCTGTCGATCTACTCGCGCTGCGTCAACGCCGAGATGGAGATCGAGAAGGTGCTGGGGGTGCACTATCCCTGGTGCGCGGGCTGGGCCGCCGAGCTAAAGGGGCTGTTCGCGGCCTATGTCGAGGCCAAGCAGGCCCAGCACGTGCTCGATTACGACGATCTGCTGCTGTACTGGTCGCAGATGATGAGCGATGGGTTGATCGCCGAGGAAATCGGCGGCCGCTTCGATCACGTTCTGGTCGACGAATACCAGGACACCAACCGCCTGCAATCCTCGATCCTCCTGGCGCTCAAGCCCGACGGACGCGGGCTCACCGTGGTCGGCGACGACGCCCAGTCGATCTATTCGTTCCGCGCCGCCACCGTGCGCAACATCCTGGACTTTCCGCAGAGCTTCTCGCCCCGCGCCGAGATGATCACGCTCGACCGCAACTACCGCTCGACACAGACCGTGCTGGCGGCGGCCAACGGCGTCATCGGGCTCGCCCGCGAGCGCTTCACCAAGAATCTGTGGACCGACCGCACCGCCTCGCACAAGCCGCAGCTCGTCACCGTGCACGACGAGGCCGACCAGGCGCGCTACATCGTCGAACAGGTGCTGGCGAACCGCGAGCAAGGCGCGCTGCTCAAGCACCAGGCGGTGCTGTTCCGGACCTCCTCGCATTCCGGCCCGCTCGAGATCGAGCTGACCCGCCGCAACATTCCGTTCGTCAAGTTCGGCGGGCTGAAATTCCTCGACGCCGCGCACGTCAAGGACGTGCTGGCGCTGCTGCGCTTTGCCGAGAACCCGCGCGACCGTGTCGCCGGTTTCCGCATTTTGCATCTGTTGCCGGGTGTCGGCCCCGCGACCGCACAGCGCGTGCTCGACCAGATGGCGGAGAGCACCGATCCGCTTCACACGCTGGGCCAGCTCCCGATACCCGCGCGCACGGGCGCGGACTGGACCGACTTCGTCCGCACCGTCGAGAACCTGCGCTATTCGGAATGGCCGGTCGATCTCGAACGCGTACGGCTCTGGTACGAGCCGCATCTCGATCGGCTCCACGAGGATTCCGAGACGCGCCGCGCCGATCTGATGCAGCTCGAGCAGATCGCGAGCGGCTATGCCTCGCGCGAGAAATTTTTGACCGAGCTCACGCTCGATCCGCCCGATGCGACCAGTGACAAATCCGGGCCGCCCTTGCGCGACGAGGACTATCTGATCCTGTCCACCATCCACTCCGCCAAGGGCCAGGAGTGGAAGTCGGTGTTCGTGCTCAACGTCGTCGACGGCTGCATGCCCTCCGATCTCGGCGCCGGCACCAGCGCCGAACTCGAAGAGGAGCGACGCCTGCTCTATGTCGCGATGACGCGCGCCAAGGACGATCTGCACCTCGTCGTTCCCCAGCGCTTCTTCGTCCACGGCCAGGCCGCCAAGGGCGACCGCCACGTCTACGCCTCGCGCACCCGCTTCATCCCGGAGCAGCTGGTCTACCTGTTCGAGCGCACCGCCTGGCCGAAGGCCGCAAGCGGTGCTGCCCGCACCGCCGCGCAGGGGCCGAAGATCGACATCGGGGCGCGGATGCGCGGGATGTGGCGGTAAACACAAGAGCCTGGTGTCGGGACCTGTCAGGATAACTGGAACAACAGAGGTCCGACATGAAAGCCGTCGTCGTCGAGCAATACGCACCGATCGATCAGATCGAACTGAAGGACGTCCCGCCCCCGTCCATGGAACCGGGACAGCTGCGTATCCGCGTGGAAGCTGCCGGGATCGGCTTCGTCGACGGCTTGAAGATCGAGGGACGCTATCAGACCAAAGATCCCCTGCCCTTCATTCCCGGTACGGAGTTTGCCGGGGTGGTGACGGACGCGCCCGGCGCACCCGGCGGCTATCAACCCGGCATGCGCGTGATGGGGATGACGCGATCGGGCGCGCTTGCCGAAGAGATCGTCGTCAGGCCCGAAGCGCTCCATCCCCTGCCCGACGGCGTCGCGGCCGAAGTCGCCGCCTCGTTTCGCGCCAATTATCTGACTGCGCTCTATGCGCTAAGCGCACGCGCCTCGCTCTGCGCAGGCGAACAGCTGCTGGTGCTGGGCGCAGCTGGCGGCACAGGAATCGCGGCAGTCCAGATCGGCAAGCTGCTTGGCGCCAGTGTGATCGCGGCAGCATCGACACCGGACAAGCGCGCCTTCGCCCAACAACATGGCGCCGACGCTGTGATCGACTACACGCAGACCGGCTGGCGCGACACGCTGAAGGAACTGACTGGCGGACACGGTGCCGACGTGATCTTCGACCCGGTCGGAGGCGACGTCTCGGTGCAGGCCTTTCGCTCCATCGCCTGGCGTGGCCGTCATCTCGTGGTCGGTTTTGCCGCCGGCGCGATCCCGGCATTGCCGTTCAATCTGCCACTGCTGAAGGGTGGCGCCCTGCTCGGTGTCGATCTCGCGCAGATTCCCGTGCGCGAGCCCGAGGTGCAGAAGCGCCTGATGTCGCAGTTGACGGGCTGGCTTGCCGACGGCCAGCTGAAGCCTGTGGTCGGTCGCGTCTTTGCCCTGGACGACTTCCGGGAAGCGTTCAGGACCATGCAGACGCGCGGGGCGCTCGGCAAGATGGTCGTGCGCATCTCGACATAGGACGCGCAAACGGGCGAAGATGCCCGTGGCGTGGCGGCAACTACGCGTTCAGTCGGTCGAACTGGACCTTGCCCGCTTTCATCACCAGCGGAATATGCTCGCCCTGACCGAGCAGGCAGGCGACGTCGCTGAGCGGATTGCCGTCGACCACCAGCAGGTCCGCGATCGCCTCGGGCGCGATACGGCCGAGCTTGCCCTCCATGCCCAGCACCTCGGCGCCGATCACCGTGGCGCTGGCGATCACGGCGCGCGGACCGAGAATCTCGGCGCGGATGCGGAATTCATCGCTCTGCAGGCGCTGCGACGGCCCGAGCAGGTCGCTGCCGAACCCCATCTTCACGCCGGCGTCGCGATAGATCGCGAGCGAGCGCAGGCCGGCGTCGCGGACGTCGGCGATCTTGGCGACGCTCTCGGGCGGCAGGCCGTATTGCGCGCCCTCGTTGGCCAGCGCCTCGTAGGTGACGAGCGTCGGCACCACATAGGCGCCCTTTTCGGCCATCAGGCGCGCGGTCGGAGCATCGACCAGATTGCCGTGCTCGATGGTGCGCACGCCGCAGCGAACGGCGCGCTCGATCGCGGCAGCGGTGTACGCATGGGCGAGCACATAGGTCTGGCGCCCGCGCGCCTCCTCGACGATGGCGCGGATCTCGTCCTCGGAGTAGCCGAAGGCGCCGACCGGATCGGTCGGTGACGCGACGCCGCCGGACGCCATGATCTTGATCTGGTCGGCGCCCATCTGCAGCTCCTCGCGCGCCGCCTTGCGCACGCCGTCGACACCATCGGCGACGCGCGCCAGCGCGCCGACCCGCACGCAACACGGACATGGCGCGTCGCTCGCGAGATAATCCGAGCGCGCCCGCATGTCGCCATGCCCGCCGGTCTGGCTCAGCGCACGGCCGGAGACGAACAGCCGCGGGCCGTCGGTGAGACCGGTGTCGATCGCCTGCTTCAGCGCGTGGCCGGCACCACCGGCGTCGCGGACGGTGGTGAAGCCACGGCGCAGCATGCCGCGCAGCAGCAGCGTCGAGCGCAGCGTCACCAGCACATTCGGCATGTGCACCTGCTGCGACAGGTTGAGCTCGACCGCCACCGCATGGACATGCAGGTCGATCAGGCCGGGCATCAGCGTCTTGCCCTTCAGGTCGATGGTCCGGTCGGCGGTGACTTGAAGCGGCCGGTCCGAGACCTCCTTGATCACATTGTCCTCGACCAGCACGTGATGGCCCTCCAACAAATCCGGCTGAAGCGGATCGAGCAGGGCGGCATTCTTGAAGAGGGTGCGAGTCATGGTCGTTTCCTGTCCGGTCAGGACTGTGTGAGCAGCGCGGGCAATGCGAGCTGGGCGAACGGGAGACACGCGGCGACATCGTCCGCACCGTACCAGCCCGCTTCATGCAGCAGGTTGAGCGAGCCGAGCGTGCGTCCGCGCCAGCGCACGGGCATGTTGAGCACGCTCTCGCAGCCGAGTGAAGCGATCAGCTCGTGATCGGCGAAGACATTGCGCAGATCGGCGAGGCTGCGGCCGATATAGGCCTCGCCGCGGTCGAGCACGGCCTCGGTCCATGGTCCCGGCGCGAGGCGCTTGCGTCCGCCCGTCGGGTAAGGCCCGGGGAGATTGGAATAGATCCGCGCCGCTTCGCCGGTGTCGTCGTCATAAGTCAGGATCGTGAACAGCTTGTGCCCGATCGCCGATTTCAAGGCGTCGTCCAATGCCGAGAACAGCGCCTCCGGCTGATCCGCCCTGCCCTGCGCCGCCGCCACGGCGTTGAGCAGCGGATCGGCCTGGCGTGTCGTCTCCCTCATGCGACTTCGCCCGCGGCAATGTCTTCCAGCGAACGGCCGCGCGTCGGCACGCCCATCACCACGACGGTGAGCGCTCCGATCAGCAGAACGCTGGTGGTGATCCCGAACACGCCGGCAAAGCCGAAATTGGGATAGAGGTAGCCGACAAGGATCGGCGAGACGATCGCGCCGATGCGGCCGATCGCCGAGGCAAGGCCGGCGCCGGTGGTTCGCACCGGCGTCGGGAACACCTCTGCGGTATAGGCATAGACGCCGGCATAGGTGCCGTTCATGAAGAACGACAGCAGAATCCCCGCGACCATGATGTGCTGGTCGCTCTGCGCGAAGGCGAGTCCGAGCGCGCTGATGCCGCCGAGCACCATGTAGGACGCAATGGTGGCCTGCCGGCCGATGCGCTCGTTGAACCAGGCGGCGCTGAAATAGCCGGGGATCTGCGCGCAATAGATCGCGATCGAATAGGCGAAGCTCTTGGTGATGCTCATGCCGTTCTGGACCAGAAGGCCGGGGATCCAGACGAAGAAGGAATAATAGCTGAAGGTGATCGCAAGCCACATGATCCAGGTCATGACGGTGATGCGCGCCTGCCGGCCCTCGAGCAGCGCCGCGAAATTGGCAAGCAACGTGCCCCCGGCGACGGGCGGGCTGACTGAATCGACGACCGGCTGTGGCAGCACATGCCCCTGGCGCGCGAAGCCGGCTTCGATCTTGTCCAGCACCGCTTCGGCTTCCTTCGCCCTGCCCCGGCTTTCCAGCCAGCGCGGCGATTCCGGCAACGCCCTGCGCCACCACAACAGCATGACGACCGGCACGGCGGTGATGACCAGCACGATGCGCCAACCGTTCTCAGAGGCGGGCACGATGAAATAGCCGAGCAAGGCCGCTGCGACGAAGCCGAACGAGAAGAACCCGGCCAGCGCGCCGGTGAAGCTGCCGCGGAAGCGCCGCGCCACGAACTCGGCGAGGTAAGGCGCGATGATCGCGCTCTCCGCGCCGGTGCCCATGCCCGCGACGACGCGGGCGGCGAAGAAGGACGGCCAGCTGTCCACGGCGGCGCTGACGATCGATGCGGCACAATAAAGCGCCAGCGCCGACATCATCACCGCGCGGCGGCCGATCAGGTCGCCGAGCGTGCCCGCCAGCAACGCGCCGAACAGGAAGCCGATATAGGTGCTGCTGCCGAGCACGCCGATCTGCACGCTCGTCAGATTCCAGGCGGTGCGCAGCACCGGCAGGATGAACGCCAGCACGGCTGCGTCCATCGCGTCGAACATGTAGCCGAGCCCGCCCATCAACAAAAGATGCGTGTGGAAGCGTGCGAATGGCAGGCGCTCGATGCGCGCCGAGATCATCGACATGTAAGTCCCCTCTGTCCGGCGGCCCGGCATCCGCAAGTCCCTGGGGGAACCATAGACAAAGAGATATTATCGTCATAATTTATAATCGTGATCCCATACATCACCACGGTGAATGTTCTGTCGTTTCGATCGCTCGACCTCAACCTGCTGAAAGTCTTCGAAGCCCTGATGACCGAGGGCAGCGTCACGCGCGCTGCAAACGCGCTGCTGATGACGCAGCCCGCGGTCAGCAACGCACTGGCACGGCTGCGCGACGCGCTCGGCGATCCCCTGTTCGTCAGGTCCGGCACCGGCATCCGTCCGACCCAGCGCGCCGTGGTGTTGTGGGAGCCGATCGGCGAGGCGCTCGAAAGCGTCCGCGGCGCGCTCGACGAGCAGGTGTTCGATCCGCGCCGCGCGCAGACCGAGTTCAGCCTGTCGATGTCGGATTACGTCGCCTCGCTGGTGATGCCGAACCTCCTCGGCCATTTCGGCAAGGTCGCGCCCAAGGCGCGCGTGCACACCGTTCCCAACACCATCCTGGAGATCGCCGATCAGCTCGAAGACAATCGCGTCGATTGCGTGCTCAGCGTCTATGTCAACGAGGCGCAGCAGCCGGCCGCCATCCGCTCGCGCTCGTTGTGGACGGTCGACTATGCCTGCTTCATGCGGCGCGGCCATCCGCTCGCCGGCCAGAAGCGGCTGAGCACGCGCAGCTTCCTCGGCGCAGGCCATGTCGATGTGAGCCTCGCCGGCAAGACCCTGCCGTCCTACGATCTCTTCCTCGCCTCTCGCGGTCTGTCGCGCAATCTGGTCGCGACCGTCAACCACTACAGCGCCGCTTACGAGGTGGTGCGCCAGTCCGACCTGATCGCCGTGCTGCCGAGCGATCTGCGCTCGCAATCCCGCCACGCGCCGTTCCTGCACGCCATGCCCCTGCCGCTCAAGGCGCCGCCGCGCATCGTCAGCCTGTTCTGGCACCAGCGCAACGACACCGTGCCGGCGCAGCGCTGGCTGCGCGAGACCCTGGTCGAGATGTTCGCCAAGTCCGACTGAATACTCGGGCACAGGCCTGACACCACCAAAAAGGAAACGGTGGGTTTCTCGAAGCAGCATTGTTGCACCGGCCGCCGCGGCCTAGCTCCACCGCAAACGATCCCCTCCCACAGCGACAAGCGCAAGCTGCGTCCGCAGAGATCTCACCGATGACCGCATCGCTTCAATTCGGACTGGATACTTTTGGCGACGTCACCAGGGACGCCGCAGGCGCGATGCTTCCGCACGCGCAGGTGATCCGCAACGTCGTCGACGAAGCCGTGCTGGCCGACGAGCTCGGTCTCGACTTCATCGGCCTCGGCGAGCACCATCGCGCCGATTTTGCGATCTCCTCGCCGGAGACCGTGCTCGCCGCGATCGCATCGCGCACCAAGCGCATCCATCTCGGCTCGGCCGTGACGGTGCTGTCTTCGGACGATCCCATCCGCGTGTTCCAGCGCTTTGCGACGCTGGATGCGCTCTCGAACGGGCGCGCCGAGGTGATCCTCGGCCGCGGCTCGTTCACCGAATCCTTTCCGCTGTTCGGCTTCGATCTGCGCAAATACGAAGAGCTGTTCGAGGAGAAGCTCGACCTGTTCGCCGCACTGCTGTCGCAGAAGCCGGTGACCTGGGAAGGCAAGCTGCGTCCGCCGCTGAGGGATCAGCTGGTCTATCCCCCGGTCGAGAACGGCCGGCTTAAGACCTGGATCGGCGTCGGCGGCAGTCCGCAATCGGTGGTGCGCGCTGCGCATTATGACCTGCCCCTGATGCTCGCGATCATCGGCGGCGATCCCGCGCGCTTTACGCCCTTCGTCGATCTCCATCACCGCGCCGCCAAGGAATTCGGCCGCCCCGCGCAGCCGATCGGTGTGCATTCGCCCGGCTATGTCGCCGAGACGGATGAAGAGGCGCGCGAACAGCTATGGCCCGACTACAAGGCCATGCGCGACCGCATCGGCAAGGAACGCGGCTGGCCCCCGATGGGCGGCGACGAGTTCGTCAACGAGGTCGAGCACGGCTCGCTCTATGCGGGATCGCCGGAGACGGTCGCGCGCAAGATCGCCAGGACGGCGAAGACACTTGGTGTTTCGCGGTTTCAGTTGAAGTATTCGGCGGGACCCTTGCCGCACGAGAAGCTGATGAAGAGCATCGAGCTTTATGGGCGCAAGGTGGTACCGATGGTGCGGGAGATGATGGAGTAGCGGCTTGACGCGGCCGCCTACTTCATCAACCCGAGCCGGCTCGCGCCGACATAGAGCGAGAGCACGGCGGCGTTCGAGACGTTGAGGCTCTTGATCTCGCCGGGCATGTCGAGCCGCGCCACGACGCTGCAGGTCTCGCGGGTCAATTGCCGCAGACCTTTGCCTTCGGCGCCGAGCACCAGCGCGAGCGGCTCGCGCAGCGCGACGTCGCTGAGATCCGCGCTGCCTTCGCTGTCCAGCCCGACGGTCTGGAAGCCGATTTCGTTCAGGGTGGTCAGGGCGCGCGCGAGGTTCTGCACGGTCACCATTGGCACCAGCTCCAGCGCGCCGGAGGCGGCCTTGGCGAGCACGCCGGTGGCTTCCGGGCTGTGGCGCGCAGTGGTGACGATCGCCTTCACCGCGAACGCTGCGGCGGAGCGCAGGATCGCGCCGACATTGTGCGGGTCGGTGATCTGGTCGAGCACCAGCACCATGCCTTCTTGCTTCAAGCTCTCGATATTAGGCGAAGGCAGAGGATCGGCTTCCGCAAGCAGGCCCTGATGCACGGCATCGGGCGAGAGCAGACGGTCGATCTCCTGGGGCCGGACGATCTCGGGCGTGACGCGGGTCTCGATGTTCTCGTCCGCAAGTCGCTTCGCAGCGTTCTCGGTCAGCGTCAGCTTGCGGATCCGCCGCTCCGGGTTGGCCAGCGCCATGGTGACGGTGTGCCAGCCATAGAGGATGACCGGCCCGTCGGGGTGCGAATCGCGGTCGCGCCAGGCCGGCCGGCCGCCCGATTTCCCGGGCCTGTTGAAGGGCTTAGCCCCGCCGCGGGGACCCCTGGAGGTAAATTTTTTGTCCTTCATGGGCTCGCTTGTGTCACGGGTCCCGGAATATGGCAATTTGGGTGGCTTGGGAGGCGATTTTAGCTGTTCGCCTCGGTTGACTTTGCCCCACCGGATCGCCCATAACCGCGCCCGGTCGCGCCCCCATCCGGGCTGTCGCGGCCTTCACGTTCCATGGCCGTCTTCGGTCGCCGGCAAGGTCCGGCCCGATTGTGCTGCCGTCGAGCGGGGGAGTGTCCCGAGTGGCAAAGGGAGCTGACTGTAAATCAGCCGCCTCATGGCTTCGCAGGTTCGAGTCCTGCCTCCCCCACCAGCCTTCGCTCGCTTCGCGAGCTACGGCTCGGCAAGCCAATCCAGAACATCATTCAGCGAAGCGAGCGAAGGCTGCCACGCCGTAGCCGGCAGGCGTAGGCGGGCTGACAGCCCCGATCGATTCCAATCGCGACCACGCGCACGTCGCAAAAAAACAAAACGCCCGTCCGCATCGCGCGAACGGGCGTCTCGTTAGCTCAACCGATCAGGGATCAGTAGTAGCGGCGCAGCACGCGGTGGCCGCCGTAGTACGGCGCCGGCGCGTGGCGATGGGCGTAGCCGTAGCGCGGACCATGGCCGTAGTGCACGCGCGGCAGATAGCCGTAGCGCGGGCCGTAGCCGTAGCGATACGGACGGTAGTACGGGCGGTGATAGGGGGCCACGGCGGCGCGATAGCCGTAGCCATAATTGGCGGGCGCGACAACCGCGTCTTCACGGTAGGTCGGATACGGCGCGAACGCGCCCGGACCGGTGTAGGTCGGGCCCTGGTTGACGTAGTAGTACTGCGTGGTCGGCTCGGCGAGACGCTCATAGGCGCCATAGCCATAGCCGTATCCATAACCATAGCCGCCGCAGCCGGTGTTGCAGCCGGTATAGACCGGCGCGACGGGCGCGCAGCTGGTGAAGCCGCAGGCCGCAGCGGGCCCGGTGGCGGCGAACATCACGGCAGCCGCCGCAACCAGTCCCGAAATCATTTGACGCATTACTCTCTCCTGTTGATTTTCGTTTGTTGAATTTTGACGTTTCTTAACCCGGCGGCTTGCCGGGGACTTGGACATGCGGCCGCGGTCGCGGTGGCCGCGGACGATCGTTGATTTCAGGCGCGAGGATCACCGGCGGCGGATCGACGGGCACGTCCATCTGCGGCGGCAGCGGCGCCGATTGCGCGCCCCAGCTCTGGTGATAGCTCTCGGCGGGCTTCGGCAATTTGCGGTTCGCGGGCGGCTCGACCTCGAGCCGGCCGTAGCCGGGCCGCAGGCCCAGCGTCGGATAATAATGGCCAACGTCGGCAGGCTGCCGCTCGGCGATATAGCGCCCGCCATAGATAGTGGGCTGCACCTGATGGTTCTTGCCCAGGCCCCAGACACCCTCGACCACGGCATAGGACGCGTCGATGTTGTTGATGATGATCGGCACGCCGGGCCGGCCGGGAACGACGATATCGAAGCCGCCGTCGGCAAACGCCGTCGCGGGCAGTCCGATCAGAAAGGCAGCGAGCGCCACAACGCGCATGAGGGGGACCCCGGTTATGCGGCGGCAACCTATCCGATCGCGGCGCAGAGAGGGTTAAGGCCCGCTCACCAAATTCCGGTAAGCCTAATGTGTAAGGATTGCGCGCCACTCAAATGCTGCAAGGCGGACTAGCGAAGCATTAACGGCATGTGGCTTCGCCAAGCGGAACCGCGGCTGCTCACATCGGTTTGACCGCCGGTTGCGAGAAAATCCACCGGTTTCATCGGAACGTCCGGCGTCGCAAGCGTTTAGCCCCCGTCAACAAAATGGGAGCCAACAACCATGAACATCAAACTTCTTGGAGCGACGGCGATTGCGGCGACCATGCTGGCAGGCTCGGCCATGGCGCAGGCGGTCGTCAACGAACCCGGACGCTGCTCGGCGCAATTCCCCAACGCCAATTGCCAGAATCTCGGCCCCGGCAATCCATACACCGATCGCGGATCGCGCCATCGCCGCGTGTCTTACCGTGAAACCAATTCCTACCGTCAGGCCAATGGCGACTGGAATAACGACTGGAACAGGAGCCGCACCGGCTTCTGGCCGACCGACGTTGCGGCCGGCGTAGCCGGCGCTGCGATCGGCACCGCGGGCGCGATTGCCAGCGCGCCGTTCCGCGCCTGGGACAATTCCTACGCCTACGACAATTCGTGGGACAACCGCGGCTGGGACAATCGTGGCTGGGACACCCGCACCTACGCCCAGCGTAACGGCTTCGTCTGCACGCCCGGCACCTGGTTCAAGGGCGCAGACGGCCGCCGGCACATCTGCCAATAAGGCGGTCTAAATCGATGCGAGAGATCAGGCGGCCTTCGGGCCGCCTGATTCATGTCTGCGGCCACGACGTTTCCGGTTGTGGCGCTTTCCGATCAAGTCTGGTATTGCGGCGCGCAACGGGTGGACACCCCGGCCCATGCCGGCCCTGCCCGTCTCCAGGCGTCGCCGGCTTAGCTCAGCGGTAGAGCAGCGGTTTTGTAAACCGAAGGTCGGGGGTTCAATCCCCTCAGCCGGCACCAGCGTCTGGCGTACAGCTCTCAGCTCGAACGCTTCGGCGCGCTACCTTGCTGGAAATGCTCGGCGCCTGACATCTCCACCCAGCCGTGTTTCGACTGCTCGAACACCGATCTGATCGGCGGTGGAAAATCGGGATTTGCGATCGCGCCGACGGCGACGGCGATCATCGCAGGCAAATTCTCGGCTTGCCAATAAACCGTCGAGCCGCAGTCGGGACAAAAATAGCTGCTGACCTTGCCGCCGCTTGCGGCTGTCCGGACGTACGGCTTTGGCGTCCCTGTAATGGTGACGGTCTCCACTGGATAGAAGGCGCCGACGCCGAACGGCGCGCCGGTTCGTCGCTGACAATCAACACAATGACAGGCGACGACGAGGCGCGATGGTTCCGGAAGCGACAGCGCGAGAGCACCGCAGCTGCATCTGGCATCGATCATCGAATTCTCTCCTCGTTGGTCGGGATGCAAGTTGAAAGGGAGGCGCCGATGACGAGGTTGACGAAGCAGCCCCGACCTGTGCCCCGGACGCAGTGCAGCGCCTCCTCGGCGATGCGCTGCAGAGCGGGGGCCCATCGCGCCGCATTCCTCCGTGCCGCTTTCTGGGTCCCGGCTCAGCGCCGCAACGCTGAAGGCATTTGCAGCGCGTCCGGGACACGAGAGCGAACTCGTGACGCTCACTCCGTCCCCACCTCGAACGCCAGCAGCACGTTGCCGGCGACGCCGCTCCATTGGCCGTAGCCGGAATTGGTGTAAAGCATGCCGCCGGCGATGACCGGCCCGGGGCCGTCGATCGCGCCGCCATGGGCGGGGACGCCGTTCACGGCCTTGAAATCCTGCGCGGTGTCGAACTCCCAGAGCAGCTTGCCGTCGGTGGCATAGGCGCGCAGGAAGCCGCTGACGCCGCCGGAGAACACCACGCCCGGGATCAGGCTCACCGCTGCCGAGAGCGCGGGGCTGCATTTGGGGCGGTCGCCGCAGGCGACCGGCGGCACTTCCATGGCAATCTTGCCGCTGGCGAGGTCGAGGCCGAACAGGCCGCCGCCTTGCGTGGAATCGAGCTGCCGCGTGCCGTCACGCATGAAGCGCACGTCGGAGTTGGCGACATAGATGCGCTCGCCGTCCGCGGCCGAGCCCCATTCGCTGCCGCCGAGCGCACCGCCCTTCCCGATCCGGGTCTGCCACAGGATCTTGCCGCCGTCGTCGGGATCGAGCGCGTGCACGACGCCGGATTTCTGCGCGATGACGAGCATGCGTCTGCCATCACGCAAGGTGACGAGGATCGGCGACTGGCCGAAATCGTGATCGGGTCCGTGATCCTCCGGACAATTGGACTTGTCCGCGGTGAAGCACGCCACGACAAAGGCATCCTTCGGCGTCGCCTGCTGCTTCCAGAGCAGCTTCCCGGTTGCGAGCTCGAACGCGAGGATCGCATCAGCGGTCGCCGCCGGCGGGTTCGAGTATGAATTGCTGGTCGCCACATAGACGGCGCCCCGCTTCGCATCGATCGTCGGCGCCGACCAGATCGCGGCGCCGGACGGACCGAAGAGCTGCGTGCCCCTCGCACTCTTGCCGGTCGGATGCGGCACTTCCGGAATCGTATAGGCCTGCCAGACCAGCTTGCCGGTCGCCGCGTCCAGCGCCACCACGCTGCCGCGGAAGGTGCAGCATTCGTAGCTGGCCTGCGAGCCGGCCGCTTCCTCGATCGAGGACACCGGCACGTAGAGCACGCCGGAATGCAGCGTCGGCGCTCCGGTGATGCGCGCGGCCGCGTGCTCCTCGACCTTCGTCTTCCAGATCAGCGCGCCGGTCAGCGCGTTCACGGCGTAGACGTTGGCGCGCAAATCGCCGAAGAAGATCGCGAACTGGTCGGAGCCAGGAAGCGGCGCAAAGCTGATCGCGGCGCGCACCGCCGCATCGATCGCCAGCGTCCACAGCGTGCAGCCGCTGCGCGCGTCGAGCGCGTGCACCTTGCGATCGGTGCCGCCGATGAACAGCATTCCGCCCACGATGGTCGGCGGCGCAAACGACACCGAGGCGCCGGGGAATGCATAGGCCCATTTCAACCGCAGGCGCGGCACCTGTTCCGCCGTCAGCCCCGCCATGTCGGCGGGCTGGAATCGGCTGTTGTTGGTGTCGACGCCCCATCCGTTCCAGCGCGGACCGTCAAGGGCTTGCGGAAAACCGCTGGCCTGCTGCGTACAACGACCTTCCGCGTCGGCCGCAACGCCGCCGGTCGCGATCTTGCCGGTGACGAAGGACGCTATCGCGCGGCGTTCCGCGTCGCTGCGATCCTTTGCCATCGCCGCCATGCTGCCGGAGGTCAACGCCGCCAGCACATGGTCGAACGACATCGCCTGTAGGGCGCCGCGGCCCGGCACGCGGGTCTGCACATCGCCGTCGTGGCATTGCGCGCAATGCGCGGCATAGAGCGCGGCCCCCTCCTGCTGGGCCAGCGCCGGCGCGCTGCACCAGATCAACAACGCGGCCAGGACAGCACGTGCTCTCATGGTGGGCTCCGGCAGGTCATCGCGATACGAGATCGCTCCACAACCCAAAGTCTATCGCCGGGGCGATCACAGATGCAATGGACGTTCCGCCCGCAGCTGTCACACATCCGTGGCCGTGCGGACGCGACCCGGCAACTCATCCAGCCGCCAGAGCCCGAGGCTCTTGTCGCGCCAGCCGCCATCGCCCTCCTCACAGCGCTCATCGATCAATTCGCGCGGCACCGGCCAGTCGAACGGCGCCTTCGTCATGTTGAGCGCGCGCCAGTCGCCATCCTCGCAATCGCGGTTTTCCTCCCACTCCGGAAACGTCGTGGCGAGCAGGAATTGCGCGCCGCTCTCGCGAAAGCGGGCGATCACGCGGGCGATGTTCTGAAAACTCAGATGCACCAGGCAGTCCCGGCACAGGATCAGATCGGCGCGCGGCAATGCATCGCACGTGATATCGGCCACCAGGAATCGGCCGGACAATTCGCCGCGCGCCGCACGCGCGTTGTTGGTCTCGATCAGCGACCGCACGATGTCGATGCCGATGTAATCGAGATCGAGATTGAGGCGGCCGATCCAGCCGGCATCGCCGCAGGGCGCATCGAGCAGCGAGCGCGCGCCGAGCCGTTGCAGCAACGAAGGAAGCGCCTCCCGGATCGCGGCGGTGGCCGAGTCCTCCGAGCCGAGGCCCGACACCGAGTCGGGAGCGCCCCAAAGGTTCGTCCGCTCGATCCGTTCGAACCGCGCGGCGAGATCTAGTCCCGAGAAATTGTCGCGGTCGGCGACGAAGCGTTCGTGGGCGAGCACGGGAGGACGATTGGAGATCATGGGATCGGACTCAAGGTCGAGATTCCGGTGCAAACACGCTATACTCGCGTCCGATGCGCTCCACCACCCCGACAGAGAAGGCCAGGATCGCCGCTGGCGCGGTGACGGCCGTCGTCATGACGGCCGTGCTGTTGGTGTTCGTGCTCGCTTGTCTGCTGGCGCTCTAAGACGCGCGACGGACGGATGCCGACGGACTTACGCCGTGCGCACCGTCCGCAGGAATTTCCCGACCTCGTCCTTCAGCCGGTTGCTGTCGCTCGCCAGCATCTTGGCGGTCGAGAGCACCTGCGAGGAGGCCGAGCCGGTCTCGGCCGCGCCGCGCTGCACGTCGGTGATGTTCGTGGAGACCTGCTGGGTGCCGTGAGCGGCCTGCTGGACGTTGCGTGAGATCTCCTGGGTCGCGGCACCCTGCTCCTCGACGGCCGCGGCAATGGTCGAAGACACCTCCGACAGCCGCTCGATGGTCATCGAGATATCGCGGATCGCGTTGACGGATTCCTGGGTCGCGGTCTGAATGCCGGAGATCTGCTGGCTGATCTCGCCGGTCGCCTTCGCGGTCTGCTCGGCCAGCGTCTTCACCTCAGAAGCGACGACCGCGAAACCGCGGCCGGCCTCGCCCGCCCGCGCCGCTTCGATCGTGGCGTTCAGTGCCAAAAGGTTGGTCTGGCCGGCAATGGTGTTGATGAGCTCGACGACGTCGCCGATCCGCGTCGCGGCAACCGAGAGCTCGCTGACCCGCTCCGTCGTGGTGCGGGCCTGGGCGACGGCTTCGCCCGCCATTCGCGCCGATTCCTGCACCTGCCGGCTGATCTCGTTGACCGAGGAGGACAGCTCCTCCGTGGCGGTCGCGACCGACTGTACGTTGCCGGTGGCTTCGCCGGACGCGACTGCGACGACCGAGGTCAGCTCCTGCGCGCGCTGCGCGGTGGTCGCCAGCGTCGAGGACGATGCTTCGAGCTCGGTGGAGGCGGATCCGACCGTGTCGATGATTTCGCCGACTGCACGTTCAAAGCCGTCGGCGAGGTTGACCATGTCGCGGCGGCGTTGCCCGGCAGCCTGCTTCTCGGCTTCGAGCTGTGCAGCCTTGAGACGCTCGACTTCCAGTGCATTGGTCTTGAACACTTCGACCGTCTTGGCCATGTCGCCGATCTCGTCGCGCCGGTCCTTCTCGGGCACCTCGGTCTTGAGATCGTTGCGGGCGAGCCCCTCCATGGCGAGCTTGAGCCGGGCGATCGGCTGCGACATCGCCTTGAGGCCGATGAACAGCGCGATCGCAATGCCCAGGATCAGGCCTCCGGCGCTGACGCCGATCACGGTCCAGGTCGCGGCGTGAGCGTCGCGGTTGATGGCGTCCTTTCGCTTGGCCACAGCCTGACCGGTTTCGGTCGTGAATTTGGCGATGCGCAGCAGGGCCGCATCGATCAGGGGATCGCACTCCTTGTGCGCGCGCTCGGCTGCCCTGGCATTCTCTTCCGTGCTGCTGGCCTGTGAGCCGGCCTGGAGCACCGGATCGCAGCCGGTGAAGGCGGCTTTCAACTGGTCGCCGATGCTCTTCAGCTCGCCGGCGCGCGATGGGTCGTCCTGCTCGGCTGCATCGAGGAATTGACGGATTTCGTCGCGGTTCTGGGTCGCGGTCTTGAGGCGTTTGGCATTGCCCGCCTCAGTTGCCTCGGTGAACACCGCATAGAGCGCCGCGTGGTAGGTCTCGGCGCGGCGCTGGGCGCGGGTGAGGTTGAGAGAGGAAGATTGCGCGGCGGAGAGCTCGCCGAAACCGTCGACGGTCGCGGAAAGTTCGCGCACGCCAAAGGCCGCGACGGCGATCATCGCACACCCCATCACGGTCACGATCAACGCGACCTTCCAGACGATCTTCAGATTGTTCAAAAAGCTCATTTGTGCCGTCCAATGATGGTGCTGCCGGCGATAATCCCAGCACCGTGCATTGGAACCGGCGGATGTTAAGATTTAACCTCAATTCGCCCGGGTATTCTTACGCAAAAATAATCCTTCTGCGCTTCGGCGTAAGCCTGGCGTAAGCTTCGGCCCGTTTTCGGTCGCGCGATCGGCATTGCCAGCCCGGAACCGAGCCTCCGCGTCAGCCGTTGTCGACCCATGCGGATCAGGGAAGAAAACCGAAATATGTTTCTGCTGGCGACGGTGGCGTTGTGCTGTGTCGCCGTGGCCGGGACATTGACGTTGTTGGAGCCGATGCTTTCGCCGGCCCCCGAAAAGCGGGTCGCGGAGACAGCCGTGATCGACGTCACCCGGACACCGGTTCAGACACCGGTCCGGGTGGTTGGCGCACCGTTCGAGCCCAACATCAATCCGCGCCAGCGATAGCGCTCACCTTGGCGACGCCTGCGTGCCCTCCTCGGGCCGGCCATGCGCACGCGCCAATTCCTCGACGAACGCGATCACCTCCGCCCGCTTGTCGGGCGGTAGCGACAAGAACGCGCGGATGAGCCTCAGGCCCTCCACTTCGTCCGACCGTTCTTTTCCGGAATCCATCCGACTAATGTCGGGTGACCGGGAAAAATATGCAATCCCCTGTTTACCGCCTTGATTCGGCGCAGCCGCTTTGCTGGAATGGGGCCGGCTGAGGTGGATCATGAAATGGATCGCGGAACGCGACGCACTGATCGCGCAGACACTGGCCTTCGTCCAATCGGTAACTGGCAGAAAGGATGACGTCCTTCAGCCGGACGGGACCTCGGTTGCCACGACCGTCGCGGTCGAAATCGTTGCCGTGAAGGCCGCCGCAGTCGAGATCGAGCTGCCGCAAGCTCCGGTACCGCCCCCACCCACGCCTCTGCCGCCACCGCGGGCGATCGGTGATTTCCGCAGCGAGATGCAGGCCCGCATCGCCAATTTCCGCAAGCATCAGGAGCGGTTCGAGCGCGAGCGCGAGGAATATTGTGCCGAAACCCTGACCAGATTGCGCGCCGCCATCCACGACGCCCCGGCCCCACCGGCCAGAAAATAAGGCCCCCCTCCCGTCAGAGGGGCCTACAGCCAGGACCACACCAGCCAAAGATTGGCCGCGCAGGCGCCGAATAACGCCAGCGTCAGCGGCAGGAGCATGTGCCCGCAGGAGGTCTTCAGGTCGCTCGTCATGGCGGAAAACATCCGCTGATTCCGCCAAACGAGTCCCAAGGATTCTTTTTTTCCCGATTCAGGACTCGTTAAGGACTCAGGGGCCCCGGCAGCCCGATCACGGCCCCGTGATCGCCTGCCCCCCGGAACCGCCGGCCCATGAGGTCGTTAATGCGCTTTCCGGGAGCGGGAAGAATGCCCTACGCCTTGTTCTGCAACGACGCCCAGATCAGCAAGGCCTATCCGAGTGAATCCGACGTCTGGAAGCTCGCGTATAGGAGCGGCCTGGTCGTCGACGTCAGCGCCGACGAGGACCGTCCTGGGCCGCGCCGGGTGCTCGACAACGACTACGAGATCAAGCCCTGCCGGGTCGCGCAGGGTGAGGACCCCGCGCGAAACAAGGCCGAGGCCGACCGCCAGTCGAAAATGGAGCTCGAGCTGAATCCGTGACATCTGGCGGCGGAGGCCGCCAAGCGATCAGGGCGTTGCGGTTGCCAGCGAGGCCTGCTCACCGGCCAGCGCCACGCAGGCCTTGCGGCGATGCAGCCCGCGGATCGCGCCGGTGACCTTGAGCACCTTGCCCGACGGGCAGGACGCGTCCTTGACGAAAGCCACCTCGTAAGGTGCCAGCATCAAGGGCTCTGATTTGAGGATTGTCTGTGCAGAGCACGGCAGGCAGATAAAGCACGAGAGCACCACCGCCGACACCAAGATACGCATGTCCGTCGTCCCACCAGCCCGGTAATTCTCATATAACGCTTTCCGGAGCGCGAGTTCCGTAAGCCGCAAAAATTATTTTTGCTTTACCCAAGTCCCATGACGCGCGTGAGAAGGCGCCCGCCGGAATGTTTTCCTGCAAATGACGCGCCAGATGGTTCATGCAAAGCAAACATGGGGCCGACAGGCAAGAGGCTGACAAACGAAAGGCCGGCGGGAAGCCGGCCTTTCCAGAGCGTGGTCGCGGTGGAGGGTCAGTAGCGCGAGGCCGCCGGACCGCCCCAGCCGAAGCGGTAGTTCACACCGACCTTGACGGTATGCTCGTCTTCCCGGCCGCGAACGCCGACGATGTCGGCCGGGCCGGAGGTGAAGGTGGTGCTGCCGAAATTGTAGTACTGGTACTCGGCCTTGGCCGACCAGCTCGGCGCGAACATGTATTCGAGGCCGGCGCCGACGGTGTAGCCGTCCTTGCTGTTGCCGGTGGTGGTGAAGCCCTGCGGCACGCCTGCGACATTGACGCCTAGGCCGCCATTGCGCCAGGCGTAACCGCCCTTGGCGTAGAGCAGCGCCGGACCCCAGGTGTAGCCGACACGGCCGGTCACCGACCCGAGCTGGTCGGTGTTGGAGGTCACCTGCGTGCCCAGCGGGAACGTGACACCGTTGTTGTTGGTCGGCAGCCAGGAATACTGGGCCTCGATACCCACCACCCAGTTGGGCGCGAACTGGTAGTCGAAGCCGCCTTGCACGCCGCCGAGGAAGCGGGCGTCGCTGGACTGGAAGCTGCTGTCGCCGGCAAACGCGCCGCCGACATGGCCGCCGATGTAAAAACCGGTCCAGTTATAAATTAGCTGCGGCGGCGTATAGGCCGGGGCCTTGGCGTAGGTGCGCGGCTGCATGTCCGCGGCTGCCGCCGGCGCGGCCAGCGCAAGCAGAGCAGCTGCACCCAGCAAAATCGATTTCATGATCATCCCCGTTCTTTCATTTACGACACTCAGGAAACAACGTGGCGTGAATTGGGTTGCTTCGCGGCGATGCCGGAACGTTGATCGCTCGTGACTGTGACGGAGGGGCAACAACGCGATTTTGTTCCGTCCTGTCGTCCTGCACCGACTATTCTTGTCGTCTGCGCAGCACCTGCTGTAACAATTTGTCGCGAGGTCAAACCAACCCGTTCAAAGCTCGCCGAAATGTGATCCGCGGCTCCGGCAGTTATCGTTCTAGCACCCGGCGATGAAGACGGGCTTTGCGCTACCGCGTCATCTTTTCGAGTTCCGGAAAGGGTACGTAAACCGCGCCGGCGCAGAGCTCGCTCGTGCGGTCGACGACGCGGTCCGCGCGTCCGTTGACGAAGATCACAGCGCGTTCCCGCATGGCCTTGTAGCTGCCATCGGTCTCGCGCGGGGTGAAGTGCAGGCAGCTCACATAGAACTGCCGGCCGCCGACCTCGCGCTGGACCGGCTCGGCCATGCTGGCCTCACGCACGCCGACCGGGTTGTTCAGATAGGTGCGCATCAGTGCCGGAATGTCGCCGCGGAAATTGTCCGGAAACGGCTGCGGCCCTCCGGCCTGGGTCCCACCGATGATGGTTGGACGATCACCGTCGCTGCCGAAACATGCCGCGAGCGCCAGCGGCAACAACAGGACCGATGCCAGGCTCGCCGCACGTTTCGCCAATCGCCCCACAGATCCCGCTCCCGCTCGAACAGACTAAGGGGACGTTCTAGCCGCAAGGTCGCGCAAAGGGAATTCGCGTCCCCGGGGCGTTGCGACGCACGCACCGTCCCGCCGCCGGCGTCTTTCGCTTTCGCGCAAGGCGCCGAGACGACGGGCCGGGCCTGACGTCCTGACGCGGCGGCGGGGCAATGCTTGGGATGCCGCCGCGAGAGGATCAGTCGTTAGCTGCGCTTCTCGGTGGTTGCCGGCTTGGTCAGGTCCGGCTGCGCCTTCAGCGATTTCTTCGCCGACAGATGCTTGTGGTGATGGCGATGGGAGCGCACGGTCTTGTGCTCGTCGGGCGTAACCGCTGCGTTGGCATTCAGCGCCTTCGACTTGCTATCCACCTTGGCGTCCGCCTTGACGTCGGCGGGCTTGACGTCGCCGGCCTTCGCGTCGGTCTTGGCATCGACCGCCTTCGCATCGGCCTTGATGCCGGTGTCCGGTTTCGCGGCAGTGGTCGGGGCCTTGGTCTGGCTCTGGTCCGCCTTGATCACCGGGGCCGTAGTGGTCTTGCCGGCCTCGGCAGCGAAGGCCGGGTCTGCGATCACGGAAGCTGCGAGCAAGGCTGCGGAAATGGTCTTCAGCATGGTGGTCTCCTCTGGAAGGATCTTGAGGCGGCGCCCTCTCCCCTACCCGTCGATCGTGGGTGGGAGCCTAGGGGCGGCGCGCTGAACCCTGTCTGAAGCCCCCTGCAGGCTTCCGTTCATCTGGATGACAAGTTTGTCATCCGCGCCCTGGCGAATAGATCGTGCGGAGCGGGAATGTTTTCGCCAGACGGGTGTTCCGGTCTTCGGGCAATCGTGTAGGATCGCCACGTTCCATACGGGAGAATTTAGATGCGCAAACTCTCAATGCTTGTCGTGCCGGGATTGGTCGCCATGTCGCTGGCGACCGCGCCGGTGCTGTCCAGCGCCTATGCCGCCGGCAGTGACGAGCCCTCGCCGCCGCCGAAGTCGGACTCCTCCTCCAAGAAGGGCAAGAAGAAGAGCTCTTCGGTCAGCGATCCCAAATTCCTCGCCGTCTATCGCACCGCCTATACCGCGATCTACGACAACCACGACTACACCGGCGCGATCGATCAGTTGAAGTCGCTCAAGCGCGACGACGTCGCCGACGTCGCCAACCTGATCGGCTACTCCTATCGCAAGCTCGGCGACTACCAGTCGTCGAAGGTCTATTACGAGCTGGCGCTGAAGGACGATCCGAACCACGTCCGCACCTGGCAGTATTACGGCCTCTGGCAGCTCGAGCAGGGCAATCGCGAACAGGCGCAGTATCATCTGAACAAGATCGCCTCGCTCGCCGGCACCGACAGCTCCGAGTATCGCTCGCTCGCCACAGCGCTCGACAAGCCAACCGGCGCGACGCTGGTCTACTAAGACAATCGCATCTTCGAACGCAGCGAACGGGCACAACCTTTCGGTTGTGCCCGTTCGGCTTTCTCGGCTAGCCTCTCGCATCGATTTTCCCACTAAATTGGTGTGCAATGGACCCGTGGCTGCGATCCGCGATCGACTACATCGGCTCCTGGATCGAATTCCAACTGACGACGATCCAGCAGCCAGGCGTCATCGTCGCATTCGCCCATCGCGGCGAGATCGTCGCCGAGCATGCGTTCGGCCTTGCCAATCTCGACACCGGCGAGAAGCTCACCCCGCGCCACCGCTTCCGCATCGCCTCCCATTCCAAGACCTTCACCTCGGCCGGCATCATGAAGCTGCGCGAGCAGCGCAAGCTCCGGCTCGACGACACGGTCGGCCAATATGTCGGCGGGCTGCATCCGCGCGTCGCCGAGACCACGATTGCACAGGTGCTCTCGCACAGCGCGGGTCTGACGCGCGACGGCGCCGATTCCGGCCAGTTCATCGACCGCCGTTCCTATCTCAACGCGAAAGAGTTACTTGCGGAATTGAAGCTGCCGACCGCGATCGAGCCCGGCACCCGCTTCAAATATTCCAATCACGGCTTTGGCCTGCTCGGCCTCGTCATCGAGGCGGTGACGAAGCAACCCTACTCAGCCTGGATCAAGCGCGAGATCGTCGAGCCTGCGGGCCTGCGCGCAACCGAGCCGGACGCGCCGCTGCCCAAAGGCGCGTCGTTCGCGCGCGGCCATACGCGAAAGCTGCCATTCGGCGAGCGATGCGTGATCGCCGGCGACAATCCCGCACAGGCGATGGCGTCCGCTGCAGGCTTCGTTGCGACTGCCGGCGACACCGCACGCTTCTTCGCGCAGCTTGCGCCCAATGCGAAGAAGAGCGTGCTCTCGGTCGCGAGCCGCCGCGAGATGACGCGACACCATTGGCGCATTCCGCAGAGCTTCGAGGGCTATTACGGCCTCGGCGTCAATGCCGGCAAGACCGACGGCTGGGACTGGTTCGGCCATGGCGGCGGCTTTCAGGGCTACATCTCCCGGACCTGCGCCATCCCCGCTTGCGAGCTCACGATCAGCATCCTCAGCAACTCCATCGACGGCGCGGCGCCGTTCTGGATGGACGGCGCGATGCAGATCTTGCGCGTGTTCAAGACGCGCGGCACGGCCGACCGGCGCCTGCGCGACTGGACCGGCCGCTGGTGGACGATCTGGGGCGCGAGCGACCTCGTGCCGATAGGCAACCGCGTGCTCGTCGCCAATCCGCAATTCAACAATCCGTTCATGGATGCCGCCGAGATCGAGGTCACCGGCCGCGACACCGGCAAGCTCGCCTGGGCTGCCGGCTATTCCAGCCATGGCGAGCCGGTGCGCCGGATCCGCGACAAGCGCGGCAGGATCAGCGAGGTCTGGATCGCCGGCGCCAACGTCAAGCCCGCAGGCGTCGTCGCGAAGGAGATCGCGCGCCGCTATCCGCCGCGCAAACGGAGGCCTCTTTAATCGGAGCATGATCCTATCGGAAAACCGCTATACACTTTTCCGGATCATGCTCTATTCCCTGATCAGCGCCTCGACCTCGCTGCGAAACGCCTGCCGCGAGCCGCCTTGCGAATAGAACATGTGGCCGCCGGGATAGACGGCGAACTTCACGCGCTGCGTCGCAAAGGCCGGCATCTGATCGAGCACCCGCTTCGTTCCGAAATAGGGCGTGGCAAGGTCGAACAGGCCGTGCGCGACCAGCACGTTCAGTTTCGCGTCGGTGGCGAGGATCTGGCGCAGCTCGGATACCGATTGCGGCGGGTTGATGCCACGACCGAAATCCCAGTGACCTTCCACACTGCCGTTCAGGACTTCATAGGAGCCGTCGGGCCGCCAGTTGAGTTTGCGCGTGAGCACATCGACCGCGGCGCTCGTCAGCGGCGCCTGGAGCGCGTCGCCCGAGGGGTCGCCGAACCGCGAGCTGCTCGAATCCGGATAGGGATCGAAGCCGCGCACGGAGGCGTCGTAACGTCCCGTCACCTTGCCGTTCTTGCGGTCGAATTCGCGGCGGAATTCACCGACGTCGAAACGGCCGGCGAGCCGCCGGCTCACCGCCTGGTCGATGCCGGTAAGCGCGGCGACCTTGTCGGCAAGACGATTGGTGGCCTCCTTGTCCGCCTCGCCCTTGACGAGGTCGGCCAGGAATTCCCCGCGCGCGTAAGCCTCGACGTCGGCGAGATCGGCGCGCTTGACCGGCCCTTTTGCCTCGCGCGCCACCGCCACATAGCTCGGCAGCGTCGCGACATATTGCAGGAGGCTGGTGCCGGTGAACTCACGGAAGTCGAGCAGCGGCGACACCAGGATCAGGCCCTTGACGCCGACGCCGTGCTGGAGCTGCAACTGGCGCACGACCTTCGGCCCGCGAATGCCGCCATAGCTCTCGCCCGCGACGTATTTCGGCGAGGTCAGCCGGTCGTGCTTCTCGAGCCAGCGGCGGATCACCAGCGCGATCGCGTTGACGTCGCCGTCGACGGAGTAAAACGACTTGCGTGCGTCCTCGCCGCTCGCGATGAAGCGGCTGTAGCCCGTGCTGACGGGATCGATGAAGACGAGATCGGTGAAGTCGAGCCAGGTCTCCGCGTTCGGCTTCACCTCGGGCGAGGCCGAGGGCGACAGCGCTTCGCCGTCGAGCGGCAGCCGCCATGGACCGGCCGCGCCGAACTGGAGCCACGCCGAGGACGCGCCGGGCCCGCCATTGAACAGGAACGTGACCGGGCGCGTGGCGCGGTCGGCGCCGTCGAGCTGGTAGGAGGTATAGGCGATGTCGGCCAGCGGCTCGCCCTTGCCGTCGAACACGCGGATGGAGCCGGCGGTCGCGGCGAAATTGAGGGTGCGGCCGGGCAGATCCAGCGTCTGCTTCGTGGTCGAATCCGCGGGGAGACGGTGCGGCTCGGCCGCGGACGGCGAGGCCTGCGTCGCGCTTTGCGGATTGGCGGCGCGCCCACCCTTCTGTGCCGCCGGCGATGCCGCCTCGGAGCGCGGCTGCGGCGGATCATCCGCGCGCGCGACACTCGCGAGCGCGGCCGCGGACACGGCCAGCGCGAGCCCGGTTCGTCGCAGCGTCGGCAAGATCGTGAACATGATCGTTCTCCCTGCCCGGCTGTCACGGCCGGTGCGCATCAAAGCTAGCGCGGAATTGCGACGCTTTGCGGGATCACCGGCCCGATGGGCAAGTAAGGCGCCCGGGCCGGCTCAAATCAACCCGTTTTGTTCTCCGGATCGACAATCGCCCGTTTGCCTTGAGACCCGGTCATCCTCGACAATGCAGGGCCACCTCGTATAGACGAGCCCGGCGGAACTTCCTCCAGCCAGCGGCCTGCCTGACAAGCCATGACCAAGCCCCAGCGATACGAACGCATCGCCTTCGTCGCCAGCCCGAGCAGCGAGGCGCAGACCGCCTTCAGCCAGCTCACCAGGGACTATGGCAATTGCGACCCCAGGGAGGCCGACGTCGTGGTCGCGCTGGGGGGCGACGGGCTGATGCTCCAGACGCTGCACCAGAACATGCGCACGGGAAAGCCGATCTACGGCATGCATCGCGGCACCGTCGGCTTCCTGATGAACGAATACGCGACGCACGATCTGCGCACGCGGCTCGAGACGGCGCATGAATCCGAGATCAATCCGCTCCTGATGCGTGCAACCGACGTCAATGACCGCGTCCATTTGCACCACGCCATCAACGAGGTCTACCTGTTCCGGCAGACCTCGCAGGCGGCGCGCCTGCGGATCCTGATCGACGAGCGCGAGCGCATGCCCGAGCTGATCGCCGACGGCATCATCGTGGCAACGCCGGCCGGTTCGACGGCCTACAATCTGTCGGCGCAGGGACCGATCCTGCCGATCAACGCCGCCCTTCTGGCACTGACCCCGATCAGCGCCTTCCGCCCGCGCCGCTGGCGCGGGGCGCTGCTGCCCAACACCGCCTATGTCGTGATCGAGGTGCTGGAGGACGACAAGCGTCCGGTCGCGGCCGTCGCCGACCATGAGGAGGTCCGCAGGGTCCGGCGGGTCGAGGTCCTGTCCGACAAGAGCATCTCGATGCGCATGCTGTTCGACCCCGGCCACAGCCTGGAAGAACGCATTTTGCGCGAGCAGTTCGGCTACTGAGCCCCTGCCCACGCACGCTGCGGGAGCCCGGTCGCAACCCTTCGTTAACCCTCGCCACGATATGGTTAACGAAGGTTGACCGCTTTGGCCCGGGCGTCATGTTCCGTATCGACTTCAACAAGCTGCGCTTCCTCGTCTGCGACGACAATCCGCATATGCGCCGCATCCTGCGGACGCTGCTGCATTCCTTCGGCGCGCGCGAGGTCTATGAGGCCGAGGACGGCGCCACCGCGCTCGAAATGTATAGCCATTACGTGCCTGACATCGTCATCACCGACTGGGCCATGCCGATCTTCGACGGGCTCGAGCTGGCGCAGATGATCCGGCAGCCGGAATCCAAGGGCAACCCCTACGCGCCGATCATCATGCTGACCGGCCATTCCGAGAAGCGCCGCGTCACCGTGGCGCGCGATGCCGGCGTCACCGAATTCCTTGCCAAGCCGATCTCGGCCAAGGGACTCTATCAGCGCATCCTCAACGTGGTCGCCAATCCCCGCCCCTTCATCAAGACCAAGACCTATTTCGGGCCGGACCGGCGCCGCAACACCAATTCCGCCTATATGGGTCCCGAGCGCCGCGTCGGCGAGAAGCACGAGGTGCTCCAGCAGCCCTCGCTGCTCGACAAGGCCCGCTCATCCATCTAGCGCAACGCCTTCAGACGAGGCAGGCATCATGGCGAAGAACAGCGCAAAGGACATCGAGGTCACGGCCTTCGCCACGCATCAAATCATCACGCAGCCCAACCCGCTGCGGAAAGTCCTGCGCCGGGTCGAAGACAAGGACATGGACGATCCGATCGGCCGCGCCGAGCAGGCGCTCGCGGGCCTGTCCGGCGAATTCAAGGATTGGATGACGACCGAGGTCAACCGTCTCTCGGCCGCCTATGTCGCCATCCGTAATGACGGCTTCACCAAGGAGCGGCGCGACGAGCTGTTCCGCGCCGCGCATGACATCAAGGGCGACGCCGCGACCTTCGGCTATCCAGCCGCGGCCGGTATCGCGGAGAGCCTGTGCCGCGTCATCGAGCACGCGCCGGATCTGGAAAAGGTGCCGGCCGAATTGTTCACGCACCACATCAACGCCATCCTCGCCATCGTGCACGAGAACACCAGGCTCGACAGCATCAGCGTCTCCGCCGAGCTCAGCCGCCGCCTGCGCAAGGTCGCCGACGATTATCTCACCCAGGTCAACCGCGACCGCCCCGAGCACCTCGAGGTGATCCTCGCGCCGAGCATAGCGCCGGCGGAGTAAAGGCCCGTCTTTTTCATCTCGTGGGAGGCTGCTCCATCCGCACGGGCAGCATCTTAGGGTGGGCAAAGCGAAGCGTGCCCACGATTCATCTCGAATCATACTGATAGGTCGTGGGCATGGCGCTGTGCGCCTTTGCCCACCCTGCGGCAGCTCGCTACGCGGCAATCAGATCGCCATACAGCGGATCGATCGTATCATCCGCGACCAGCTCGTCGCAGAACAGCCTTGCTTCCTCCCGCGCGGACTCCGTGGCGAAGCGGCGGAGCAGGACCATCAGCGGCTCGGTGACGCCGCGGTCGGTCTCGCAATGGGTGAGCACGCGCTCGACCATGCGCCGACGCAGCCGCACCGCTCCGTCGTCGCTGTCGACGAAGCCCTGCTCGTGGCAGGCATCGAGCGCGACCTGGAACGCCGCGAACGTCGCCTCGGGAAGCCCGGCGCGGCGCAGCAGCGCGTGCAGGCTGTTGCCGCCGCGGTCGTGCAGCAGCGCGGTGACGCGCGCCAGCGGCAGGTCGGCGAGCTCGGCCAGCGCCGCGTCGAACAGGTCGAGATTGCTCGACAACAGCGCCCGCAGGATGAGGCCCGCCGTGAGCTGGCCGGTGATGCGCAGGTGCCGCACCAGGCCCTGCATGTCCTCGCCGCGCGAGCGCGATGCGATGTTCATGGTGGAGCGGTCGCGCGCCTCGAGCGCGATGCGTTCGGCGCGGTCGGCGCTGAGCCAGTTCCGCGCCACGACGAATTGCGCCAGCGTCTCGGAGAGCTTCGCCACCAGCGCGGCACGCGTTGCGGACGGCAGATCGTCCAGCACCAGCATCGCCTCGCGGATCGCGGCGAGATGGCCGTGGCGCTCGACGATGCGATCCCAGGAGAAGGGAGCTAGCTCGGCATGGGGATTCTCGATCAGCTCCAGCGCGGCCGCCGCGCAGCCGACTTCGGCGATGGCGGCGCAGACCGAGACCGGCAGCGCGATGCGGCGTGCGACCGCGCATTGCACCTCGTCATTGCCGGTCGCGACGATGTCGACGAGATCGGCGTCGATCAGCAGCGGGGAATGTTCGAGCACGGGCAGCGCGACGGTCGGCTGGTCCGCCGACAGCGCCCGCACGATCGAGGCCGGCGCATCCGTGCTGCGCGCAAAAGCCTCGGCCATCGCCTGCCGCACCAGCGGCGAGGGATCGTCGAGCTGCATCAGAAGCGCGCCTTCGGCGGCGAGGCGGTCGTCGGTCGAAAGATCTGATATCAGCCAGGCCCGGGCCAACGCCCGTGTTGCCTCGGCCCGCTCGCCGGCGGGCGCCGTCCTGATCCAATTGATAAACTGCCGAACAATCATGCTGCTTCCGGCTTACACAACAAACGAAAATGGTGACGGCTCGTCACCTGCAACACAAAATAAACCACGACGCTTAACAAAGCGTTCACCATAACTGGCTGGTTTTATTGACGTTTTGTTAAGGGAACAGAGGCGCTGCAGCGCGGCCGGGACACGAGAGCGGGGTCAGCTCGAGAACGTGCCGCTGCGATCGCTGAACAGATCGAGCGGCTGCGGCGGACGCACATCCGGCGTCGCGGATGCAACTGAGGTCGCTGGTGCGACCGACGTGAGCGAGGCGTTGTTGCCCCACAATTTCTGCACTGTGGTCGAGACCGGCTGCGTGGCATCGCCGGGCTGATAGATCGAACGAAACACCGGCGCGGTCGGGGCATTGTCCGCAACCGTCGTCGGCGATGTCGCACTGACGGGCGTCACCGCGCGTGTGTTCGGGAAGGTCTGGAGATAGGCGGCGTTGTCGATAACAGGCGCGGTGGGCTGCACGCCGCTCGCGCTCGCAACCTCCGTGGTCGACGGCGTGCCGCCATACATCGCCATCGCGCTGCGGGTCGTTTTTGAATTGGCCGCGCTGGCGTAGCGTGCGTCCAGCACCGAATAGACTTCGGAGACGCTGCGGGCGCGGCCGTCCCTGGCGTAGAAGATCGAGCGGTTGGCAGATGCCGCATTGGGAAACAGCCGCGCGCCAACCGCTTGCGGATTGTCCTCGGCATTGGCGATCAGCTTTGCGGCGCCACCGACGCCCATGAAATGCGCCATGTAGAGTTCGCTGTCGCTCGGCCTGCGCCCGAGCAGGCCCGTCAACTTGAAACTGTTCGACTGCGTCAGCGCCGCCGCCATGCTGGAGGCGGCCTCGGGATCGTCGCGCAGCTTCATGATCGACCGCTTCATCGCGGGATCGTCGACGGCGTAGCCGCCCGACGTCGTCCTGGAGATCGCGTTGGCATAATTGCCATAGCCGAGCTGGGGGCCGGCCTCCTTCACCGTGCCGAGCCAGGTCTGGTCGATGAACTGGTAGAGCCCGTGCGCGGATGACGTCGTTGCACCCGCCGTCGGATCGAAATCCGATTCCATCTTGGCGGTGGTCAGCATGTACTGGAAGCTGACGCCTGAAACATTCGAGGCCTGCTTGATCGCACCGGCGACGCGCGCCCGCGACGGATCGAGAACCGCCGTCTGCGTGGCACTGGAATTGTCGACCGACATGATGAAGTGCCCGCCCCGCGCGGCGTTGAGCAGCGCCAGCAATTCGGCGCCCGTCGTCCCACCGTGGGACAGGTATGGTTAATGCGGGGTTAATTCGGGAGGGCGACCGCTCTCCGAGTCATTCCGGGGCGCGCGTAGCGCGAACTATGGCGCGCAGTTGCGCACCTGAGAATCTCGAGATTCCGGGTTCGGCTCTTTGAGCCGCCCCGGAATGACGGAAGTCATTTCTTGTAGACCGCGTCCGGATCGAACAGCCGCTCCGCATCGGCGAAGACGAGCCTGGCGCCGCCCGATTCACCCTCGACCTTGCGATAAAAGCACGACCTTCGCCCGGTGTGGCAGGCCGCGCCGATCTGCTCGACACGGATCCAGACTGCGTCCTGGTCGCAATCGGTGCGCATCTCGATCACGCGCTGGGTCTGCCCCGAGGTCTCACCTTTTCGCCACAAGGCATTGCGCGAGCGGCTGAAGTACCAGGCCTCGCCGGTCGCGATCGTCTTGCGCAGCGCCTCCTCGTTCATGTGCGCGACCATGAGCACGTCACCGGAGGCGACGTCGGTCGCGACGCAGGTCACGAGGCCGCTCGCGTCGAACTTGGGCAGGAAGGACAGGCCTTCCTCGATCTCATGGAAGTGGGCGGACACAGCGACCTCGCTAGAGCATGATCCGGAAAAGTGTGAAGCGGTTTTCCGAAAAGATCATGCTCAAACAACAGAGCTTTGCGAGGTCAGCGCTGCAGGCCTCGCACCAGGGACAGGAAACGGGCCTGCTCCGCCGGATTGTCGCGGAACATGCCGGTGAAGCGGCTGGTGAAGGTGGAGGCGCCATGCTTGGCGACGCCGCGCACCGACATGCAGGTATGCTCGGCCTCGATCAGCACCGCGACGCCGCGCGGCTTGAGGACCTCGTCGATCGCAGCCGCGATCTGCGCCGTCAGATGCTCCTGGGTCTGGAGCCTGCGGGCGAAGATGTCGGTGAGGCGGGCAAGCTTTGACAGGCCGACAACGCGTTCCACCGGCGTATAGGCGATGTGCGCCCTGCCGTAGAACGGCATCATGTGGTGCTCGCACTGCGAGGTGAACTCGATGTCGCGCACCAGGACGAAATCGTCATAGCCCGCGGTCTCGCCAAAGGTGCGGTCGAGCACTTCGGCCGGGCATTGGTGATAGCCCTGATAGAGCTCGTCGAAAGCCTCGACCACGCGGCGCGGCGTGTCGAGCAGGCCCTCGCGCTCGGTGTTCTCGCCGATATAGGCGAGCAACGTCTTCACCGCCTGTTCGGCCTCGGCACGCGCCGGGCGCGGCTGGTCGGCGCGGACGGCGGCCGCGAGGAATTCGGCAGGGTCAAGCTCGGCCGGGCGGCTCTCGGGCTGCCGGTCGGAGGGCTTGTTGGGGCGGATGGATTTGATGGTCGCGTCCATGTCTACTCCGTTCGACGGCCTTTCGGCCGGAGTGTCACCGGCAGACGGGGCGGCATGCCGCCGGACGCCTGAAGAGAACAGTTGAACCCGGCGAAAAAGGTCCTCACCTCTCCCGTCGGCCGCATGGCCTGTCGCCACCGCCGCTGGACTGTTTTTCCGCCAGTTCCGACCCTATATAGGACCGTGGACGGCGCCCGCCAAGGCCGATCCGATGCGGAAGTGCTGGACCCCATCACATGCTGAACGACATCTACAACAAGCGGATCATCGAACTGGCCGGGAATATTCCGCGCCTCGGACGGCTGCCGGATCCCGATGCCTCCGCCACCGCCCACTCCAAGCTGTGCGGCTCGACCGTGAAGGTCGATCTCAAGATGGAGGGCGACAGGGTCACCGACTTCGCCCATGACGTGAAGGCCTGCGCGCTCGGACAAGCCTCCTCATCCATCATGGCAAGTCGCATCGTCGGCTCGACTGCGAGCGAACTCCGTGAGTTACGCGAAACTGTTCGCAAGATGCTGAAGGAAAATGGTGCGCCTCCTGAAGGCAAATGGGAGGAGATCAAGTTCCTCGAGCCGGTCCGCGACTACAAGGCGCGGCACGCCTCGACGCTCCTGACCTTCGATGCGGTGGTCGACGCCATTGGCCAGATCGAAGCCAAGGCCAAGCAGCCGGCTGCGGCGCAGGGCTGAACTTCCCCAGGTCATTCCGGGGCGTCGCCAAGCGACGAACCCGGAATCATGATCAAGATTTCAGAGCTTACTTCTGCGTCGCCGGAGTCGGCGCGGCCACGCCACCGGTCGGCACCAGGGCTTCCGCCGTCTTGGTCGACTTGGCAGCTTGCGACTGCTCCGGTTCCGCGCCGAACCTCGCCTGCGTCTTCGGCGCAAGCTCGGCCATTGCCGGCGCGGAGATGTCCACATGCGGCAGCACGTCGGCCACGAGGTCGGTCGTCACGAGATTGGTGAGCTTGAGTTCGCCGGCGTCCAGCTCATGCAGGTCTTCCCAGGGCGGCACACTGAGCGCGAGCGACAGCAGATCGCCGGCTCCGCCCATGTCGAAGGTGTATTTGGCGAGCCGGCCGATGTCGCGTTCGACGATCATCAGGTCCTGCGCGCTGTAGCTCGCCGCCTTCGCATCGTCGGCGCGGTCGCCCATCCAGATCTGATGGACGCGGACATGGGCAGCTTCCGGCACGTAGCGCTTCTTGCCGGCCAGCAGCAGGAACACGCACATGGATTCGCAATAGGCCTCTGGCGCAACCGCCGGGCGGCCAGACTGCCCGCCGCGGAGACTTACGCCGACCGTGGTCAGGAGTCCGAGATTGCGGAAACGTCGGCCGAGGGTGATCGCGTCGTTGACGGAACCGCCGCTGGAATCGAGCACCACGGTGGCGCCGCCGAGCTGGCGTCCGCGGGAAAACTCCTCGAAATCCTTCGGTGTGTCAGCGGTGATGATGCCGACCGCGCTGACCCAGCCGCGGCAGTTCGGCTCGCAGGCAATCCAGTTGAACTTCATCGGCAGCTTGCGCTCTTCGAGAGCAACACCCGCGCGAGCCGATGACCCGAGTGTCGCGACGGCGCCAGCCAGCACGACTCCACAGACGGCGGTTCCCACCAGCAACCAGCCGCGAAGATTAAGGGAGTTCAGAAGTCTCAATCTGGTTCCTTCCCCAAGCCCCTAAGGTCCCCAACAATCCTTGGTAGCGCCCTCTGAGTCCATCATACAGGCGTATGTTTCTACACATGGACGTCACAAAAATGGTATCCGTGGGAATACAGATCGTCCACAGGTACTTGCTGCACTGCTCCCAAAAAGCACGCAAAATATGGCGCGCAAACAACAGCTTACAGTTCCCTGCGCCGGAACTGTGCAACACCTCGATCAACATCGCAGCAAAGCGCCCATGAAGCATTCAGCCTGCGAGCATTGTTCCAATCCGGTCGAAGGTGTGCTCCGGCTCCCGCGCAGATTCGGCCGTGCGCTGATCTGGCTCTACCGGCACACGCTGTCGCCCCTGGTTGGTTACAATTGCCGGCATCTGCCGACCTGCTCCGTCTATGGCGACGAGGCGATCGAACGCTTCGGTCTCTGGGCCGGCGGCTGGATGACGCTCGCGCGCCTGCTCCGCTGCAATCCGTTCGGCACGTCGGGCATCGACAATGTACCGCTCACCGCACCGCCAGGCGCACACTGGTATCTGCCATGGCGCTACGGCCGTTGGCGCGGCGTCAATGCATCCTGAGAGTGCCGCGATGCTTTGCGCATCGGTGGCCTGAGGGGAACCGTAAGGGTTCTTCCCGCGTTGTTTTGATGCTCCCCCGGGAGGAAACAACAATGCGCTGGAAAATCAGCCCTCATCTTCACTTTAGGCCTTTTCACTTCGGGCTTTCTCACTTCAGGCCTGGGCCAACCCCCGGCTCCAGGCGGCACCACGACCCCAGAACCTTGGATCTGCTCGCGATCGTCGCCTTGCTGGCGCTCGTGCTTGGCTCCGGCTGGTATCTGGCGACGAGTTTAGCCACCGCGCCGAGCACGACAGCGTTCATCGTGCCGAGCCAGAGCGTGCACTGGTGATTATCGGAACCAGTAAAAGCGCCCGGGCGGCGGCGGGATCGGCTCGGGCGGCCGCAGCCGTTTTGAACGCGGCGGTTTCGGCGTCGGATCGGCCGACGAGGTGGCCTCCCCGCCCGGCGCCGTTTCGATGCCCGGCACCCTCACCGCCAGCAGCAAATTGGATTCGTGCATCCGCCAGCGGTAGCCGACGCCGAAATCGATCGGCTGGGCCCGGGTGAACAACTCGGAATAGCGCTCCTGGTAGCGGCCGGGGAATTCGTCGATCGGCCCGAGATAGCGGCCGAACGGGAAGAAACGCCATTGCCGCGCGCCGTAGTTCGCAAGCGGAATCCCGGAATCGTCCTGGATGATGGTGGCGCTGTTGGCAAGCAACCAGTCGCGAACGACGATGAAGTTTCCGGAGTGCATGAGATAGGACGCGCTCTTGAGCAGGCTGTTGCCGGGCCCGAGCGTCTCGCAGAATTTCAAGAATCCGGTGTTGCGCGCGCCGGAATTGGAAAGATCGGTCGAGAAATAATACAGCGTGCGCGTTTCCCCGTCGCTGCCGGCGAAGGTGATGCGAACGCCCCGCGTCGCGTTACGCCCCGGATTGTCGTCGCCGACACGCAAGCCCCCCTTGTCGTCGAGCGCGATCATCTCGACGTTGCGGATGGTCTTGCCGGAGCGCGCCAGGAAAACATACAGGATCGGCAAGGTGCCGTTGACCTGGTTGGCGTGCAGGTCGACCTTCATCTGCTTGGTGATGAAGAAGGAAAAGCTCAGGATCGAGCCGAGCGAGCGCTCGACATTGTAGAGCGCGGCGCCGATCGAACCGCGCGGCAGCCGGGTCAAATCGGGCACGGCGCCGACCGGCTCCAGCGCGCCAAGCACGTAGGTGCTGGCCTTGGAATAGAAGGCGTTGGCGTAGAGGAAATCGGGACCGCTGAACATGTAGAACATGGTCGGCCGGGGCGCGGCGAGATTGACGTCGGCCCAATCGCGGATCTTGGAGAGCTGGCGCTGTTCGAGCTGGGCGAAGGCGCCGTCGAAGAATTTTGCGTGGCGCTGCCAGCCTGGGTCCTTCGTGAGCGCCACCAGTGGCGAGTCCGCCGAAGGCTGCATGCCCGCGAGGAAGCGCGCGGTGTCATCGAAGGTGGCGTCGGCGGCGCGGGCGGACGAGACGGCCGCGGCCAGCAGGGCAAGAGCTGTGGCCGCAATTCTGAGGGGACGAAACATGTCTATGCGCGATCGTGTGAATTGCCAGCGGCGACCGGCCGCCTGCGGAAAACAGCATAAATCACTAGGCCCGAGAGCATAACGAGCATCCCCGCGAGCGACTGCAGCGGCCGCTCGGTCAACAGGTAGTACATCATGAACGCGGTCACGAGCAGGAAAACCAGGGGCGTGAACGGGTATCCCCAGGCGCGATAGGGCCTCGGCAAATCGGGATCGGTGATGCGCAGCTTGATGACGCCGGCGACCGTGAAGAACGAGCAGAACAACAGTGCGAACTGGATGAAGTCGAGCACCGCCTCGAAGCTGCGCGTGAACAGCAGCAGATTGGCGACAGCGAGCTGAAACAGGATCGCATAGGCCGGTGCGCCGCTCGCCGATCGCTTCGAGAACACGCGTAAGGCGGGAATGTCCTCCCCCATCGTCATCATCACGCGCGGGCCGATCCACATCATCGCGCTGATCGAGGAGATCAGGCCAACGCAGATCATCGCGCCGACGATCCGACCGCCGAGGCTGCCGAAGATGGCGCTACCGGCAACGCTGGCGACATCGAGCTGACCGGCAAGCGCACCGACGGGCGTCGAATGGAGAAACACTGCATTCAGCGCGACGTACAGCACGAGCACGATCAGCGTGCCCGCCAGCAGCGCGCGCGGCAGATTCCGCTGCGGCATGTTCATCTCGCCGATGATGTAGGTCGCGGCGTTCCAGCCCGAGAACGAATACATCACGAAGACCAGCCCGATCGCAAACGGCGCGCTGACGATGTGGGCGAGATCGCCCGGCTGCGGCGCGAACGTGATCGGTTGCGGGGCAGCGATGACGAAGCCGGCGACCAGGAAGGCGACGATCAGCGCGACCTTGATGATGGTCGCGATCAGCTGGAAGGTCGAGGAGTGCCTGACGCCGGTCAGTTGCACGAGCGAGACCAGCCACACCACGGCGATGGCGAGCGGGATCGGCGGCAGATCGGGCACGACCGATTTGGCGTATTCGCCGAACGCCATCGCGGCGAGCGCGACGGGCGCTGCGAAGCCGACCGTCGCCGACACCCAGCCGGCGAGAAAGCCGAAGGCGGGATGATAGGCGCGACCGAGGAAATTGTACTCGCCGCTCGAGCGCGGAAACATCGCCCCGAGCTCGCTATAGGCGAACACCCCGCACAGCGCGACGATGCCGCCGACGGTCCACAGCAGCAGGATCGAGAAGCCGGACGGGATGTCCTTGACCTGGAAGCCGAGGCTGGTGAAGACGCCGACCCCGATCATGTCGGCCACGACGATGGCGGTTGCGACCAGAACTGAGACCCCGGTCCCGCTTCCGGTCAGCCGGCCAGTCCAGGGCGCGGTTCCCGCATTTGATGCCGTCATCGGGGTCCTTAACCTCAGGCGTCGTGCCTCATGGGCGCATCGTGCAGGTTGGCCCAGTCAATTCAAGCAGGGTTAACAAGGGCTAAATGAGGCGACGGAAGCAGGTAATTGAACACCGCTTATTCTGCTCCCAAGCGCTAAAGCTGCTCCAGCCCCGGGAAAGCCCGTCCCCCTCCCCCACAATCAGGACACGATTGCATGGTCCTTTTGAGCGTTCCGGATGTGGGGAAGTTCTCCGGACGCTTAACGTCACCTAAACGCCGGTCGGCTCAATTGTCTCTTAATACGCCGATGGACGTGACTTTGGGGTCATGGGTGGATGGTCGGGGCCGTTCCGAAATTGAGAGCTGACATGCGTGCCGACCGGACGTCGTCCGGTGCGCGCGGTCATGCGCTCCGGGTCGGCCTGATCTCAGCCTTGGTGCCGCTGTCGCTGACACTGGTTCAATGCGGCAAGGCGCCCAATCCGGCGGCCCTCGCGGCGAATTCGCAGGCCAATGTTCAGGTCGTTGCGAAGACAAATCAGCAAGTCGCGAGCGGCGACACGTTCGAGGATCGCTTCCCCGCCCCGCAATTCGGGGAGCGCTTCCCCTCGGCGAGCGAGAGTTTTCTGCAGCGGCAGATGTCGGACTTCTCGCCGAAGCGGGCCGTGCAGCAACCGCCCCCGGAGCAGGCCCCCTACAAGGTCGCTTCGCTCGAGCCGCAGGTCCCCTACAAGCGTTCGCCCCGCGACGACCTAACGACGCTCGTCAGCATGAAGTCGTCGGCCTTCCCCTATTTCGGCAACAACCCCGCCTCCGACGCGCCGTTCCTCAACGTCGCCAAGGGCGACCGCCGCGGCCATCGCAGCTATTCCGGTCGCGTGTTCTGGCAGGACGAGACCTACAATGACAGCCGCGTGCTGATGCACGTGCCCGAGCATTTCGACGTCCGCAAGCCCGGCGTGATCGTGGTGTTCTTCCACGGCAATGGCGCAACGCTCGAACGCGACGTGCGTGATCGCCAGCTGGTGCCGAAGCAGATCACCGATTCCGGCGCCAATGCCGTGCTGCTCGCCCCGCAGATGGCCGTCGATGCCGCCGATTCCAGCGCCGGCAAGTTCTGGCAACCTGGCGGCTTCAAGCGCTTCATGGCGGAATCGGCCGACCACCTCGCCCGCGTCACCGGCGACCCCAACGGCGCCCGCGCCTTCGCCAACATGCCGATCGTGATCGTCGGCTACAGCGGCGGCTTCCTGCCGACGGCCTGGAGCCTCGAGGTCGGCGGCATCAGCGACCGCGTCCGCGGCGTCGTGCTGCTCGACGCCGTCTATGGCGAGATGGACAAGTTCGCGTCCTGGATCGAGAACCACCGTTCCGGCTTCTTCGTCAGCGCCTACACCCGCCACACCGCGCGGCGCGATCGCGAGCTGATGAGCATGCTCCGCCAGAAGGGCATCAGTGTCGCAGAGGACATGGACGGTCCCTTGCGTCCCGGCAGCGTGGTGTTCGTCGAGACCGGCGAGGGCATCACCCATCGCGACTACGTCACCCGCGCCTGGACGCGGGATCCACTCAAGGATGTGCTGGTGAAGATGTCGGCGACGCCGGCGCTGGCGCTGACCCGCGTGGCCGCCACCAGTTCCGGCGCATCGAGCCGATAGGTTTGGATGTTGGTCCAGCCGGTGTCCGGCTGCATTGCCTGCAATTCCCTCAGGCTCTGATCAAAATGTAATGTTGATGGCCGACATCCCCGGGTGCCACCGGATTGCTTCCGCCAGCAAGGCTCATAGTTTGCCGGCCAGTTTGCGATTGGAATTCGGTGGGGACAGGCAGTGCGTCAGGGATTGTACAAGGTCGACTTCCATACCGTTCATGGAACGGGCTGCGGCGTCGTCTATGTGATGGATAGCAAGATGCGCGGGGGCAATTCCGCGTTCGCCTTCATCGGCACCTATCAGGGCGAAGGCGACAGCATCAAGGTCAAGATCTCGACCCAGCGCTACAACGACGATCCCTCCTTCAAGGCTCTGTTCGGCACCGACCGGATCACGCTGGCGCTCGCCGGCCGGGAGGACGGCGACACCGCCGAATTCGAGGGCAACGCGCTGCAGGCGCCGGGCGTTGCCTTCCGGGCCGTGCTGAGCCGGATCAGCGACTGAGCTTCAGCTCGTCTACGATCAGCTCTTGTCAGTACTAGCTCTTGGGCAGCTTCGGAATGCTCTCGGCAAAACCGTTGAAGCAGGCCAGCCGCTCGTCCTCTTCCTTGAAGAAGCGGCAATCGGCGTAGCCCTTGGCCTTCGCCGGCTTCGGCTTCGGCGCCGGCGCGATCACCGCGTCGTAGCAGTTGAGGCGGTCCTTGGTGCCGTCGTCGAGCTCGAGGCAGGCCTGGAGCCGGGCCGCGATCGATTGCGGCTTGCCCTTCGCCGCTGCGGCCGGCTTGGCCGCTGCCTCCTTCGTCCCCTTGGGCTTGACCTGCACCAAGGGCTTGTCCCCCACCATCGGTGGCTTGTCGGCTTGCGCAAACGCGGAGGCTGAATAGAGCACCGCAGCAACCGCCAGAATCATCCTCATTTCAGTCAACTCTCTTTGGTCCCCATGACCGGCGTTCTAGCGCTCCCGCGCGCGGTTTGCCAAGCACATTGCGTACACGAAGCCGCGGGATTCAGGCCGTTGCGGCCGCAGGCCGGGGCCGGGTCAGGACCACCAGGATCAGCGCCAGCAGGACGAAACCGACGGCGACGAAGCCGAGCGCATGCAGGAGTTCGCGGGCGAACAGCAGCCCTCCGACGGCGGAGCCAACCGCCTGGCCGATATAGAGGACGGACGTATTGAGCGCGACGGTCGCCGATGCCAGCCGCGGCGCGGCCGCGACCAGCCGCACCTGCTGCATCGAATTGGTCGAGGCAAAGCCGAGGCCCCAGATCGCGACTCCGACCGTCATGAAGGCTAGCGTGCCGGCGCCGAGCGCCCAGCCCGTGATGCCCGCAAGCAGCAGGCAGGTGAACAGCAGCGAGGTCCGATAGGGGCCCGAGGTGTCGACGATGCGGGTGGCGATGACGACGCCGAGGAAGCCGCAGACGCCGTAAAGCGCGAACACCATGCCGACCGCATCGGGACCGGCACCGGTGAGCTTCTTGAGCAACGGGCCCATGAAGGTGAACACCACGAACTGCCCCGACATTTGCAGCATGGTGATCGCCAGCAGCAGCAGAATTGTGCTGTTGCGGCCGACGTCGCGCCAGGTCTTCAGGTCCACCGGCGCGCCTTTCAGGCCTGCCGGCAGACGCAGCAGCAACAAGAGGAAACTGATGCAGCCGAGCGCGCCGATCTCGCCATAGGCTGCGCGCCAGCCATAGCGGCTGGCGATGAAGGTGATCAGCGGAAGGCCAACGGCGGCAGCCAGCGACCAGCCGAGGAAGATATAGGCGATGGTACTGCCCCGCCGCTCCACCGGCACGATCAACGCCGCCGTGCCGGCGGCCTGCGGCGTGTAGAGCGCACCGACCGCGAGCATCACGAGACGGATGGCGAGGAGGCTGGTGTAATCGGGTGCAAAGGCCGAGGCGAGATTGCCGAAGGCGAGCACCGCCAGCGTCGTCGTGAGCAGCGTCCGCCGTTCGATGCGGCTTGTCAGCCAGGCCGTCAGCGGCGAGCCGATGCACAGCGTGATCGCGCCGAAGGTGATGAGGAGCCCGGCCGCGTGAATGCTGACGTCGAGCCCCGTCGCCAACTCCGGCAGCATGCCCGCCGGGGCCAGCACCGAGCAGCCGGTGACGAGATTGCCGAGCATCAAGGCGGTTGGCGCGAAACGAGGGGCGCGTGCATTTTCCATGCAAGTGCATGTAGAGCAGCCGCCGGGCCAGTTAAAGGGCCGGTGCGAAATAGTTCGTGCGCACACCCGTTTTATGCGCCGATTTTCTTGGAATTGCCGGATTGCGCAGGCCGAATCGCCTGATATATCGCTCGTTCCCGCTTACCTGCGCTCGTTCGCAGGAGTGAGCCTCAGGAGAAAAGCAATGACTGACCAGTCCAAGGACCAGCCGAAGTCCGAATCCGGCTTCCAATATTCCCTCAGCAATCTGAAGCCCGTGACCCCCGCCGCCAAAGTTACCCTCACCTTCCCGGACGGCGCCCAGCGTCAATACGACCAAAGCATCACCGGCCTCGATATCGCCAAGGGCATCTCGCCGTCGCTGGCCAAACGCACGGTCGCGATGGCGCTCGACGGCGTCGTCGCCGACCTCAACGATCCCATCGAGGCCGACGCCAAGCTCGAGCTGATCAGCCGCGACGATCCGCGCGCGCTCGAATTGATCCGCCACGATTGCGCCCACGTGCTGGCTGAGGCCGTGCAGACGCTGTGGCCGGGCACGCAGGTCACCATCGGTCCCGTGATCGAGAACGGCTTCTATTACGACTTCTTCCGCAACGAGCCGTTCACGCCGGAAGACTTTGCCGCGATCGAGAAGAAGATGCGCGAGATCATCGCGCGCGACAAACCCTTCACCAAGGAAGTCTGGGACCGCGAGAAGACCAAGCAGGTGTTCCGCGACAAGGGCGAGGCCTTCAAGGTCGAGCTGGTCGACGCCATTCCCGGCACCGAGCCGATCAAGATCTACTATCAGGGCGACTGGTTCGATCTGTGCCGCGGCCCGCACATGACCTCGACCGGCAAGGTCGGCAACGCCTTCAAGCTGATGAAGGTGGCCGGCGCCTACTGGCGCGGCGACAGCAACAACCCGATGCTGACACGCATCTACGGCACGGCCTTCGCCAAGCAGGAGGACCTCGACGCTTATCTCAAGCAGATCGAGGAAGCCGAGAAGCGCGACCATCGCAAGCTCGGGCGCGAGCTCGACCTCTTCCATTTCCAGGAGGAAGGTCCGGGCGTCGTGTTCTGGCATCCCAAGGGCTGGACCATCTTCCAGCAGCTGATCGCCTATATGCGTAGGCGCCTGACCGGCGACTACAGCGAGGTCAACGCACCGCAGATCCTCGACAAGGTGCTGTGGGAGACCTCGGGCCATTGGGGCTGGTACCGCGAGAACATGTTCGCGGCGCAGTCGGCCGGCGACGAGGCCGAGGACAAGCGCTGGTTTGCGCTCAAGCCGATGAACTGCCCGGGTCACGTGCAGATCTTCAAGCACGGCCTGAAGAGCTACCGCGACCTGCCCTTGCGCCTCGCCGAGTTCGGCGTGGTGCATCGCTATGAGCCCTCCGGCGCCATGCACGGCCTGATGCGCGTGCGCGGTTTCACCCAGGACGACGCGCACATCTTCTGCACCGAGGACCAGCTCGCCGAAGAGTGCCTGAAGATCAACGAGCTCATCCTGTCCACCTATGCCGATTTCGGCTTCACCGGCGATCTCACGGTGAAGCTGTCGACGCGGCCGGACAAGCGCGTCGGCACCGACGAGATGTGGGATCACGCCGAACGCGTGATGGCCACCGTGCTGCGCGAGATCCAGTCGCAGAACAATCACATCAAGACCGAGATCAACCCGGGCGAAGGCGCCTTCTACGGGCCGAAGTTCGAATATGTCCTCCGCGATGCCATCGGCCGCGACTGGCAGTGCGGCACCACGCAGGTCGACTTCAACCTGCCGGAGCGGTTCGGCGCGTTCTACATCGACCATGACGGCGGCAAGAAGCCGCCTGTCATGGTGCACCGGGCGATCTGCGGCTCGATGGAGCGCTATATCGGCATCCTGATCGAGCATTATGCCGGCAACTTCCCGCTCTGGCTCTCGCCGGTGCAGGCGGTGGTCACGACCATCACCTCGGAAGGCGACGAGTACGCGAAGGTGGTGATGGAGCAGGCACGCCGCGCCGGGCTTCGGGTCGAGATCGACCTGCGCAACGAAAAGATCAACTACAAGGTCCGCGAGCACTCGCTGGCCAAGATCCCGGCCCTGCTCGTGGTCGGCAAGAAGGAGGCCGAGACGCATTCGGTCTCGGTCCGCCGCCTCGGCAGCGACGGCCAGAAGGTGATGACGACCGAGGAGGCGATCGCCGCCCTGGTCGACGAGGCAACCCCGCCGGACGTCAAGCGGGTGCGGGGCGCGGTCTGATCCCTGAAATCGATCTAAACTCGCTTCCGGTTGCGGGCGTGCATGCTTATCTCCGCATGGCACGCCCGACGACCAGTTGAAGAGGATCTCCCAGTGCCCGACGCCATCGAACTCCTGAAGACCCGCCGCTCGGTCAAGCCGCGCGAGATGACCGGACCCGGCCCTTCGGCGGCCGAGCTCGAGACCATCCTCACCATCGGCGCCCGCGTGCCCGACCATGGCAAGCTGGCGCCCTGGCGCTTCATCATCTTCGAGGGCGACGCCCGCCAGCGCGCCGGCGAGGTGATCGCGAAGGTGTTTGCCCGGAAAAATCCCGGCGCGCCCGCCGCCGACGTCGAGATTGAGCGCAAGCGCCTCACCGACGCGCCGCTGGTGATCGGCATCGTCAGCTTCACCAGGCCGCATCCGAAGGTGCCGGCGTTCGAGCAGGAATTGTCGGCGGGCGCCAGCGCCATGAACATCGTCACGGCCGCGACCGCGCTCGGCTACGGCGCCTGCTGGCTGACCGGCTGGTTCTCGTTCGATCGCGAGGTGCTCGATGGCCTCGGCCTCAAGCCGGACGAAAAGCTCGCCGGCTTCATCCACGTGGGCACGCCGACCAAGCCGAGCGAAGACCGTCCGCGGCCGTTCCTTTCGGAAATCGTGACGCGTTTTTAATCGAAGGCTTGTTGACGCCTCTGGCGTCTTGCGGCTTTGATCCCGGCCAGGGAGGAAGCCGGGATGAAGCGTCGTGATTTTCTGGTCGGGGCCGCGCTGCTGGCCGGCACGATGGCACGAAGCCGCGCCGCCGACATCCCCGCCCCCTCGCCCGACGGGCTCGACCGCATCACGGCGTATTTCGACAACGAGGTGGGAAGCGGCCGGTTGCCGGGCGCCGTGATCCTGGTGCAGCAGCACGGCAAGCCGGTCTATCTGAAGACGTTTGGCGTGCGCGACGTCAGGACCAGTCTTGCGATGACGCCGGACACGATCTTCGCGATCCACTCGATGACCAAGCCGATCACCTGCCTTGGCGCGATGATGCTGATCGACGAAGGCAAGCTGGCGCTCACCGACCCCGTGTCGAAATACGTTCCCCTGTTTGCCGACACCAAGGTCGGTCTCGAGGTCACCCTGCCCAACGGCAAGCTGGAGCTCGATCTCGTGCCGCCGGTCCGCCCCGTCAACATCGAGGATTTGCTGCGGCACACTTCGGGCATCAGCTACGATTATATCGGCGGCAAATGGGTCGAGCAGGCCTACAAGGCCGCCAACATCTTCGAAGGCCAATTCAACAACAGGGAATTCGCCGACCGCATCGCCAAGCTGCCGCTGGCGCGGCAGCCGGGAACGCTGTGGCGCTACGGCCATTCCACCGACGTGCTCGGCAGCGTCATCGAGATCATCTCGGGCCAGACGCTGTATCAGTTCCTGAAAAAGCGCATCTTCGACCCGCTCGGCATGAGCAGCACCAAATTCACGCTGGCGACCGAGGACGAGCTCGCGCGGATGGCGCGGCCGCTGCCGAACGATTTCATCCTGCTCGCCGCCGAGCGCGACCGCCTCGATCATCCCGAATGGCAATCCGGCGGCGGCGGCCTGCTCTCGACCATCACCGACTATCAGCGCTTCTCGCAGATGCTGCTCAACGGCGGCGAGTTCGAGGGCAAACGCTATCTGAGCCCTGCAGCGTTCAAGGCCATGACGACCGATCACATCGGGCCCGGCTCCGGCGTCGGACGCGACTATTTCTATTTCCCGGGTGACGGCTTCGGCTATGGCTACGGCCTTGCGGTGCGGACCGATCCCGGCAACGCCAAACCGCCGCCGCCGGGCTCGCTCGGCGAGCTGAAATGGGACTCAGGGAGCGGCACCTATTTCGGCGTCGATCCCAAGCTCGACATGGTCTACCTCATGATGCAGCAGACCCAGAACGAGCGCAGCCGCATCACGCCCGCCTTCAAGGCGCTGGTCTACGACTGCTACCCCGAGGGACTACGCCGCCCGTGAGGCGCGCTGACCGAAATCGGCGAGCAGCTTTGCGATCTCGGCCGCAGGCCGCGCCGCACTGAACAGAAAGCCCTGCACCTCGTTGCAGCCCTCGGCGCGCAGCCAGTCGAGCTGATCCTCGGTCTCGACGCCCTCCGCGGTCGTGGTGATGTTGAGGCTGCGGCCGAGCCCGGAGATCGCGCGCACGATCGCGCTGCAATCGGGCCGCTGCGCCAGATCCTTGACGAACGAGCGGTCGATCTTGATCTTGTCGAACGGGAAGCTCCTGAGATAGCTCAGGCTGGAATAGCCGGTGCCGAAATCATCCATGGAGATGCTGACGCCGAGCTCGCGGAGCTGGTGCAGGATGGCGAGATTGGCGTCGGTCTCGGCCAGGAAGATCGACTCGGTGATTTCGAGCTCGAGCCGCCGCGGCGACAGGCCGGACTGCGCCAGCGCCGAGATCACGATTTGCACCAGGTTGCGGCTGCGGAATTGCGCCGGCGACAGATTGACCGCGACCTTGACGTCGGCAGGCCATTTGACGGCCTCGGCGCAGGCTTCGCGCAGCACCCACTCCCCTAACTGGGTGATGAGGCCGATGTCCTCGGCGACCGGGATGAACTCCGCCGGCGAGATCATGCCCTTGTCCGGATGACGCCAGCGCAGCAGCGACTCGAAGCCGGAGATGCGATCGGAGGCGATCGACACCAGCGGCTGATAGTGCAGCTCGAACTCGCCATTGGCGAACGCACGCCGCAGATCGAGCTCCATGTCGCGGCGCTTCTGCGCCTGCAGGTCCATCTCGCGCTCGAAGAAATGGTGCACGCCGCCGCCGTCGGACTTCGCCCGGTACAGCGCCATGTCGGCATTGCGCATCAGCTCTTCCGGCGTCGCGCCGTCGCCGGGCGACAGCGCGATGCCGATGCTGGCACCAATCACCATCTCCTGGCCGTCGAGGTCATAGGGCGCCTTCAGCATGTCGATCAGCAGGCCAGCGCACGCGCTGGCCTCGTTCGGCGAGACGTCGGCGGCAAGGATCACCGCGAATTCGTCGCCGCCGAGCCGGGCCGCCAGATTGCCGCCGCGGACAGCAAGGGTCAGGCGCTCGGCGACGTCCTTGAGCAGGCGGTCGCCGACGGGATGACCGAAGGAATCGTTGATGTTCTTGAACAGGTCGAGATCGATGTAGAGCACGCCGACCCGTTTTCCCGCCGCCTGCTCCAGCGCCTGCTTCAGCCGCTCCTGGAAATATTCGCGGTTCGGCAGGTCGGTGAGCCCGTCATGGTGGGCCATGTGCGCGATGCGCGCCTCGGCCTTGCGCCGTTCGGTGATGTCGACCACCGCGACCAGATAGCCGTCGCGATCGTCGAAGGCGACGCGGCGGCCGAAGGTGAGCACCTCGATCTCGCTGCCGTCGGCGCGCAAATGCCGCCAGTTGCGCGATGAGTGGTAGGCCTCGCCGACGCGCTCCAGCGCCTCGGCGTGGCTGTCCCACTCGTCCTCCGGCCAGATCTCGTGCAGCTTCATGCGCAGGAAGGTGGCGCGGCTGTAGCCGTAATGCTGGACCGCGGCGTCGTTGACGCCAAGGAATTCCTTGGTCTGCGCGTCGAACACCCACATCGGCATCGGGTTGCTGTCGAACAGCAGGCGGAACGAGGCGTCGCGCCGCTTCAACGCCGTGACATCGGAGATCGTCAACGAGACCACGTCGGCGAAGGCCGTTGCGCTGAGCCGGAGATGACGTCCGTCGCTTTCGATCTCGAGCTGCTCGCCGCGGCCGCCCGCGACGGCCTTGAGCAAAAAGTCCATGATCTCGGGCGAGGCCAGCAGCGTGTTGCCCTCGCCGATCCGCCGCCACAACAGGTTTCCGGTCGCTACATTCAGCAGCGCGCTTGCGCTGTTGTTGTGGTGCACGACCTGGAGATCGGACGGCTTGCCGCCGGCATCGCGCAGCGTCGCCAGCGAGATCACCGCGTCGTCGGTCGAGGCGAAGATCGCGTCCAGCAGATTGTACTGGGTGCCGCGCTCGTTGATGTAGGCGCCGACCAGCGTGGCGCCCCAGCGCGAGGCCGTCGGCAGCGCCAGCACATCGTAGGTCCGGACCATGCCGTCGCGCACGCAATGCGCGCTGGCCTGATAGGGTCGTCCATTGGCAAGCGCGCTCGTCGCCGCTTCCGACAGCGCGGTGGCGCAATCCGGCGACAATTCGGCGACGGGGATATCCCAGCGCTCCTCGCCGAGCCATTTCTGCACGTAGCGTCCGCTGCGCGACAGTTCGAGCGTGCCGTCGTTCCTCAATAGCGCGATGTGATCGGCGAGCCGTCCGAGACTGCCGAGCATCACGTCCTCATAGCGCGGCAGCCGATCGCCCGGCTTCAGTGCGGCACGCCACTTGCGCTGAAGCACCGGGATGTCGTCGAACATTTCGGCGGCCGGTTTTCCCGACACTTTCTTCGCGGCATTCATGGCAGTCCCCAACGCACTTTCCCGGCGCATCCAATGCAGCTGCGCTTAACGACATGTAAAAAGGCCGCAGGCGCGGGTTCCATTCGGCGATTATGACAGTTTTAAGTCAGGTGTTGGTTAGTGGGCGTTAGAGACTATGACGGTGATGCGAAGCTCTCGCGTCCCCGACGCGCTGCAGCGTTCTTACGCTGCTGCGCAGAGCCGGGACCCAGGAAGCCGCAGCACGTGCTGATACATGGGCCCCGGCTCTGCAGCGCACCGCCGAAGAGGCGCTGCGCAGCGTCCGGGGCACGAGAGCGGAGCTTGGCGCACCACTGCGTCAACATCGTCACTGCGAGCGCAGCGACTTGTCCGCCGAAGCCTTGGCGAAGGCCGAAGCAATCCAGAATCCTTCCGCAGTGGCCATATTTAATCCGTCATCCTGAGGTGCGAGGCGTGCGATGCGAACGCATCGCATGCCGAGCCTCGAAGGATGAACGGCCGAGCTGATGCAGCCGGGCCGTCGCCCTTCGAGGCTTGCTCTGCGTCGCTGTCGCGCCGCAGCGCGCGCACCTCAGGGTGACGGTGATGGATAGAGCTTGCGGCAGCATTCCGTATTCGCTCTCGACGTGGAGACACACCTTCACATCCTCGCGGCTCATCTCGCCCGAGCTTTGCTTGATCTCTTCACCCTCATAATTGAAAGAGGGCGCAGGGAAGGCCGGGAGCCCGCTGGCACCCGCGGTCCACTGTGCGAAACCTGCGTGACAAGAAGTTGCACAGCGGCATACAGGTGTAGCCAGGACATCCGGCCTTCCCTGCGCAGTGGGCTTACGGCTTATGTCGTGCTCTCCCCGGGGAGCGTTGCACTATTGCCCCCGTCGCCTTGCGGCTGGCTGACGGATGCGTCCGGTTGGACGACACCCATCACCGCAACACTTGACGCACAGACCCCGGGCGTCAGGACCACACGATTTTGCCGTACGCCGATCACACCGGTCGTGTGCGCGAGGTCTTCGCTCACGGTTACCCGCCCTGCGAAGCTGTTCGCGCCGATGTCACCTGCGTCCACCGCCGCCCGGCCCGCGTTCGTGACGATCGCGATACGCCCCTCTTCCTTGGGCCGGGTTGAGGCGACACATACGATATTTCCGAATTTCGGTAAAGTGAAATATTTTTGTCGCCCTGCGTTGACCCAGGGCTCGCGTGTTTTGCCCGCCGGGCAGCGCAAGATCTTGTAGCCCGGATGGAGCGCAGCGTAATCCGGGGAGTCTTGCTACGAGGCACGAGCGCCCCGGATTACGCTCTCGCTCCATCCGGGCTACGAAGCCTCACCCCGCCAGCCTCTCGATCACGATATCGAGCAGCGCGCGCAGACGGGCGAGGCGCCTGAGATCGCGGTGATAACCGACATAGGTGTCGCGGCCGGGCGGCGCCGTTCCGACGTCGAGCGCGACCAGACGGCGGTCGCGGTCGCCGAGCGGACGCGGCAGCACGGCAAAGCCGTCACCGCTGGCGCAAAGCTCGGCCTGCACCTGCCTGTTGTTGCTGCGCGAAGCGATTGCTGCATTCGGCAGTGCGCGCTTCAGCCAAACGGCGTCCGGCATGTCGGCGAACTCGGCATTCATCGTCACGACGCGGACAGCGCCGCCGGCGCGCGGCGGCTTGCTGCCCTTCTTGCCGTAGAGCGCGTAGGGAATGTGCAGCAGCTTTCTGGAGATCACCTCGGGCTCGCTGAACGGCTTGATGCGGAAGACGAGATCGGCTTCACGCCGCGGCAGGCTGTAGAGCCGCGCATCGGTCAGGAGCTCCACCGTCACCTTGGGGTGACGCTTGCCGAACGCGGCGATCACCGGCGACAGCATCACCGTCCCGAACCAGTCCGACGACGACAGGCGCAACAGGCCGTCGAGCTGCGTCTCCGCGCCGGATACATGACGCTCCAGTGCGAGCGCCTCGTCCTCGATCCGCTCGGCATGGCGGAGCACGGCGGCGCCCTCGTCGGTCAGCACCAGGCCATCCGCCGTGCGCTGGAACAGGGTCTGGCCCAACGATATCTCGAGCGCGCGAAGCCGCCGGCCCATCGTCGGCTGGGTCTGGCCGATTTTTCGAGCGGCAGCGCCGAGCGTGCCTTCGCGCGCAATTGCCAGGAAGATGCGCAGATCGCTCCAGTCCATCAGGATTCCCGCCATACAAAAATGTATGACGAGCGTACAGCCTTGTTCCTTCTCATGCAAAATTTCATGGGCATATTGAGCCGATCACGGAGCAAGACGATCATGACGAGACAATCGACGATGCGCGCCGGCGTCCTGGAGACCCACAACGCTCCCTTGCGCGTCTCAACCATCTCCACGCCTGAGATCGGCCCGCACGACGTGCTGGTGCGGGTGCGGGCGAGCGGGGTCAATCCGCTCGACACCAAGATCCAGGCGGGCGCCGCGGCGCATGCGCGCCATCCGCTGCCGGCGATTCCAGGGATCGATCTCGCCGGCGTGGTCGAACTGGCCGGGCGCGAGGTGACGCGGTTCAAGCCGGGCGACGAGGTCTACGGCATGACCGGTGGAGTCGGCGGCGTACAGGGATCACTGGCCGAATTCGCCGCGGTCGATGCCGATCTCCTCGCGCCGAAGCCTGTCAATCTCAGCATGCGGGAAGCTGCCGCCCTGCCGCTGATCGTCATCACGGCCTGGGAAGGCCTGATCGACCGGGCGGCGTTGAAGGCGGGCCAGAAGGTATTGATTCATGGCGGTGCGGGCGGCGTCGGTCATGTCGCGATCCAGATCGCGCGCGCCGTCGGAGCGGATGTGTTCGCAACCGGCTCGCCGTCGCAGCGCGCCACCATCGAAGGTTTCGGCGCCGTCTTCATCGACCGCGGCAGCTCGGTCGAAACCTACGTGACGCAGCATACCGGCGGCCGCGGCTTCGACATCGTCTACGACACCGTAGGCGGCAAGGTGCTCGACGCTTCCTTCGAAGCAGTGCGCCGCTTCGGCCATGTGGTGAGCGCGCTCGGCTGGGGCACGCATGCGCTTGCGCCGCTGTCATTCCGGGCGGCCACCTATTCAGGCGTGTTCACGCTGCTGCCGCTGCTGTCGGGCGAAGGCCGCGCGCATCATGGAGAGATCATGGCGCAAGCCACGCGCCTCGCCGAGGCCGGCAAGCTCGTGCCGCTGCTCGACGCCAGGCGTTTTACGCTGGAGAACGTCGACGAGGCCTATGCGCTGATCAGGGAACACGCCGCCAAGGGCAAGCTGGTCGTCGATGTCTGAGGTGGAGCTTGTGGCCCGGATGAGGGCAGCGCAATCCGGGATTCTCGCTAAGAGCACGAAGGCCCCGGATTACGCTGCGCTCCATCCGGGCTATGGAGCTGTGCCCGCCGCTAGTCCTCGCTGGACGCGGCGGAGCGGTTGCGCAAGTAGGCCTGCGACAACAGGAAGAACAACGCGCGCTCGCCATGATATTTGGCGGACGGCCGGGTGCGCTCGAAACCGTCCGCAAAGATCTTGCCGGACTGGTCGCACACCTGCCATCGCCAGCCAAACCGCTTGCGCCTGGTGAGGATCACTTCGAACATGCCGACGAGCTTGGTCCCCTGCTCCTTGCCGGTCTCGCAAAGGCATCCAAGCCCCTGCTCCGGCCTCCCCCATTAAACGGATGTCCGACATATAACCCAGCCGAGTGGAAAGAGAATAAAATTGATGATCGGAAATTCGTCTCTTGCACCGCTGGGATGAAGACGGCGGGGGTGCGGGAATAAGCTTTCGCCAGCGGTGTTCGCCTTGGCCCCAGGAGGCAATCCGGCGGCGCTTGCAGTATTCAAAGCAGAACACAGGGGTTGATGGGGATGAGCATTTGCTCACCAGTCCCCACGACGGATGCGACGGTAACAGGAGATGCACGCTGGTGCGCTCGATGAGAATTTCCGTGCGAGCGTCAGGTCGGTGTCAGGTTGCAGGCGGCACTGCCGCCAGGACCTTAGCGCGCGACGACTTCGACCTCGCCGTCGACGCCGTTGACGACGTTGAATCCGCGCTCGTAGACCTTGCCCTCGTTCTTGGCGATGGCGCGGTATTCGCCTTCGGAGAGCACGACGCGCGGGAAGGCGCCGATCGATTCCTTGATGACGTCGCCGCCCGGGGTCAGCACCGACCAGGCGGTGTTGGCGAGCGCCTCGCCGCCCCTGTCGCTGACCAGCTTGAGGGTGATCACGGCAGCACGGTGGGTGATGGTGACGTCGGTGAGCTTGCTGGCCTGGACGCGGATGTCGGAGCGCACCACCGAATTGGCGTCGCCATAGTTGGAGATGATGTAGTAGGTGCCCTCCGGCAGCAGCACGACGTCGCCGGCGGCGACGTTCGGCACCAAGGAGGCGCGCTCGCCGGATTCGAACTGGCTGCCCTTGTAGATCGCGAACGAGATCTGGTTCTGGGGAATGCGGCTGGTGCCGACCCGGCCCTCGATCCGCAGGCCCCCGGCCGGCAGCACGAAGGACTCACGGTCGGTCTCGGCCTTCAGGCTGACGGTGCGCACCGCGCTGACGAGGCCGAAGGCGACGTGCACGACGTAATTGCCGGGCGGCAGCACGATGTTGGGCGTGGCGCTGCGGTCCTCGCGGATCAGCTTGAAGGTGCCGTTCTCGTCGGGACGGTCGGCAAACACGCGCCAGACCAGGCCGCTGGTGATCGCCGGAGAATCCTTGCCGTATTTCGCGGTCAGCGACAGCACGCCCTGTCCGGGCACGGCCGCGTTGAGCGGGGCGGCCGGCGGCACGGTCGTGACCGCGGGCGGCGGCATGCTGGGGGTTGCCGGCTGCATCAGGGTCGGCGGCAGGCTCGGGGGGCCGGCGCCAGGCCCGGAGGGCGGCGCCAGGCTGACGGCGCCGCCGGGCTCGGGCACCGAAGCCGGTGGGACCGGCGGCGGACGATCGGAGAAAAGCTGCGCCTGCGCAGCGTTTTGGCCTGAGGTAACGAGGCACGCGCCAAGGATCAGCGCCGGCAGCAGCCTGCCGCTGCGCCGCCATCCGATGATGCCGTCACCCCCGCGTGTCATGCCCCCTGCTTTTCACCGAAAACGCGGCAAATTCAAGCCTCTGATACCCCTGGAAATACGGGCCCGTGCAGATCGATGGAACCCGGTTGACGCCTGCGTGATTACACCAGAGGCAACCGTCCCTCGCCATACTCCTGCCCCGTGCCCTTTCCAAAGCGGCATAAACCATGCTTCGCGCCTGATATGGCGAAGCGCAAATGCGGTGCCTAGTCTGACGGTGCAGGCCCCGGCGTAGGAGAGTTTCGGTGCTAGACATCTTGAAGGGGCGTGGCGCGAACGGCTCGAACGGTGAGAAGATTGGCCTCGGCCCCACCCGCCGGCCGGTCATCGGCCTCGCCCTCGGTGGCGGCGCGGCGCGCGGCTTTGCCCATATCGGAATCCTCAGGACCCTGATTGCCAACGGCATCGTGCCCGACGTCGTGGTCGGCACCTCCATCGGCGCCGTGGTCGGTGGCCTGCATGCGGCCGGCCGGCTCGAGACGTTCGAAGAATGGGGGCGCAGCCTGCAAGGGATGCGCAACATCCTCGGCTATCTCGACATCCGCCTCAACGGCTCCGGCCTGCTCGGCGGCGAGAAGCTGGCGACCCGCCTCGTGAACGCGGTCGGACAGACCCTGATCGAGGACTTGCCCATCAAGTTCGCAAGCGTCGCGACCGAGGTCCGCACCGGCCACGAGATCTGGCTGACACGCGGCCGGGTGGTCGATGCGATGCGTGCGTCCTACGCCCTGCCCGGCATCTTCTCGCCCGTCCTGATCGGCGACCGCTGGCTGGTCGACGGCGCGCTGGTGAACCCGGTGCCGGTCTCGGCCGCCCGCGCGCTCGGCGCCGAAATCGTCATCGCCGCAAATCTTTCCAGCGACATCTTCACCCATTCCACGACGATCTATTCGCACGGCGCACTGCCCGCCCCGGTCGCTCCGGAGGCGGAGGAGCCGACGGCCAAGCGGCGCTTCCCGCGCCTGTTCTCGCCCGAGAGGACGATGAAGCGCGAGTTCTTTGGCGGTAATGGCCGGCCCGGCATCTCCTCGGTGATGGTGGATGCCTTCAACATCATGCAGGATCGCATCACCCGCGCCCGCCTTGCCGGCGATCCGCCGGATCTGTTGATCACGCCGCGGGTCGGCCAGTTCGGCTGGTTCGACTTCCACCGCTCCGAGGACCTGATCGCTCATGGCACCCGCGCCGCGGAGCGCGCGCTGGAGTCGATCCAGGAGGCAATCCATGTGCTGGCGCCGGCGCCGGAAGGCACCGCGCCGAAAGCGGGCGAGCAGACCTGATCAGGCCGTCTTGATGTAGTCGCGCAGGGCTTCCTGCTCGGACTCGTATTCCTGGACCCGGCGCTTGACGATGTCGCCGATCGAGATCAGGCCGACCACCTTGCCGTTGTCGATCACCGGCAGATGGCGGAACTTGCCCGACGTCATCATCTCCATGAGCTCGGCGACCGTGTCGGTCTCCTTGCAGGTCACGACCTTGCGGGTCATGACCTGAGCGACCGGCTCCTCCAGCGCGCCGGCGCCGCGCTCGCCGATCACGCGGACGATGTCGCGCTCCGACAGGATGCCCTCGAGCCGGCTCTGGTTCATCACCAGCACCGCGCCGATCTTCTTCTCACCGAGCAACTTGACCGCGGCAGCCAGCTTCGCGTCGGGCTCGACGCTCACGATCTGGTGGCCCTTGGTGTTGAGAATGGAACGTACCGTCATTGTTGCCTCCCTGAATCGGACCCGTTCCGCCTTTGGCGGCCCGGACTTGTTCTTCGAGTCTTCAACTAACAGTTTTAGCGCCGGTTGCAGGCTCAGGCGCTTTGCGAAGCATCGCCGCTAGCGGCTTACAGCTTCGGAACATTCTTCCGGCAAATGATGGATGAATTCGGGCCGCGCCGCAAGCGTCGCTTCAAATACGGTCTGAAACGTCCTGTGATGACGCATCCGCAGCATCGTTTCGCACGCGCGGCACGGGATCGAACAGCGCAAACAGCAGCAGGCCGGCGAAGAAGCCGCCAATATGCGCCTGCCAGGCCACGCTCGTGGTTTCGGAATCGATGCCGATCGCACCGAGGCCGAAGATGATGTTGACGCCGAACCACACGGCGAGGAAGCCGACCACCCGTCCGTCGCGCAGCGCGCGCGACAGCGGCAGCGCCGGAACCTTGGCTGCGGTATCGGCGTCCGACCGATTGAACGACAGGAAGCTGCCGCGCACGAACGCGAAGCGGATCGCGGCTGCCATCGCGCCCGACACCGAGGCCGAGGCGCCGATCATCGGCGCCACCGCATGCTCATGGGTGACGAGATGGGCGAGCGCACCGGCCGCCGCCGTCACCGCCAGAAACAGGAAGAACCTGACCGCGCCGAAGCGCCGCGCCAGCGCGCTGCCGAACGGCAACAGCCAGAGCACGTTGAAGCCGAGATGGGTCAGATTGGCGTGCAGCAGCGAATAGGTGACGAAGGTCCAGACCTTGGCGCCGGCCCCACCGGGGATCTGCAAGTTCAGCAGCGAGGAATCGTAGCGCTTGGGGATGAAGCCGAAGACGTCGATGGTCCAGTTCTCGAGCTCCGGCGGCAGCAGCACCCGCAGATGGACCACCGCCAGCAGGACGATATAGGCGGTCAGCGCCAAAGGCAGCGTCAGGACCGGCTCGCGCGGAGCCTCCTCATGGGCGGCCGGCAGGCCGGGCTGAGAATCCTGCGGCGGAGAATCGTGCGGGGAATCCAAGGCAGCTTCGCTTTCAGGCGCGATCGGAACGATCCGTTTGGAGATAGTCGCCTTTGCCGGCCTTGCGCAAGTGCACAAAAGGAAAAGGCAGGGCCCTGGGAAGCCCTGCCTGTCCGTGTCGGCCTTCCGGTGCCGGAGGAATGAAGGTGTATCCCCACCCCTCCCCGCGGCCCGTGACCAAACTGTTTGACGCCCTGTGTACAGGCCCCGCCGAGAACCTGGATGAAAGCGGCGAGGCTTGCGACTGGGATCACCATAGCAGCGCCGCGCGAGACGCAAAGGCCATAGTTAATTTAACGTTAACGACGCAAAGACTGCCTAAACGGGGGCGAAAACGCCCTCCCGGCATGGACGCTGCAAATCCCCTCCTGCACAACATCACAAGGGATCGCGGGTGCACTGAAGCGGGACAGCTTTGTCCCTTCGAGGTCGCACCCCGGGATAAGCGTTCAGACATGAAACATCCGTCGAGCCGCGCGTTCTTCGCGTATTGGGACAAGAAGCGCGGCGCCGCACGGGCTCCCGACAGGGCCGACATCGATCCGGCCGCGGTCCGCGGCCTGCTCGGCGACATTTTTGTCCTCTCCTGCGAGCCCAATCTCGGCTTTCCCTTCCGCGTCGCCGGCACACGCGTCTGCGCACTGGCGGGATGCGATCTCAAGGACCAGAGCTTTGCTGCGCTGTTCACGGCCGCGAGCCGCGGCGAGATCGAGGAGATCACAACCATCGTCGCCGACGAGGCGTTAGGTGCAATCGCCGGCATCACGGCCGCGCGCGAGGACGGCAGCAAGGCCTATCTCGAGCTGTTGCTGCTGCCCTTCAACGCCCGCCCGCACACGCCGGTGAGCGTGACAGGCGTGCTCGCACCGTTCGACGACGAATGCGGCGCGCTCTCAACCTTCACCCTCACCTCCTGGCGCTATCTGCACCAGCCGGAGAAGCTGCTGCCGCGCGCGATCCGCAAATTGCAGATCGCACGCGGGCTGATGGTGTATGAAGGGCTGAGATAGTCTCCGCCGCCCGACAAATCACGCGCATGCGGATGGCCGTTTTTGCCGGATCTGCGTCATTCCTGATGTCGTCGCCAAGGGTTAGCTTCCGCCTCGCGTGAAGCAACGAGGTTCGGGTGACATCATCATGACATGGCGCGTTCTGGCGTTGAGCGGCCTCGGCTGCGTGGCGCTGCTGGCGGCGATCGGCGGAAGCTGGCTGTTCCTGCTGCCAGGCGCTCCGGCTCAGGGAACCGCCCCTGCAATATCCAAGGAGGAGACCGAAGCGACGCTTGCGGCGCTGAAGCCGCCGAAGCGCAAACGCCCGCTGATCGCCATCGTCGGCATCAACGACATGAGCGAGACGACCGACTATCTGATGCCGTACGGCATCCTCGCGCGCGCCGATGTCGCCGACGTCCTCACATTGGCGACGCAGCCCGGACCCGTCATGCTCTATCCCGCGCTGAAAGTGCAGCCGCATGCGACCATCGCCGAGTTCGACGCGGCGCATCCCGACGGCGCCGATTACGTGATCGTGCCCGCGATGAGCCGCGAAGACGATGCCGTGGCGTTGCAATGGATCAGAAGCCAGGCCGGCAAGGGCGCGATCATCATCGGCGTCTGCGTCGGCGCCAAGGTCGTTGCCAACACGGGACTTCTCGACGGCCGGCAGGCCACCACGCACTGGTATTCGGTGCGCGATCTGCAGAAGCATTCCGCGATCCGCTACGTCGCGGACCGCAGGCTGGTGGTCGATCGCGGCATCGCGACGACGACCGGCATCACCGCGTCCATGCCGATGGCCCTGACCCTGGTCGAGGCCATCGCCGGCCGCGCCAGGGCCGAGGCGGTCGCCCGCGACATCGGTCTTGCGGAGTGGAATGCGCGCCATCGCAGCGCGGCGTTCCAGTTCACACGCCCGTTCGCGCTGACGGCGGTCGGCAACACGCTCGCATTCTGGAACCGCGAGCAACTCGGAATCGCGCTGACGCCTGATGTCGACGAGGTGTCGCTTGCGCTTGTCGCTGATGCGTGGTCGCGCACCTATCGCTCGCGCGCCCTCACCTTCGCGGCCACGGCAGAGCCGCAGACGAGCCGCGGCGGTCTTCGCGTCCTGCCGGACAAAGTCGCGGCCGACTGGCCGGCAAAGCTGACGCCGCCTGATACCGTCGACTTGCCGCCGGCGCGAGCGCTGGACCGGACGCTGCATGCCATCGATGCGCGCTACGGGTCACGCACGGCCGACTTCGTCGCGATGCAGCTCGAATATCCGAGATGACCGCACGTCAGTGCGCCGGCTGTCGCTAGCAACAGCCGACGCACGATGCGCGGTTACGGTATCGCCAGATGCCAGGCGCCGTTCAAGAAGCCGTCGCCGGTGACGTCGCCGGGCTTCTGGTCCTTGGCGAACGTGTAGAGAGGCTTGCCCTTGTAGGCCCACTGCTTCGAGCCGTCGTCGCGCGTGATGATGGTGTAGCCGTCGCCCGCTGCATCGCTGGCCTCGGCCTTCAGCACCGGCCAGTTCGTCGCGCATGGACCGTTGCAGGCGGACTTGCCGTCCGCGTCCTTGTCGAAGGTGTAGAGCGTCATGCCCTTGCCATCGGTGAGCACGTTGCCCTTGTCGGTCTTGCCGGTCTTGGTCGGCGGTGCGGCGAAGGCGGCGGGAACGATTGCGAGCGAGAGTGCCAGCGAGAGCGCGAGGCGGATCGAGGACGTCATGATATCTCCTGTCATGCAATTGGCTTGCATGGGTAGGACGCCGCACGCGGCGTCGTATTCCTGAGATGGCGGCAAAGATATTTTTCACTGCGCGCGCCGACGCGGCGGAATAAACTGGATCAACCGAGACGGAACGACGGAAAGACATGAGCAAGCCGCATTGGCGTCCCGCGCACGCATCCGACCTGCCCGCGATCAGCGCGATCGCGGCACGGATTCATCCTGCTCTTCCTGAGAGCCCCGAGGTGCTCGCGGAGAAGATGCGGCTCTATCCCGACGGATGCCGCGTGCTGATCACGGGCGACGAGATCGCCGGCTACGGACTTTCGCATCCCTGGAAGCAACACCGGATCCCGCCGCTCGACGGCTTGCTCGCACGACTGCCTGACGATGCGGATTGCCTCTACATCCATGACGTCGCGGTGTTGCCCGATTTTCGCGGCGGCGTCGTGCGCCCCTACGTCGCCGAGATCGAGCAGCTGGCGCGCGCGTCAGGCATCGCCACGCTCGCACTGGTCTCGGTCTACGCCACGCGGCCGCTGTGGCAACGTCTCGGCTTTCGGCCCGTCACTGCGGATGCGGCACTGCGCGCAAAACTGGCATCCTATGGCGAAGGCGCGACGTATATGCTGCGCGACCTTACCGCGGCGTAATGTCCCTCACCGGCCAGCCGGCTCACGCGGGCGTGAAGCCGCGCCCTCGAACCGGGTCAAGTGGCGCTCCGTCGAAGGGATGTGCGAGCCGTTCCGGTCTCGCCGAACCGAGGCTGGAGAAGATCCATGAAACTCACTTTGTCGAAGATTGCTTTGATGACATGTGTTGCAGCGAGCGCGTTCGCCGCGACCAGCGCCAACGCGGCGCCACACCGAATCGATGGTTGCCAGTTCGGCTTCTTCGAAAGCTGTGGCATCGTTGCGGAGTCGACGACCCCGGGCCGCGCACGCCGCCCCGTCGCGCGCCTCGCCAACGATACCTCGCCGACCTACATGAAGCAGACTGATCCGCGCTACAGCTCGTCGATGCGCGATGCCGGCGGCGGCGGAGGTGGTGGCGGCGGAGGCGGTGGTGGTGGTGGCGGCGGCCGCTGAACTCACACCTGACTTTTCAGATGATGCCGCCGGTGCAACCCGGCGGCATCATTGTCGTCTACGCTGAACGGTGCCGGTTCAGCCGCGATGCTTTTTCTTCTTCGGCTTCTTTCCAGGCGCGCCCTTCGCGGGCCACGCCGTGACCGACGGCTCTGCGTGACCCGGCTTGTTCTTGTGCTTCTTCTTGCCGAAAGACGGAGCATCGCCGAATTTCGGCCCGCGCTCGCCTTGAGGCTTGCCGCGTGGCTTGAATTCACTCTTGTCGCGCGGACGATCGTCGCGACGTTCACGATGATCGCTGTCGCGGCTCTCGCGCGTGTGTGACCGCTCCTCCGCAGGCGCCTGCTGCTGCGAGCCCTCCCCCAGCCGCTCGATGCGGATGCTGTCCTCCTTGTCCGGACGCTTGACCTTGGCCGCGAAGGATTCCGCGACCCGCTCGGAGATCTCGAACTCGGTCGTGGTGTCCATGATCTTGATGGCGCCGATGTCGCGCTTGTCGATGCCGCCGCGGCGGCAGATCATCGGCAGCAGCCAGCGCGCCTCCGCATTCTTGCGTCGTCCGATCGCGGCGCGGAACCAGACGCTCGTCTCCGACATGCCGTGCTTCGACGATACTTTTCCCGATTTCGATCGAGGCCTTCCGGCGCGATCGTCGCCGCCGTCGCCCCTATCCTGGAATTTATCGCGACCGCGATCGTCGCGCGGCCGGCCGCTGCGCTCGCCGGGATCGAGGATGTCTTCGGGCGACGGCAGCCGCGCGCGATAGAGCCGCGCCAGGGCAGCTGCGATATCCTCGGCCGACCGCTCGGCCAGCAGCGCCTGGGCCAGCATCAGATCGTCCGCGGTCGTCTCCTCGGTGAACAACACGTCCTTCATGCGCTCGTGGTCGAGCTTGCGGATTTCGTCCGCCTGCGGTGCCGTGCCCCAGTCCGCGTCGACCCCTGCGAGATTGAGCAGCAGCTCCGCGCGACGCCGGCGGGCGGGCGGCACCAGCAGGACGCTTGTCCCCTTGCGGCCGGCGCGCCCGGTTCGGCCCGAGCGGTGCTGCATCACCTCGGCGTCGTTGGGCAGGTCGGCGTGAATGACGAGGTCGAGGCTCGGCAGGTCGATGCCGCGGGCGGCAACGTCGGTGGCGACGCAGACGCGGGCCCGTCCGTCGCGCAGCGACTGCAGCGCCAGGGTCCGCTCGTTCTGCGTCAATTCGCCCGACAGGGCGACGACGGAGAAGCCGCGCTCCAGGAGCGCCGCCTGCAAATGCCTGACGTGATCGCGCGTGCTGCAAAACACCAGCGCGCTCGGCGCCTCGTAGAAGCGCAGCACGTTGACGACCGCATGCTCGGCATCGGCGGGCGCGATCCGGATGGCGCGGTACTCGATATCGGCATGACCGCCTTCGTCGCCGGCGACTTCGATCCGGAACGCCTGCTGCTGATATTGCTTGGCGAGCGCGACGATGCCGCGCGGAAAGGTCGCCGAGAACAGCAGGGTGCGGCGCGTCTCCGGCGTGGTCTCGAGGATGAACTCCATGTCCTCGCGAAAGCCGAGATTGAGCATCTCGTCGGCCTCGTCGAGGACGACCGCTTTCAATTCCGAGATGTCGAGACGGCCGCGGCGCAGATGATCGCACAACCGGCCGGGCGTGCCGACGACGATGTGAGCGCCCGCGGCGAGCTCGCGCTGCTCGCGGCGCGGATCCATGCCGCCGACGCAGGAGACGACGCGCGTCTCCGCATGCTGGTAGATCCAGGCAAGCTCACGCTGAACCTGCATCGCGAGCTCGCGGGTCGGCGCCACGATCAAGGCGAGCGGAGCCGCCGCCCGCTCGAACCGCTCGGCATCGCCGAGCAGATCCTTGGCCATGGCGAGGCCATAAGCGAGGGTCTTGCCGGAGCCAGTCTGGGCCGAAACCAGCAGGTCGCGGCCGGCGGCTTCGTCCGCGAGCACGGCGAGCTGAACGGGGGTTGGCGAATCGTAGTTCCGCTCGGCCAAAGCGCGGGCGAGCGGCGGGGTCAGGGCCGGAAAAGACACGGGATGGAGAACCTTGGTTAATTCAGGCGCGCAAACGGTGAGCCGAGGGGCCTGAGCTGCATGCGCGGCAAACGGCCCGGCCGCACGCTGATTTGATCTGGGCGCTCTTTACGCCAAGTGCCCGAAAATCACCATGCCTATGATGCATGGCTTCGCGCAGAGAACCGCGCTTAGAGGTTGCGGAGGATTTTTACCGCCACCTCGATCGGTCAATGGATACGGTCTTGCCGCACCGCGGCGCGCAAGCTTGCGTAGAGGGCAGCGCGCGCGGCCTAATCCCTGGAGGCCGCCAGCCGGCTGAAGCGGCCGGCCAGCCTGGCTCTCGCGCGTGCAGCACTGTCCTTGATTGCGCGGGCCAGCGCTCGGATGGCGCGCCAGGCCTCGGTCGCCTGCAGCCACGCCTTTGCCGCGGCGTATTTTCCGTAAGCCCAGGCAAACGCTGGAATTCGCATCAGCTTGTCGCGCGTGAGATGAAAGAGGCGCTCGACCAACACCAGCTTGAGCAACTCGCCGACAATGAAGGTCACAACGCTGCTGACGAACTGACCGGTCGCGGCGAGATAGGCCGCCACGGGCTTGACCGGCTCCAGAATGATGACGGGCACCGAGAATAAAGCGAGCGACGGATAAGGCGGTAGCCCCCTGATCCAGGCGCGCAATCGCCTGAATTCGAAATGCCGTCCGATCCAGCGCGCTATTGGCCGCGCCACGGCCATGAAGACCGCATCCAACACGAAGTAAATGGCAGCCAGCACGTAAGTGACGGGTTTCAGGATTCGCTTCACGATCGCTCTCCTGGCAACTGAAAGCCGCAACCTGGACCTAAGTTTCACCTCGGCGTGAATAACTCGAGGATTTCCGGTGGAACTTTTGAGGCGACGGTCACCGTGACTGGACTAGGACGTGGACTTATTAACGCGAAGCCATAGCCTGATCGAGGCGAGCTGAACGAAAGCAAGATACGGGCTGAAGCAGATCGGATCGCTGCGATTGCTCTTTGGCGGGATGTTGGCCCACGCGCCCTTCTTCATCGCAAGTTCTCTGATCCAGTCGGCGTCATAGCCACGGTCGGCGAGTAACATTGCCCCGGATTTCAGACGAGACAGCAGTTTTCCGGCTAGTCGAACGTCGTGCGCCTCACCAGGGCTCAGCGCCAGCCGTACCGGCAGACCATTGCTATCGACCACCGCATGAATTTTGCTAGTCACGCACGATTCAAATTTTGTTTTTTGACCTTGAGGCAGGCAAATCTCCGCCCACTTGGTCGTTGTCACGATGCGCGGCGATGAACATGGCGACGGCCGACCGGCAATAGGAATCGATTTCGTTGTCGTCCTCTGCTTTCGCCTGATCGAAGCGTGCGATCATCAGGAGATCGGATCCTTTGAAAAGCGCGGCGAACAAGCGGGCGGACCGGAGAGGATCGGGCACGTTCAGAACCGCCTTCGCGTGCAACTGACGCAACAGGGCCTCGATTTCGGCGATGACATGGGCGGGGCCGGATTCGAAATGGAGCTTGCTTAACGCGTTTTGACTCGTCTTGTCGGCCATGACCATGGCTTCGAGGCTGCGGACGTCCGATCTCAACAGCGTGCGAAGCAGTGATGATCCCACCGCCACGAGCTGGTCTTCGACCGAACCGTCGACGCCTTCAAGAAGGGCCTGTGGTGCAAACAACTGATGGCAGCCGGCCGCCATGGCCGCGCCGAACAGCGCCTCCTTATTCTCGAAGTGCCTGTAGATGCTGAGCTTGGATATCTTCGCTCGCTGGGCGACCTTGTCCAATGTCGTCGCTTGAAAACCCAACTCCACAAAGAGCTCGCGCGCGGCGTTGATGATGGTTTGGCCAAGCGCCTCGTTGGCGGGCCGGCCGCGCCGGCCCTGGCTGTTTTCGGTCACGGCAACTCCAGTACTTGACAGTATCCTAATTCTTAAATTACGATACCATGAAGTATCTGAAATGTGCAAGCCAGGGGGTAAGGTGACTCCTTCGATGCAACGACGAGCCCTGCTGAAGTTGGCTGCGCTTTCCGCCATCGGCCTCGCCCGCGCTCAGGCCACCGCCAAGCCCAACTCGTCTCCCTCCATCCACAACACGGAGCCCATCACCATGGATGACGTCATCATCATCGGCGGCAGCTTTGCCGGTCTCGCCGGCGCCTTGCAGCTCGGCCGCGCCCGCCGCAAGGTCACCGTTCTCGATACCGGTCTGCCACGCAACCGCTCCGCCGGCCACTCGCATGGACTGCTCGGCCACGATCACAAGCCGCCGCAGGACATCCTGGCGGAGGCGCGGCGGCAGTTGGCGCGTTATCCCGCGATCAAGCTTGTCAGTGCCCGGGCCGACAGCGTCTCCGGCGCCATCGACAATTTCTCTGTCCTTACTGGCGATGGTGAAAGCCTTGCGGCGCGTCGTCTGATCCTGAGCTATGGCGTCGCCGACCAGATGCCTGATGTTCCGGGCTACGCCGAAAGCTGGGGCACGTCCATCGTGCCATGCCCCTATTGCGATGGCTTTGAAGTCGCCGGCCAGCATTGGGGCCTCGTCTGGTCCAGCCCGCAGTCGCACAATCAGGTCAGGCTGTTCCACGATTGGACTGACAAATTGACGCTCTTCGCCGATGGTCACGACATTCCGCCCGATATCCAGGCCGATCTGGCGCGCCGCAACATACCTCTCATCCATGGCCGGATCGTCGAGATCGCCCATCACCAGGGCCATATCGCCACCGTCAATCTCGATACCGGCCGCAATGTCGCGGTCGACATCCTGTTCGCCAATCCGCGCAACAAGCCGTCCGCAAGCCTGCATGAAGCACTGGGCCTTGCCACCGTGGCTACGCCCGCCGGCATCGTCCTCAAGGTCGACGAACGCCGTCAAACCAGCATGCCCGGCATCTACGCCGCCGGCGACCTCACCACGCCCTTCTTGCCCTCGGTCACCCAGGCATCATCGCAGGGCGCGATGGCGGGTATCTTCGCCCAGCAGTCGATGGTGGTTTGAGAGCGCAGATTGGAGATGAGCATGGCGGTCGAACCGGACAGCGCGGGTGTGCGCTTCCCTCCGCCCTTCGTCTATCTGGGAGCGCTGCTGTTGGGGCTGGCGGCGGAGCGGTTCGTCACCCAGCGCTCATTCGGCATCGACGGGCGGTTGCTGGTCGCGACCGGCGTGCTGCTGTTCGTTGCCGGCGCGGCGATGATGCTTGCGGCGGCGGGGCTGTTCCGGCGGTTGGGCACCAACGTTCCGCCGTCGCAGCCAACGACCCTGATCGCAACGACCGGCCCTTATCGGTGGACCCGCAATCCCATGTATCTCGGAATGGCGCTTATCTATGCCGGTCTTGCGATCGGCTTCGACGGGCCGATCGCCTTCGCCTTGCTCCCGTTGGTGCTGATCGCGATCCAGACGCAGGTGATCGCCCGCGAGGAGCGCTATCTCGAAGCGAAGTTCGGCGACGACTACCGCCACTACAAGGCCGAGGTTCGCCGCTGGCTCTGACTATTCCGCCGCTGCCGCCTGCGGGGCCGCCCGTCGGCCAGCTTTCCCAACGGATCGCCGTCGTTACCCGGAGCAGCTTTCAGTATCTGGAAAGTATCCATCCGTCTTGCAGAGCCGTCGGCTATCCAACAACAGGTGGCATCAATGGTCTACAGTCTAATTGTCAAAAAAGAGATCCGCAGGAGCTTCGATCATGTCAACAACCAGCGTTGGGATGATGCTGCAAAGGGCCTAACACCAAACGCGTATCACTGGGTTGCCGGAAATCATGCGTTGGGGGGTGAGCGACATGGAAAGCAATCGGTGAAGCAGTGGTTCGAGCGCATGGGCCGTGTTTTCCCGAAGCTTCATATAGACATTGAGCAGGTCGAGGTGACGGGTTGGCCATGGAATACCACAGTGTTCGTCAAGTGGCGGGCCAACGCGAGGCTACTTGACGGCCAAAGCTCGTATGTGAACAGGGGCGTCCACGTCTTCAAGTTGCGATGGGGCAAGGTTTATTCGATTGAGGAATATTTCGACTCGCAGGCTGCAGAACGAAGCCTCGCTATCCAAGCTCGTGCTGGTTTGGATGAAGCTGCGGCTGGCCCAATCGTGAGCTAACGCGGATCGCTCGTGTGATGCCGCCATCAGCGGACGGCGCCTTATCACTAGTGGAGGCGGGCTCGCTGGAGACGATGGACTTTGGCATCGGATAGTTCGTTAAGAACGAACCAGAACAAGGATATGTCATGGCACAGCACAATGCCGATCAGATCACCAACTGGAAGGGCCAAAGCGGGGAGCGCTGGGTCGTCCACCAGGCCCGGCTCGACGCTAGGCTGGAGGTGTTCGGCCAGGCCGCGATCACGGCGATCGACGACGCGGTGAAGATGACGTTCGAGGTCGGCCCGCTGTCGCGCGCGCTTGTTGATCAGCCCGACGACATCCGCGCCCGCGCCTCGGCCGCGGTTCGTGCCGCCTTCGCGGACTGCCCCGGCGAGCGGTCGGTGATGATCGACGGCGCGACGTGGATCGTCACGGCGCGCAATCCTGCGCAAGCTGATAGCGATTAGCAGGGGGAGACGCCCCTCGCTGGCCTTGATGGCCGCTGCGCTGGCCGGGAAGGATACCGTGGCGCAAAAAGCCGAACCGCCGCGGCCGGTTGTAGTTGCGACCGCGCATTTTGACGCCGAGACTCCGGAGCGGAGCACAGCTGCTTAATGAGTACACAGCCTAGATCTCGGCATAGATCTCCAAGAGATTGCCGTCGGGGTCGCGGAAGAACAGCGTGCGATGCCCGAACGACTGGTTGGTCGGCGGCGACACCAGCGCAACGCCCTGCCGAACGAGTTCGGCGGCGCATGCATCGACCTCGGCCGCGGAGACCTTGAACGCCAGTTGCAGCGAGGCACTGCCCGGCGGCGTCGGCGCATCGGCGGCGGTTCGGCTCGGCCGCGCCAGCGCCAGCGTGTTGCCGCCCAAGCCGTACTCGATCCAGTTCGGCGACAGCTCGCGCAGCAGCGGAAAGACGAGGACATCCTCATAGAAACGGCGCATCGCCGCCATGTCGCGCACGAAGATAACGGTGTAGTCGATCGCGCGGATGGCGTTGAAGGGAGAGCGCCGGGTTGGTTCGGGTGTCTGTTCGTTTGTCATCGTGGCCCTTATTCCAAATTGCGGCTCGTAGCCCGCATGAAGCAAAGCGGATTGCGGGGCCGGTGTCCCGGGATTGGGCTTCGCTCCATCCGGGCTACAGGCTCGCAGGGCTATCGCAGCAGCCCGCCACCATAGCGCAGCTCGTAGAGCTGCATGCCATCCTGCCGCGCAATCGTCTCGACGCCGTGGAAACGATCGAGCGCGCCTTCGACCTCGTTGCGGTAGACCATCCCCGCCTGCTCGAACCGGCGCGGTCCGCGGTATGGCTGCTCGACGCTCACAGCCAGCAGCGCGTAACGCAGGAATTTGTAGATCGCGAGGAGAGTCTCCCGATCCCTGATCTCCGCACCGGCGCCACCACCGTAGCTCATCGACCAGATGACGCGGTCGTCCTTCGACACCGTCTCCTGCCCGACGAAGAATCCCATGCCGAAATAGATATCGCGATAGGCATAAGGCGGCGCGCGATGCTCGAGCTGCTTGGAGCCGGCGAGCAGCGGCGCGGCCACCGTCGCGTCGTCGTCGAGGCCGGCATAGGTGCGCCGCTTGGCCTCGACCAGGAACGCCGCGAGATCGTGCGGGATCGGTGGCTCTTCTATTCCACCAGCTCCGGCCACGGCACGATGGTCGACTTCACCGTCTTCATCGCCATGGCGTCCTTCACCGCCTGCGCGACACCCTCCTCCGTGAAAGGATAGATCGTCTGCATCTTCAGCCAGGGATATTTGCCCGCGGTGCGGTAGAGCATGTCGACGCCGAGCGGGAGATCGTTGCCCGTGAAGCCCCAGGATCCCAGCACGTTGAGGTCCTTGGTGCAGATGCGGTGCCAGGAGGTCTCGATCGAGCCGGCATCGGTGAACTGGCCCATCTCGACATAGGTGCCGCCGTCACGCAGCATCTCGATGCCTTCGGGGCCGGCGCTGGGGTGTCCCGAGCAGTCCATCACCAGATCGGCGCCGAAGCCGCCGACGATCTCGCGCACACGGGCGATGCGCTCCTGCGGCGATCTGATCTCCTCGATGTTGACGGTCGCCTCCGCGCCGAACTCGCGGGCCAGCTTGAGCCGCGGCTCCTCCGGCGCGCCGACGCAGATGACGCGCCCTGCCCCCATCTCCTTTGCGGCCGCGACCGCGAGAATGCCGATCGGCCCCGATCCCTGGATCACCACGGTGTCGCCCCAGGAAAAACCACCGGCGCGGCTGGCGCGGTTGAAGGCGCGGATGCAGGAGGTCAGCGGCTCGGACAGCGCGCCGAGACGCAACGACATGTCGTCGGGCAGTTTGTAGATCTTGGTGCCCGGCAGCATCTCGAGATCGACATAGACGTATTCGGCCCAGCCGCCCCACATGTGCGGCGCCTTGTCGAAGCCGAGATAGCGACCGTAATAGACCGGCGTCAGGCATTTGTTCGCGGTCTGCGGATAATGGATGCAGTAATAGCAACGGCCGCAGGGCATCAGCGGCGGGATCATCACCTTTGATCCGACCTTGAGCGGCTTGCTCATGAAGTCCTCGGTAAACTCCTCGCCGCACTCGACGATGATTCCGCCAAGCTCGTGCCCGAGCGTGAACGGCCACGGCAGCGGCTTCGGCCAATGTCCCTTGAGGATATGCAGATCGGTGCCGCAGACCCCGCAGGCGCCCACTTTGATCAGCGCGGCCTTGCGGCCGACCTTCGGCCACGGCACGGTGCGGATGACTGGCTCTGAGCCCGGCCCTGCATGGGTGCAGACGCGAATGGATTGCATGGCTGTTTCCTCGATGCCCGTCTGTTATGATTGATGGGTGCGGGCTGAGGCAAAGCTATGTGAGATGTACGCGCGTGCCAAGATGCAGGAATTCGTAGCCCGCATGAGCGAAGCGACATGCGGAATCAGCGGCCCCGGATATCGCTGCGCTCATACGGGCTACGGCAGCTGCCACACACTCTACCGTCATCCCCGCGCAACCGCGAAGCGGTTGTCGCTGGAGGTGCGAAACGTGCGGCGCGTAGCGTCGCACGGGAAGCCTCGAAGGATGGGCTACGGGTTGCGGTCCATCCTTCGAGGCTCACCTTGCGATGCGGACGCATCGCAAGGTGAGCTCCTCAGGATGACGGCGGAGTTCGTGGTGGCAGTGCATGGCAGATGCCCACACACCCAATTGTCTTGAGCCCTCACCCTCGACCGTGTAAGGCGCCGATAGTCCCACCCAGGTGCCCCCTTGAACCCCCTTCCCCAAAATCCCGTGGCTGCGTCCGGCTCGTTCGCGGCGATGAAGTCGGTGCCGTACCGGCTCCAGTTCGGCTCTTACGTGCTGGCGATGATGGCCGACAACATCGAGCATGTGATCAGCTATTGGGTGGTGTTCCAGAAATTCCATTCGCCGGCGCTGGCGGGTTTTGCGGTGCTGTCGCACTGGCTGCCGTTCCTGCTGTTCTCGGTCGCCGTCGGCGGGCTTGCCGACCGGTTCGATCCGCGCCGCATCATCCAGTGCGGCATGCTGCTGTTCATCGTGGCATCGAGCGGATGGGGCTTCTTCTTCATCACCGATACGATCCAGATGTGGCACGCAATGCTGCTGCTGGTGATCCATGGCTGCGCCGGCGTGCTCTGGCAGACGCCGAACCAGCTCTTGCTCTACGACCTCGTCGGCCCCGCCGACCTGCCGAGCGCGGTGCGGCTGAACGCGATGGCGCGCTATCTCGGCATTCTGGTCGGGCCTGCCGTGGGCGGAATCATCATGCTGACGCTGGGCACCTCGCACGGCATCATCTTCAACACGCTGTTCTATCTGCCGATGCTGCTCTGGCTGTTCTGGGCGCCGGCGCGCGACAGCAGCGTGGCGGTGCGGCGCTTTGCGGTGCGCGGCCTTGCCGACATCGTGCTGACCATCCGCGCCATCGGCACCCAGCCGACCCTGACGGCGATGACCTGGCTCGCCGGCCTCACCTCCTTCATGATCGGCAACGCCTATCACGCCCAGATGCCGGGCTTTGCCGGCGACCTCGGCCATGGCGATCCCGGCGTCTCCTATAGCGTGCTGCTCGCGGCGGATGCGGCCGGCGCAGTGCTCGCCGCTATCGCGCTGGAGTCCTGGGGACGTGAAAGGCACGCCGCGCACCGCGATCACGCTGGCCATGCTCTGGAGCGCGGCGCTGCTCGGTTTCGCCACGGTGCGGATCTATCCGGTTGCGATCGTGCTGCTGTTCTGCGCCGGCTTCTTCGAGCTGTCGTTCAACACCATGGCGCAGGCCCTGGTGCAGGTGAATGCCCCGCACGACATTCGCGGCCGCGTCGTCGGTCTTTATAATATGGCGGGGCTCGGGATGCGGGCGTTCAGCGGCATCACGGTCGGGCTGTTTGGCGCGGCGATCGGCATTCACTGGTCGCTCGGGCTGTCCGCCGCGGTGCTGCTGGCGCTGCTGGTCTTGTTGCAGCGGCGGGCGATGAGGCCGGCTTGAGCACCCTCCGGGTGTGGCTTTTCGAACGCATCGTGTCTGTCCGTTTCCGCCGCACCCAATCCTAACGCGGCATTAACCCTATGCACCTTAGGGTCGTCCCGGACTCCGCCCGGGCGGGGGGTCGGGTGTTGAAAATGGCGTTGGCGAACAAAAAATTTCTTCCTGCCGCCGAAGAGCGTCGGCGTTTCCAGCGGGTGAAGGTGCACCTGCTCGGCCGCTACATGCTGCCGGACCGCCGCGAATTCCCCTGCCAGGTGATCAACATGTCGCCGGGCGGCCTCGCGCTGCTCGCCCCCGGCATCGGCAATGTCGGCGACCGCGTCGTCGCCTATCTCGACCATATCGGCCGTGTCGAGGGCAAGATCACCCGCATCATCGACAATGGCTTTGCCATGACGATCGGGGCGACGCCCCGGAAGCGCGACAAGCTCGCCGCGCAGCTGACCTGGCTCGCCAACCGCGACATCCTCAATCTGCCGGAGGACCGCCGCCACGACCGTATCGTGCCGCGCAACCCAATCGCGGTGCTGACGCTCGAGGACGGCACCAAGATGACCTGCCGCATCATCGACCTCTCCTTGTCCGGCGCGGCCATTGCAGCGGAGAACCGGCCGCCGCTGAAATCGACGGTCATGCTCGGCCGGGTCCAGGGCCGCGTGGTCCGAAACCTCGAAGACGGGTTCGCGCTGGAGTTCGTCCACGCGCAGCCGATCGAGACACTCGAAGAGAGCGTTACCGCGCGGTAAAGCGCTAGGACGTCAAAACCCCTGTATTTCCAGCCCCGAAGGCGGCCTCCGCGATGCGGACGCCGCCTTTTTCGCGCGTGATCATGGGCCTCGCGCCGGTTAACGCGCGGCCCGTTTGGTTGAAATGGCGGTTCCGCCAGCGTTTCCGCGTTAATCGATAAAATTTGAATCAATTGCAGTTGTTTCAAATTTTACGAGAATTCGATTCAAGTATAGATCGAATTCGCCGCGCCTTTTACTTGTATTCGTCTCGACTTGACTTGACTGACTTAGCGGCAACTCAAAAGCTCCGTGCGAAATGTGGTCCCAACAAGAAACGGGGGCCGCAATGTTTGACTTCAAGGGACAGGGGAAAGGGCTGGCGCTGGTTGCCATGCTCTTCGGGATCAGCGCGGCAGCGCAGGCCGGCGAAGGCCGTCTGCTCTACGCGAGCCTCGGTGACACCACGCGTGCGCCGATCGGCTGGGTCGAGTTCTGCGCGGACAATACCGCTCAGTGCCAGGGCACGCCGGCACAGCCGCGCGACATCGTGATGTCGCAGGCCGCATGGCGCGACCTCGTCAAGGTCAATCGCTGGGTCAACGAGACCGTCAAGCCTTTGACCGACCAGGAGCACTGGGGCGTGATCGAGAAATGGTCGCTGCCGACCGACGGTTACGGCGACTGCGAAGACTACGTGTTGTTGAAGCGCAAGATGCTGATCGATGCCGGATGGCCGCGCCAGGCCCTGCTGATCACCGTCGTGCGCGACAAGAAAGGCGAAGGACACGCGGTGCTGACGGTGAAGACCGACAAGGGCGAGTTCGTTCTCGACAATCAGAACGAGAACGTCGTTGCCTGGACGGAAACCGGCTACCGCTTCGTCAAGCGCCAGTCGCAGAGCGATCCCAACGTCTGGGTCTCGCTGGGCGATACCAAGCCGGCGGTCTCCACCGCCAGCGCCAGAGATTAAGAACGAGACAAGGAGTTACGCGACCCGGTCACATCCCCACCCCTCCCCGTCCCAGACCGGTTCGCGCGCGGCCAGCCATCCCCCAATGGCTGGCCGCAACTTTTTGGGGTTCTGCGATCAGCCCTGTGAGGACCAAGGCACGCGCGCGGCAGTGAAATCGCGCCAGGTGCCTTGCAAGGCGGGCTTGACGCCGATCGATGCACGCGCCTGCCAGCCGGCGATCGCGGCGGCGGCGATGGCGCTATCAGGCTCGGCACCGAGCCCGTCGAGCAGCGAAGCCGTGACCGCCATGTCGTTGAAGACGCCGAGCTCCTCCTGCAAACCGGCGAGCCTGCGGGCAAACTTCCTCGCGGACTTGCGATCGGCAAACAGCGGCAGCAGAAACTCGCTGAGATAGCGCAGCCGTTTGGTCGCGAGCCGCACCCGGTGCAGCTCCTCCATCGTGAGCGACTTGAAGCGGCGGCCGCGCTTCAGCACCTTGGCGTACTGCTCCGACAGAATGCGCTGCGCGAAGTTGACGGCGGGCTCGGCGAGCCGGCCGAGATCTTCGGCGGCGACGTCGTTGCGCCAGCCCCGCGTCTCGATCCAGTTGCCGAGGCCGATCAGGAACATGGCGCAGCGGCGATCGTCGAGCGCGTGATGCGCCTTGCGATAGGCGTCGGACTGGCGTTCGGCCGCAGCCCGGCCGAGCGCATCGAAGCCGGCGATTGAAGGGCAAGCCTTCGCGATCGTCGGCAAGGTCTCGCGCTGGAACACGTCCCAGTCGCGTGCGGCGGACAGGTCCTGCGCCAGCCAGCGCGCCTCCGAGCGCAGTGCGTCGAGATTGCTGAGCGCGCCGACCGAGCGCATCAGGTCGAGCGCCGATCGAATCCGGCGCAGCGAGACACGCAGCTGATGCACGCCTTCCGGATTGCGCCCGTCCTCGGCCGCCGGCAGCGACTGAAGCAGATGGAGAAAGCACGAGCGCAGGATCGTCGCGAAGGCTTCGTCGAGCGTCACCGAAGGATCGAGGCGAAGTTTTCGCGGGCGTCGTGCCGAGGGCGGCGCGCCCGCGGCAAGATCGAAGCCACGCGCCGACTTGCTGCGGATGGACGGCTTCACCGCGCCGTGCTCTGCAAGCCGCAACGCGACCTCGTAGATCGTGCTCGCACTGCCGCTCTTGAGCTCCAGCTCGATCTCGCTCACCGGCAGCGATCGATCGCTCGCCGTGAGCACGCCCTGGTCGAACGCGATCTCGACCGTGCCGGACGGCAGGTCGATCATCCGCGCGTGGCGATGGACGTCGGCGGTGAAGATAGCTTCGAGTGGCTGCGCTTCGAGATGGTTGCGAAGCTTCTCCGGAATGAACGGCATCGCCAGAGCGAGATCGGGCGCCAGCGAGGCCACGCTCGCCTCCCACTCGCCGCGGCGCAGCGGATCATCCGCTGTGTCGGTCTTCACGGTCTGCACGAAGCGCGCGCCGCTCTGGCGAACGCGCAGGCTCAGGCCGTTGCGCCGAAGCATCCGATCAGGCGTATCATAGTAGACGGATTTGAGGTGTTTTCGGGAGCCCTTGTTGCGCGCATTCGCCGCAATGACCGGCGCGGCGTTGAAATGCGCCATGCGATCGGCATCGACGACCAGCTTGAGCTCGATCTCACCGGGGTGCGCGACAAGGCTCGACCGAGTTGGTTCCGGAGCAGGCGGGGCATCTTGCGATGGCGTCTGATCACCCACAGCGCCCTCGACGATCGCAGGTTCCGCGCCGGGCTCGGCCGGTTCAATCTGCCTGAGAAAGCCGGCGACGACTTGCGTCCTCTTGTTGTCCTTCGAGACAGGATTTCCGTCCGGCGCACTCGAGGTTTTGCGAGCCGGTGTTGGGTCTGATTTCAGCATTTACGATGACATGACAGTTTAATGACAGAGCGACAGCATATAGCCCGTCAGGCCGGCGAGGAATAGTCACGTTAGTCGCGCTGCCTGATCATCGACACGACGTGCCAGACGCAGAAATCCGGCAAGGCTTGTCACAATTCGGCGTGCCATGACGAACTAAATTGCCCCGGAGCGCAGCAAGCGACCGATTTGACGAGCGAAATTCGCTGTTCTCGAAACCGAAACGAACGCATCAGCGAGTTTGACTCATGCTAGCCGAGAAATTCTTCCTGGTTCTGGAGACGCTGAGAAGCCATGCCTCCGACGACAGGCCCGGAATTATGACAAGCCCTGGACGGCCTGCCGCGGTTCCGGAGATCGCGGCCGGTCCGCGGCGCATCAGCCCGGTTGCGGAGGATCGCCCCTAGCCACGATCCAATCCCGCCACCTCATCCTCTGGCAGGCGCGCAGGATGTGATCCACGCGCGCACTCGTCAGCGTGCGAGGATGTTCTTGTAGACCTTGCCGCCCTTCATGATCACCACAAAATTCCTCGCGGGATCTTCGACGAGCTTGATGTCGTCGAGCGGATTGCCGTCGACCAGCAGGAGATCGGCGAACGCGCCCTCCTCGACCACACCGAGCTTGCCCGGATAGGGATTTCGCGGACCGGACAAGCTCAGCAATTCGGCATTGGCCGACGTCGCCATGGCCAACGCTTCGGCCGATGTGTACCAGCGCGTCAGCGCGGCCAGCATGGCGCCCTGTCGATCCGCCAGCGCCTGCGAGAACAGGACGTCGGTGCCGAACGCGGTCTTGATGCCGTACTTCTTCGCGAGCGCATAGACGCGGTCGGTTCCAGCGACCACCTGCCTCATCTTGTCCTGCTCGGCGGGTCCGAGCGCGGCTGCAGCGGAGATATCCAGGAACGGTTGCGTGCTCAACCAGATCCCCTTCTCCGCGATCAGCTTGGCGCTCGCCTCGTCCATGAGATGACCGTGCTCGATGCATCTGACGCCAGCCGCGACCGAGCGCTGGACCGCGACCGACGTATAGGCGTGCGTCGCAACATAGGTGCCCCAATTGTCGGCGGCTTCGACCGCCGCGCGCAGCTCGGGCTCGGTGAAGGTGGAGACGTCGAGCGGACTGAAGGGCGATGCAACGCCGCCGCCTGCGGTGAGCTTGACCTGCGAGGCCCCTTGCATGAGCTGCTCGCGCGCGCGCACACGCACCTCGTCGGGACTGTCGGCCACCATGCTGCCGCCGATCCGCTCCATGCGGCTCAGCATGCCGCCGATCGTTCGCGGCAGATCGGAGAGCTGGCGGAAGTCGCCGTGACCGCTGGTGACGGTGATTATGGCGCCGGAGGGATAAATGCGGGGACCTGCGACGAGGTCCTCGTCGATGGCCTGCTTGAGGCCGAAGCTCGGCCCGCCCATGTCGCGCACGGTGGTGAAGCCGCGCATCAGCGTGGCCGTCGCCTCGCTGGCGGCGAGCAGGTTGTTGTAGCCGATATCGCCCGCAAGCGCGGCCATCGGCGTCGGGCGCACCAGCATCGCGTGCCAATGCGCGTCGATCAGTCCCGGCATCAGCACGCGGCCGCCGCCGTCGATCACCTGACCGGCGGCCGCGATGTCCGCGGTCGAGATCTTCTCGATCGTGCGATTTCTGACGAGGACGTTGGACGCGGCTGACAGCGCGGCGCTCTTGCCGTCGAATATCCGGACGTTGCGAAACAGGACGGCGGAGTCCTGCTGGGCCGGCGCCGAGGGCGCGCTGCCGAGGATCATTGCAACGGCCGCAAGCAGCGTGGCGATTCCGGACACTCTGGCCGGCATCCTCAAACCCGTCATGGCCGGCCTCCGCTGAGGTGCAGGGCTACGCGAGGGGTGATGGCAGGCACGCAACTTCTGCGTGCCATTTGACGCCGACGTCCGGCCGCCGTCAACTGGCCACCACGGCGGCAAATATGCAGTCCTGCCATCTGCATTGGCGGGAGGTCGCCGCGGTCGGCTCCAATTTGAATCAAAGAGATATCGCCGCGTGCGAGATCAGCTGCCGAACGCGCCTCGCTCACGCGCCCGGCACGTCGGCGAGGTTGCTCGCCTCACTCTGCGGCTTCAAGATTGGCTGGCTTCTCGATATCGCCGAGCGGAGACACGGCAGGGCCGTTGAGCGCGGTGCCATCAGGGGCGAATTGCGAACCGTGACACGGGCAATCCCAACATTGCTCGAGCGCATTCCAGTGCACGACGCAGCCGAGATGGGTGCAGCTTGCCGAATGCAGATGCAAATGTCCGTTTCGGTCCCGGCACGCCGCGATCTTCTTCAGGCCGCTGCGGACAAGGCGCCCCTCCCCGGGGCGGAGATGTTCGACGCCGGCGATCTCGCTCGCCGTCAGATACTCCGCGAAATTCTTCAGCGGCGTGATGTTCTCGCTGATGAATTCGCCGATGTTCTTCTGAATCTTGCGGGCCGGGGCGTAGACATCCTCCCACGGGCTCGCGCCGGTCATGACGAGATCCGCAATCAGCATGCCCGCCACCAGCCCGTTGGTGATGCCCTGTCCGGAGTCACCGCTGACGATGAAAAGGTGCTCCTCGCCGGGGCTGCGGCCAATGAAGCCGACGAAATCGCTCGGCTCCAGCACCTGACCTGACCATCGATGAGTGACCTCGCGTAGCGCCGGCAATCGCTCGCGCGCCCAGCGTTCGAGCGCGGCAAGGCGCTGTGCGCCGTCGTCCGCTTCACCGGACTTGTGATCTTCGCCGCCGATGATGACGAGATCCTCCTCCGCGGAGAGCGGTTGAAGCCTGACATAGTGATAGGGATCGAGCGTGTCCCAATACAGCGCATCCTCCAGCGCGCCGGCCGGGATTTTGGCGGCGAGAGCATAAGTGCGGTAAGGCGCCTGCTTGGTATGGATCGCCACTTGCACATTGACCGGCGAGTTCGTCGCGACGACCACGTCGGCGGCGTGGACCTCGTAGCCCGAGGCGGTCGTCACGATCATGTCGCCACGCTCTTGCCGGATGCTTTCAACGCAGGTGTCGCCATAGAGCTGCGCCCCGCGGCGCTGAAGGGCGCCGGCTAGGCCAGCAAGATATCTGGTCGGGTGCAGGCGCGCCTGGCGGGAAAAACGCAACGAACGCACCACACCTCCAGAATGGAACACGGTCGGCTCGGCGCAATCTTCGACGGGGATCCCGAGCTTGCGACAGCAATCCAATTCCTCACCCAGCTCGGATGCGGGCGTTTCGGGCGCCTGCACCCAGTAACCGTCGACACGCCGAAAATCGCAATCGATGTGCTCGTCGCGCTGAATGGCGTCGGCGCGGTCGATTGCGGCTTCGACGCTCTGATAATAGTGCCGCGCACAATCAGGGCCGCGGACCCGGACCAATTTGCCGTAGCCATCGTCGAGCGCCGTCGCCAGATGCGCCGTGGTGCGCGCCGTCATCCCGCTGCCGATGCCGCCGCGGTCGAGCACCGCGACCGAAGGTCCATGGCAGGCCAGTTCATAAGCCACCGACAGCCCGGCTATTCCGGAGCCGATGACAACGACGTCTACGCCCACGGTGCGCGACAGCGCGGGGGCATCCGCGACCGAAACATCCATCCAGAGCGATCGCGTGTACTCGTCCCGTACGTTCATGATGCTGCTCCTTCGAAAACAACAAACGATGCGGCAGAACGCGAGTTCCTACCCGCCCTCCGCAGCGCAAAGCCATCGAAAGTCACGGCGTTGATTAGGAACCTTCGTCGCGCTCGCGCTTGAACCGGCATGAAAGATCCATCACCCGGGATGCGCAGGGCATTACGTCATGCCCAACTGTACGGACACTTGCTGGTCCGAAATGACAGGCTGTATTACCCAGGAGGTAACCATCCGATCTGCTCGGTGCAGCTGGCACGGGAGATGGTCAGGTCAGGATGGATGACAAAGCGAGGCGGCGACTACGAGATCACTCCGGACGGACAGCTCGCCGCAGAGCGCGCACTCAACCACTGACGCGGGTTCGTGGCTCCGGCGCGGATTCCTGGCGCCTAAGATCGGTGCCGATCAGACGCCCAGCACGTCCGCGAGCCGCAGCTCGTCGGCGGCGGGGTCCTTGAGGAACAGCTCGTCCTCGATCTCGGTCAAATGCGAGAGCATCTGCGCGCGCGCGGCCTGCTTGTCGCGGTTGCGGATGGCGGCGACGATGCCGGCGTGATGATCGGTGCCGCAGGCCGGCGTGTCGTGGCGGCGGTACAGCAGGATGATGAGCGAGGAGCGCGCGATCAGCTCCTTGAGGAAGCCGAGATAGATGCTGTGATCGCTCATCTCGGCGACGAGCTTGTGAAACTCACCGGAAAGCCGAACCGAGGCGCGCGCGTCGCCGCGGAGCTCGGCCTCGCGTTCCTCGGTAAGATGTTGCTGGAGACGATCGAGCCAGGCCGGCGACATCGCGTCGATGGCGTGATCGACGATGGTGGGCTCGATCAGGCGCCGCGCCTCGAACACCTCGCGGGCATCGGCGGGCGTGGGACGCGCGACGAACGCGCCGCGGTTCTTCTCGATGTTGACGATGCCCTCATGCGCAAGTTGCTGCAGCGCGGTGCGGACCAGCGTGCGGCTCGCGCCGTAGATCTCACCGATCTCGTCCTCGCCTAGCTTCGTGCCCGGCAGCAGGCGATGCTCGAGGATCGCGGCGGTCACGCCCTCCCGGATGCGGCTGACGCGATCGCTCGCATCTGGCGCGTCGAATTTGGGGCGGGACTTGGCGGCCATTGGTTCGACAGTTGGGCTTGAGGGCGATCGACGACGTTCGCTTCGAATGTTAGTCGACGACCTGTATCCAATCACAGGCGAAACTTTATACAATCTTCGCCCATTTTGTGTGCAATTGACTGTGCAAGCGGCGGGCAGCCCGGATGCCCAGGATTCGATCTAACGATCTGACTCCACTGCACAGTTTCGGAATTCGGCCGGCCAAGCGGCGGTTGGCACGGACCTTGCGGAGAGAGCCCGGAAGCACCGCCCCTCCTCGGACACGCCATGGCCACTCCCGCCGCTCTCGAACTGGTCGCCGTCACCAAGCGCTACGACACGACGCTGGCGGTCGACACCGTCAATTTGAAGATCCCGGCCGGCACCTATTGCTGCCTGCTCGGCCCGTCCGGCTGCGGCAAGACCTCGACCCTGCGGATGATCGCGGGCCACGAGGCGGTCAGCGCGGGCGACATCATCCTAGGCAGCCAGAACGTCACCGACCTGCCGCCGGCCGAGCGCGGCACCGCGATGATGTTCCAGTCCTACGCGCTGTTTCCGCATCTCAGCGTGATCGACAATGTCGCCTTTGCGCTGAAGATGCGCGGCGTCGACAAGCCGACGCGCCACAAGCGCGCCGGCGAACTGCTCGAGCTGGTGGCGATGAGCCAATATGCGGGCCGTCTCCCGGCACAGCTCTCCGGCGGCCAGCAGCAGCGCGTTGCGCTCGCCCGCGCGCTGATCACCGAGCCGCAGATCCTCCTGCTCGACGAGCCGCTCTCGGCGCTCGATCCGTTCCTGCGGGTGAAGATGCGCGGTGAATTGAAGCGGCTGCAGCGCGAGCTCGGCATCAGCTTCATCCAGGTCACCCACGGCCAGGAAGAGGCGATGGCGCTCGCCGACCATATCGTGGTGATGAAACACGGCCGGATCGAGCAGCAGGGCACGGCCCGCGACATCTTCCACCATCCCCGCACCGAATTCGTGGCGCGCTTCATCGGCGGCCACAACGTGCTCAGCGACGCCGGCAAGCTGATCGCCGTGCGCGCCGATCAGCTAGGCATCGCGCCGTTCACCGACGGTGCGTTCGGCGCGCCGGCGCGGCTGATACAGACCGAGTACCAGGGCTCCTACATCGCCGTCTCGCTCACGCTCGACGACGGCACCGCCCTGTTCTCCCACGTTCCCGAAGCCACCTTCGACGTCCACCCGTTCCGTCCGGGCGATCGCGTGCTGGCCACCTGGGATCCCGCCAAGGCGCAACGCCTGCAATAGCGCCGATCGATCACTGGAATGCGCAACAGAGGAGTGACTGACATGAGCGAGACCACGAGGACCAAGGGCGTCAGCCGCCGCACGCTGCTCAAGGGCACCGCCAGTCTGGCCGGCCTTGCCGCCGGCTCCGGCGCCATCACCGGCTTTCCCTATGTGAAGTCGGCCGAGACCAAGGTGCTGCGCTATCTCGGCACCGCCGTGAACGAGGGCGACGACATCTCCAAGCAGTGCCTGAAGGACACCGGCATCAAGATCGAATACATCACCGCGACCACCGACGACGTCACCAAGCGCGTGATGACCCAGCCGAACTCCTTCGACGTGCTGGACACCGAATATTTCTCGCTGAAGAAGATCGTGCCATCGGGCAACATCCTCGCGCTCGACGCCAGGAAGATCAAACAGTTCGACAACATCACGCCCGTCTTCACCAAGGGCGAAACGCCCGGCGGCAAGAAGATCGGCGGCCAGGGCACCGCGCCCTGGAAGGTGCTTTATCTCGAAGGCAAGGACTCCAAGAAGTTCGCGACCTCGGCGACTGAATTCGTCACGCTGATCCCGACGGTCTACAACGCCGACACGCTGGGCATCCGCCCCGACCTGATCAAGCGTCCGATCAGCTCCTGGTCCGAGCTGCTCAACCCCGAGTTCAAGGGCAAGGCCTCGATCCTCAACATCCCCTCGATCGGCATCATGGACGCCGCGATGGTCGTGGAAGCCACCGGCAAGTACAAATATGCCGACAAGGGCAACATGACCAAGGAAGAGATCGATCTCACCATGAAGGTGATGACCGAGGCCAAGAAGGCCGGCCAGTTCCGCGCGTTCTGGAAAGACTTCAACGAGAGCGTCAACCTGATGGCATCAGGGGAAACCGTGATTCAGTCGATGTGGTCGCCGGCAGTCACCAAGGTCCGCTCGATGGGCATTGCCTGCACCTTCCAGCCGCTGAAGGAAGGCTATCGCTCCTGGGCTTCGGGCTTCTGCGTCTCCAAGGGCGTGTCGGGCGCGAAGCTCGAATGGGCTTATGAGTTCGTGAACTGGTTCCTGTCCGGCTATGCCGGCGCCTATCTCAACCGCCAGGGCTACTACTCCGCCGTGCTCTCCACCGCGAAGGCGCATATGGAGCCCTACGAGTGGGCCTATTGGATGGAAGGCAAGCCGGCCGAGAAGGACATCAAGGCGCCCGACGGCTCGCTGCTCGAAAAGGCCGGCGCCGTGCGTGACGGCGGCTCCTATGAGGACCGCATGGGCGGCGTCGCCTGCTGGAACGCGGTGATGGACGAGAACGACTACATGGTCCGCAAGTGGAATGAGTTCATCGCGGCGTAATGGACATGTCGGAAGAGGTCCTGCAACAGGCGTCCCCGGGCTTGATCCCGGGGTCGGGCACAGCGCGCGCGGCAAAGCCGACGCGCCTGTCGCCCTCCTTCATCTCCTGGCTTCAGGCCGGGCCGATGATGTTGGTGTTTCTGGCCTTCTTCCTCATTCCGCTCGTCTTCGTCGTCATCGTCTCGTTCTGGGACTACAACGAATACCAGTTGCTGCCGGCCTTCTCGGGCCGCGGTTACACCGACACGTTCGAAGGCTGCATCGCGCAGCTGCCCGATCTCTGCACGATCGGCAAGACTTATCTGAAGACGCTGAAGCTCTGCTTCCTGGTCTGGGCGATCACGCTGTTCATCGGCTTCTGGGTCGCCTATTTCCTCGCCTTCCATGTCAAGTCCAAGACCTGGCAGATGGGATTGTCGCTGCTCTGCACGATCCCGTTCTGGACCTCCAACGTGATCCGTATGATCGCCTGGATCCCGCTGCTCGGGCGCAACGGCCTCGTCAATTCCGGCCTCGTCAAAACGGGCCTGATCAACCATCCGCTGGAATGGCTGCTGTTCTCCGAATTCTCGGTGGTGCTGGCGCTGGTGCACCTCTTCACCTTCTTCATGGTGGTGCCGATCTTCAACTCGATGATCCGCATCGACAAGTCGCTGATCGAGGCCGCCTATGATGCCGGCGCGACCGGCTTCCAGACGCTGGTCAACGTCATCATCCCGCTGGCAAAGCCGGGCATCGTGATCGGCTCGATCTTCGTCATCACCATCGTGATGGGCGACTTCATCACCATCGGCGTGATGGGCGGCCAGCAGATCGCAGCTGCCGGCAAGATCATCGAGACGCGGGTCAACGCGCTGCAATTCCCGGCCGCCGCGGCCAACGCCGTGATCCTGCTCGCGATCACCTTCCTGATCATCACCATGATGTCGCGCATCGTCGACATCAAGAAGGAGCTCTAGAGCATGAAGGAAGGACGCCCGCGCTCTTTCTACGTGCTCGCGATCTTCTTCGCGGCCTACGTGCTGTTTCTCTATGGGCCGATGATCGCGATCTACGTGCTGTCGTTCCAGGGGCCGCAGGGCGGCCTCACCTTCCCGATGAACGGCGTGTCGACCTTCTGGATCGCAAAACTGTTCCAGGGCACCGGCATCGTCGATCTCGGCGCGGCCTTCCGCCGCTCGCTGCTGCTCGGCGTGATCGTGATGATCGTCACCGTCGTGCTGTCGGTCGCCGCCGGCATGGCCTTCCGCAGGAAGTTCAGGGCGCAGAGCATTCTGTTCTATTCGGCGATCGCGAGCCTGATCGTGCCTTCGATCATCACCTCGCTCGGCATCTCACTTGAGTTTCGCATCATCGACGATCTGATCAAGGCGCATTGGAACGAGAATTTCGAGACCTCGATGGGCCTGCTCACATCGGGTCTCGGCGCACACCTGACCTGGACGTTGCCGTTCGGCCTTCTGATCATGTTCGCGATCTTCAACCGCTTCGATCCCCGCCTCGAGGAAGCCGCGCGCGATCTCGGGGCGACGCCGTGGCAGACGTTCCGCCATGTCGTGCTGCCGATCATCCTGCCTTCCGTGATTGGCATCGGCCTGTTCGGCTTCACGCTGTCCTGGGACGAGCTCGCCCGCTCCAGCCAGGCGATCGGGGCGGTGAATACGTTGCCGCTCGATCTGCAGGGCCTGACCACCACGGTGACGAATCCCGACATCTATGCGCTTGGCACCCTGATCTCGGCTGTCTCGTTCACGGTGATCACGCTTGCGCTCGGCACCATCCACATGCTCAACAAGCGGCAGGCGGCCAAGGGTTCGGACGCCGGCAAAGGCCTTGTCTGAGAAGGGACTTGTCTGAGAAGGGACTCGTCTGATCGAAATGCGACTGCACATCGTCAATCCCAACACCACTGTTACGATGACGGCGAAGATCGCCGCTGCAGCGCGCAGCGTCGCCCTGCCCGGCACGGTGATCGACGCGCGGCAGCCGACGATGGGCCCGGTCTCGATCGAGGGATTTTACGACGAGGCCTTCGCCGTGCCCGGCATGCTCGGCTGCATCCGCGAGGCCGACCGCGACGGCGCGGAGGCCCACATCATCGCCTGCTTCGACGACACCGGCTTGGACGCCGCCCGCGCCGTCGCGAAGGCACCGGTGATCGGCATTGGAGAGGCCGGCTTCCACATGGCGAGCCTGATCGCCGCGCGCTTTGCCGTGGTGACGACGCTCGGTGTCTCCATCGTGCCGATCGAACATAATCTGCGAAAATACGGCCTCGCTGATCGCTGCGCCCGCGTGCGGGCCGCCGAGGTCCCGGTGCTCGCGCTCGAGGAGCGCAACACGGACGCGCTCGCAAAGATCTCAACCGAGATCACCGCCGCGATCCGCGACGACCGGGCTGAAGCCATCGTGCTCGGCTGCGCCGGCATGGCCGATCTCGCCGCTGAGCTTGCCACTACCCACGGCCTGCCCGTGATCGACGGCGTCGCTGCAGCGGTGACGCTGGCGGAATCGCTGGTGCGGCTGGGCCTGAAGACCTCCCGGCTCGGCCCCTACGCGGCACCGCGCGCGAAGACCTATTCCGGGCCGTTTGCGCCGTTTCAACCGTAGGCTCGGTTCGGCTCCGACTTAACCGACGCGCTCGTTTTCTTATCACAATTGGATTGATACTATTTTTAGTAGAGTATATTTTTGCCCGCATATTTGGCTAACATTACTTACGCCACTATGGCGTGCGAGAAATCATGATCGCAGATCACGAATTTGGCGGGCAACATACCGAACTCAAATTGTCGATTATTGAGGGGTATCTAAAGGCCTTTACCACAGCACTTCGTCCTCACTTCAAAAACCTTTGGTACATTGATGCGTTTGCCGGAAGCGGCACCCGGACGGTCCGAACTGAACGACAAGGTGCCACGCTAGTCGAAAAGCCCGTCGAAGAGGTCATCGAGCGAAGGCGCGGATCAGCGCAAATTGCGCTGGATGTAAGGCCCGAGTTTGATTTCGTGGTATTCATCGAAAAGAACCCCAATTATGTGTCCGCGCTGGAAGACTTGCGCGCTAAGAATCTTCGACGCAAGATCGTTGTCGCAGAGGAAGACGCGAATTCCGCACTGAAACAACTTGTTGCCAACAACAGCTGGGACGACAAACGAGCCGTGGTCTTCCTTGACCCATATGGAATGGAGGTCGAGTGGATCACTCTTCAAGCGCTCGCCGCAACGCAAGCAATTGACGTCTGGTTTTTATTTCCGTTGGCGGGATTATTCCGACAGGCCACAAAGAAGCTGACTGACATCGACGAGCATAAGCGCGCGGCGTTGACGCGAATGTTTGGCTCTGAGTCTTGGGAAGAAGAGCTCTATCCAGAGGTCGGCAACCCCGACATGTTCGGTATGTTGCCGGAGCGAAGAAGAGATCTCAATCCGGCTGGTCTGGAGCGCTACGTACGAAGTCGGCTCAGCGAGATCTTCGGCGCAGTATTGAAACCTCTCGCGCTACCGATCGACCGCGGACCGCAGATGTTTTCACTATTCTTATGTATTTCCAATCCAGCGCCAGAGGCGATCGGTCTCGCCACGCGGATCGGAGATCATCTGCTAGATCCTAAGCGGCATCTCATCGTACGTCCGACCACGAAGTAGTCTGCCGGTTGCTTTCTTGTTCCTACCGCCCCATTGCTTGAAGAAGAACGCCGTGCCGTGACGGCGGCAAGCAATCTCGATTTCGTCCACCCACTTGGGGTCCATGGACCGGGCTCGGGGACCGCTCTCACCGCCAACGATCGCCCAATGAATGCCGGATAGATCGGCGGTTGCGACAGATCCGAGAAGTGGCTCGAACGAAATGAACCGAACCACTGCGCGGACCCGGCGTAGATCGTCGATGCGATCAAAGTAATCTGCGTTCTCGACACTCGTACCAAGCCAAACATTTTTGAGCGTTGGCAGAGCCTGCGTGATCTCAGCCATCCGGTCGGGGCGCTTCGTTAAGATCTGATAAGTGTGCTGTGGTGTCGCCTGCATCGTCGCCCACACTTCGCGGACAAAACTATCCGGCACATTCGCGTGGAATAGATCGGACATAGAGTTCACAAAAATTTGGCGCGGTTTGCGCCAGGTTTTTGGCGCTTCAAGTGCTCTGCGATCGAGGAATAGCTTGCCGGTCCAAACGGACCGTTCTCCGCTTTTTCGCGTTAGGCCGCGGTATTTTTCGACTCCCATGGCCTCAAGACGCGCCGCCATGCGCATCGCGTAGCAGTTGGTGCAGCCAGGCGAGAGTACAGTGCAACCCGCAACCGGATTCCAGGTTGCGTCGGTCCACTCGATCGAGGTCTCGGCCATCGTGCATCCTCCGAACGTTTAGACCTGACAGATTGCAGTAAATTATCCCTAAGGCCCTGTGGTTGCACTAACCGCCTCCGGGCAATTCCCACGGCCTGGCCGTGATCGACGGCGTCGCTGCAGCGGTGACGCTGGCGGAATCACTGGTGCGGCTGGGCCTGAAGACCTCCCGGCTCGGACCCTATGCGGCACCGCGCGCCAAGACCTATTCTGGGCCGTTTGCGCCGTTTCAACCTTGATTCCCGCGCCAGGGCGGAGCCTTGGAGGTCGCAAGGCCCGCTGATTCCTGGTTTTTTGGCCCTTAGCCTCTTTTTGGTCCCATTCCTTGCGGAAACGTAACACTTTCGGGACGCCCCGGCGACCTCTGGTTGCCGGTCTTCGCCACTCACCAAGTTTCAATTTGGGTTTTGTCAGCGATGATCGATCTCGCCCAGGACACACCGTCGAACCCCCTGCTTCGCCTTGGCGCCCAGCCCATCGCGCTGACCGCCGCTGCGCTCCTGCTCCTGATTGCGGGGGTGACCTCGATCGCGATCTGGCGGGCCTATACCGGCGCCGCACCTGAAGCCGACCGGGTGGTGGCATCGCGGCAGCTCCAGGCCCGCACGGCCCAGGCCTCCGAACAGCTGGTCGAGAAGACCAAGGGGCTGGAGGCGACGCAGCAGGAATCGATCGACCAGCTGCAGGTCGTGCAGGACCAGCTCCAGACGATGAAGCGGCTGATGGCGGCGCAGCAGGCCGACACCAAGCGCCTGTCCGAGCAGGTCGCATCGCTGAACGAGTCCATCGACGGCTTGCGGCAGTCGTTTGCCAGCGCACGGGCGACCGAAGTTGAAACGCCCTCGGTTACCCGCAGGAAACCGGCGCGGCACCGTGCCCACGCCAGCGCGCGAAAGCGCTCGCGCGGCTGAGCATCCGCCCCGCGGTGGAACTTTATTTTCGCCACTTGTGAACTGGATCACATTCAGCCGTATGATTCCGCGCGATGCTCGCCCCTACCGGATGGCGTGAGCCGATTTCAATGTCCGGGGCTGGCAAGGTCGTTGACGGTATACTGCGTCAACGGCCTTGTTTTTTTGTGGGACGCTATTCGCAGACGTCCACGCGGCGGATACGCCAGCCCGCCGGCGTCATGACGCGCTTGCGCGCGACGTAGCAGCCGCCATAGCCATCGTTATAGTCGCCGTAGCCGGTACTATAATAGGTGGGACCGCCGTAATAAGGGTAGCCGTAGCCGTAATAGCCGCCGTAGTAGCCAGCACCGGCGATCCCCGCCCCGATCGCAACTCCGGGCCAGAAGCCGCCGCCATGCCAATGGCCGCCATGGCCCCAGCCGCTCCCGCCGTGCCCCCAGCCGCCATGTCCCCCGCCGCCATGTCCGAATCCGCCTGCGTGGGCCACCTGCGGCGCCGACAGCCCGACTGCCGCGACGGCCAGCGCCGCCATCATCATCCTGCGTAACATCACTCGATCCTCCGCGTGGACACGCTCCACGCTTCAAAGCAGGATCAAGCTAACGTCACGTGGGCATTCGGGACAGCCACGCTGTCTCACTTCCGCGCGAGGGGATCAGCAGCCGCGGCAGATGCTCTTGAGCTTCTTGTCGAGCATCCGATTCTCGGCATTGACGGTGGCATCGGCGCTGCCGCCTGTGCCGCTGCCGGTCGTAACTCCGGAGCCCGGGCCGGATGACTGAGCCGTACCCAGGCTGTTGGTGCCGGGCGGCGGAGCCGGCGAGTTGGCGACGCCTCCGCTCGATCCGACGGAGCCTCCAGTCGATCCCGCAGCGCCTCCGGTCGATCCGGCAGAACCGCCGCCCGCCTGCGCGAATGCGACGGCTGGCATCGCCACAAGGGCGAAGATCACCATCATGGTCTTGATTGAGACGGTTGCAGACGATGCGGCCATGAGAATTCTCCTTTACCGGTCAACCGCCGCGGCGAAGGCCGGTTCCGGAACAAATGCCGTCACATCAGCTTGAAAGCGAGGAGGCTCATCACGATGACCGATCGCGATCCTTTTGCAGAAGGCGAACGCGCCGCGCGCGACAACATCCCGGCCGAAGCCAATCCTTACCTCGACGGCAGCGACGAGCATGCGCTGTGGGCCGCCGGCCACGAGAAGGTCGCAGGCGCAATCGAAGCGCGCGAATCCGAAGGGCGCTGACGCGGTGCTGTCGTGAGGGCGCGCATAATCGCTAGGCGGCCGCCACCCTATTCTCCGTCCGGTCCTCGACCATGGTCACGAACATGTGGGACTCTTCGCTGGCGCCACCGATCTGAACCCGCCGTGCGGAGATGACGCGGCGCCCCCGCGCGGGATTGTCGATGGTATCGATGATCGGCTCGAGCTGCTGCTTCTGCGCGAGCAGCTGCTTGTCGCGCCGCTCGATCAGTTCGGCCGCCTCCGGGGAGAACAATTCCCGCGCGGTCTTGCCGATGATCTCGCCGCGCGACATGCCGATCATCTTCTCGGCCGCCTTGTTGACGAAGACGTAGCGCAGATTGCGCGCATCCTTGGCGATGATGCCCTCGGCCACGTTCTCGATGATGGTGGCGAGGAAGCGCTCCATCCGCTCGAGAATGCGCTCGCGCTGGCGCTGTTCGGTGACGTCCTCCTGCACCGACACCCAGCCGCCGCCATCCATCGGACGCTCGTAGATCTTGATGATGCGGCCGTCGTTCAGGGCGATCTCGTAGGCCGCCGGTTCGCGCCTGGCGATCCGGTCGAGAACAGCTGCGACATATTTCGCGACGTCGCCGCTGAATAGCCCGCTCTTGACCCGGTGCTGGAGGATATCCTCGAGGGTCGATCCGGCCTGGATCGTCTCGGGCAGATTGTAGATCTGCCGGTAGTTCGAGTTCATCGCGACCACGACCGCCTTGCCGTCGAGCATGATCAGGCCCTGCGGCATGCTGTTGATCGCCGCCGAGAGCTGCCACTTCTTGGCCTGGTACTTGTCGTTGAATTGGTCGCGCTCGGTCCGCGCGGCGTCGCGCGCCTGGGCGGTGCCGAGCTCGAGCTCCTCGAGCTCGAAGATGCGCGCGACGGCGTCGCGGAAGTTCTGCACGGCGCGCGCAAGACGTCCGATCTCGTCGTGACGGCCGAGATGCGGCACCTCGCTCTTGACGTCGCCTTGCGCGATCCGGTCGGTCGCCTGCGTGATATCGGCCAGGGCGCCGACGATCGAACTGCGCATGACGACGACGTTGAGCGCCGCCAGCATCAAGGCGGCGAGTCCGAGTGCGAACAGATAGGCAGCCGCATAGCGGTTCTCATTGGCGAGTTCGTCCGCCTCGCGGGCGCGCTGCTGGTAGATGCGCTCGAGCGCCTCGATATCGCTGTTGAGCTTGCTGCGCACGGTGCGGTTGGCGTCATTGTCGCCCCATTCGCGTCCCGCGGCCGGGCTGATCTCGATCCCGCGCCGCACCAGCTCCTGACGGAAGTCGATGAATTGCAAGATGCGCTGGCGGAAGCTCGCGAACAGCTCGGCGTCGTCGTCGCCGACGTTCTTCTCCATGCTCTTCACGGCCTCGGCGAGCTCGCGGTTGCGCCGGACCAGCCCGTCCGCGAACGGCTTCATCGCACGACGATCGGCCGACATGTAGATGCCGCGTGATTCCATCACGATGGCATAGATGAGCGCATTGATGCGCCCGACTCCGATCGCCGCCTCGGCGGCGGTGACATGCATGTGGCGATACGTCGTCTGCAGGCGTACGGACTGGACCGACATCACCAGGAGGAAGGTGGTGACGATCGCAAGGAAGGCGGCGATGCTGTAGACCTTCTCGGCGACGGTCAGCGTGTCGGCGCCACGCGCTAGTCTTACGAACTTTTTCAATAGATTGGTTCCGGCACCGAAGCCGGATCCCAGCGCCGTCGCATTCATGGCGACGCTCCTCCTGGTTGAAAACGCTCAACGATAAGCGTGATCGCGCTAGCGGAGGATTAAAGTACCGGCCTGTATTTTCACGGTACGGAACCGTGCCGCCGGGCCGTCCGGCCGCGCGATCTCAACCGATCCGCTTCAGGCTGTTCTTGAAGCGCGGACCGTTGGCCACGTAAAACCTCGCCGCACTCCCCATCTTCTGCACCTGGGCGTCGTCGAGCGTGCGGATCACGCGCGCCGGTGAGCCGATGATCAGGGAACGTTCGGCAAATTCCTTGCCCTCGGTGATGACGGAACCGGCGCCGACGATGCTGTTGCGGCCGATCTTCGCCCCGTTCATCACGATCGAGCCCATGCCGATCAGCGCGCCCTCCTCGATGGTGCAGCCGTGCAGGATGACATTGTGGCCGACCGTACAGTTCCGACCGATGTGAAGCGGAAAGCCGAGATCGGTGTGGCAGGTCGAGCCGTCCTGCACATTGGCGCCCTCGCCGATCTCGATCCACTCATTGTCGCCGCGCAACACCGCGCCAAACCAGACGCTTGCACCCGGCTTCAGGCGCACGCGGCCGATTACGGTGGCGGTCTCGGCGATGAAATAATTGCCGTCGGCGGGAAGGTCGGGCGCCTGCCCGTCGAGCTCGTAGATCGCCATTGGGGGTCTCCTGTCGCGTTGACCACTGGCATAGCCAAACGGCAGCCGCGACGCAAAGGCCCGCGCCGGCAGAGCTCAATGCGCGGGCGTCAGCCCAGAACGCCGGCCGCGCGCAGCGTCATCAGGAAGAAGGTGCCGCTCATCATGCTCCAGAAGCCGGCGATGAGGGTCGCCATCATCACGAACTCGGCGCGGCGGCTTTCCACCCGCATGCCGCGCAGCGTGTTGCGCATGATGATGAAGGGCGCGGCGAACACCAGGAACGGCACCGCAGCGAAGGTCTTCGGCGCCACGCCGTCCTGCAACAGGCCGAACCCGGCGGGCCGCTGCGCCAGCGCCTGGTATCCGTTCACGAGCGCGCCCGCGAGCGCGAAACCAATGCAGATCGAGAAGAAGGTGTTGAAAGCTTCAGGTGTCATCGGAACGGTCCGCCCTTACGCAACGCCGAGCATTCCTGTGACAAATGGAGCCGGTTAACGCTACATTATCCTTAAGGGAAGGTTAACGCCGCCGTCCTGTCCACGCAGGGCCGTCCCCGCCCCCCGCAGCCGGGAACGCTGCGCGAAATCGCCGCCGCGTGGCATATTCGCCGCTGATTCGTCGGCCACCGGCCGACTCCGGCTCGACCTCGTACAAGCTCATGACGGTGTTTTCGGCAGCTCCCCATAGGTCCCCCCGCACGCGCACCTGGGCGCATGCCGTCCCGATCGTGCTCGGCGGCATTGCTGCGGTCTGCGCGGTCGCGCTCGTCGCCTATCTGTTGTGGCCGACCTGGGGCACCCGCGGCGCGAACGCCCCGGACAAGCTGCCGGTGAGCGTCGGCGGCACGCTGTTCAACCTGCCGGTGACGGCGATCCGCATGAAGATCCAGCGGCACTCCGGGCCGCAGGAGCGCATCGATCTCGACTTCCTCTATCCCTCGCTCGAGCCGCCCGGCGCGCCGAAACACGTCACCGCCGACACGGTGGAGGCGGCGGTGCAATCGATCGACCGCATCTTCCTGTCGATCACGGCCCATCACGATGCGCTCTCGCCCGAGCAGCGGACAGCCACGATCTATCCGCGCTATCTCGACCAGGCCGCAGCGACGCCCGCGGACGGCCTGACGATGCGGATGTTCCGTGCTGACACGCCATACGGCAGCGAAGACTTCTATTCGGCTGCAAGCCCGGCGCTGACGGCGCGCTGCACCCGCGACGCGTCAACGCCCGGCATGTGCCTGTCCGAGCGCCGCGTCGGCGGCGCCGACCTCACCTTCCGCTTCCCGCGCAGCTGGCTGTCGCAATGGCGCGATGCGGCGGAGGCGATGGACAGGCTGACGGCGCAGCTGCGCGGGCCGAGGGGCTGAGCGCGGCCGCGAGATCGGCTTGCAGGCCGGGCTCAACCCCTCACCGAACAAAATCTCGAAAAACAACCCCATGCACAGTAGCCAAGTCACGGCCGCACTTCGTATTTTTAGATATTCGTTATTTCCGAATTAAAGCTTGACCCATCGGGCAAAACCCGTGGGGATCTCAAGGCCACATCATCCACACTTGATGCGGGCAGGCTCAATCCTGCCCCTTCCGCGTCCGATAAAGGCTCGGCGTCGTGCCGACCGCCTTGCGGAAGGCGCGGTTGAAATTGGCCTGCGAGGAAAATCCCGCGGCAAAGGCGATATCGACCAGCGGGCGATCGCTGGTCGATAGGAGCCGCTTGGCGAGATCGAGGCGCTGACGGCTGACATATTCGTGCGGTGCAGTTCCGGTCGCCGCCTTGAAGCTGCGGGAGAAATGCGCCGGGCTCATGCAGGCCACCGATGCGAGATCCTTCACGGTGAACTCGCACTCGACGGATGCGTCGATGAATTCCGTGACGCGCGACAGGCGCCTCGCATCGAGCGGTTTCTGCACGGCATAGGATTGCTTCAGCCGGACTGAACTGGCGGCGTAGCTGTGCACCAGATGGGCGGACAAGGCCCGCCCCAGGCTTTCGATCAAAAGGCGGCCTGTGGAGGTCTCCTGCGCGAGCTCCGCGAGAATGCGGTCCGCGACATGCTCGATGAACATGTCCCGATCGATCGTCTCGTAACGGATGGACATGCCCGAGGGATCGATGTCGAGATCCCTGAGCATGGTGTCGTCGAACGGCTTGCCCGGAAGAAAGAGATGCAGGCATTCCTGCATCTGGTTCTCGACGCGGATGAAGTCTTCGCGGATGCCGGCCGGGCAGAGCCAGACGGTGCCTCTCCTGCCGAAGGTGCGCTGCCGCATGCCAGCGCCTTCGCGGTCGACGACCGAACTGCCGCGCAGCAATATCGCGATCTCGGTGTCGCGCGGCAATTGCGGAGGGAGATCGCCCGGCTCATGACTCCATCGCTCCGCCAGGAGATGCCCCCACCGCCGGTCGTTGGACGTCTGGAGCATTCTGCCGGTAACATATTTATCGACAGAGTTGCCAAGCATACCCATCGGAAATCTCCGCCAGATCACGCGATGTACGGGTAGAGAGGTATTGCCGGTTCCAGCAATTAGCATGCCAGAGAACCGCCAGGGCGTCCACCGGACGAGAGCAGTCCGGGACAACAACACCGCACGTTTTGAAAAGCCAAGGCGGGTCCGGCCGCCGCATCCTTCGGACCGTCTTGAATCAGGAAGCGGAGAGATCCATGGCGAGGTCCACGGTCATAGGCGCGTGCCCCCACGACTGCCCGGACACCTGCTCCATCCTGACCACGGTCGAGGACGGCAAGGCGATTGCCGTCCGCGGCAATCCCGATCACCCGTTCACGCGCGGACGGCTCTGCGTCAAGGTCAACAATTACGAGGAGCGCGTCTACAGCGACAAGCGCATCCTCCATCCGCTGAAGCGGGTCGGCCCGAAGGGCTCCCGGCAATTCCAGCGGATCTCCTGGGACGAAGCCATCGACACCATCGCATCGCGCTGGACCTCCGTGATCGCCGAGCACGGCGCGCAGGCGATCCTGCCCTACAGCTATCTGGGCACGCAGGGCATCATCAACGGGTTGAATGTCGGAGATCCCCTCTTCAACAAGCTGGGTGCGACAGTGCTGGAGCGCACGTTCTGCGACTCCGCCTCGTGCACAGCGTACATGATGACGATCGGGCACACGCCCGGCGTCGACCCCGAAAGCTTCGTGCACTCGAAATACATCATCCTGTGGGCCTGCAACACGCTGAGCACGAACTCGCATCACTGGCCGTTCATCGAGCAGGCAAAGAAGGCCGGCGCCAAGCTCGTCGTGATCGATCCCGTCCGCACCCGCACCGCGCGCCTCGCCGACTGGCACATTCCGATCCGGCCCGGCACTGACGCCGCGCTCGCGCTGGCGATGATCCACGTCATCATCAAAGAGAACCTTGTCGATCGCGACTACGTCAACAAATACACCGTTGGCTATGAGGAGCTGGCCGAGCGGGCCGAGACCTACACCCCTGAATTTGCCTCGCAGGAAACTGGCATTCCCGTCGACGACATCCTCAAGCTGGCCAGAGAATTTGCGACCACTCCGCCCGCCGTCGTACGCATCGGCGTCGCGGTCGAGCGGCATGCCGGCGGCGGCCAGACGGTGCGTGCGATCGCCTGCCTTCCGGGGCTGATCGGCGCCTGGAAGCATGTCGGTGGCGGCCTGCTCCAGCTGCCAATCTGGGCCTTCCCGGTCAGATGGGACGTGCTGATGCGGCCCGATCTGCAGCCAGAGACAATGCGCGTGCTCAATTCCTGGCGGCTTGGAGCTGCGCTGACCGGCGAGCTCGGCTTCGACCCACCGGTCAAGGCGCTGTTCGTCTACAACGCCAACCCGATGGCGATGGTGAGCGAACAGGCCAAGCTCGAAAAAGGGCTCGAACGCGAGGATCTATTCACCGTCGTCAGCGAGCACTTCCTGACCGACACCGCCAGATATGCCGACATCGTTTTGCCCGCAACCACGCAGCTCGAGCAGAAGGACATCATGTTCTCCTGGGGGCACCTTTACCTCTCCTACAACAACCAGGCGATCGCGCCGCTCGGCGAAGCCGTCTCCAACACCGAGCTGTTCCGCCGCCTGGCGCGCGCAATGGGCATCACCGACCCCACTTTCTTCCGGACCGACGACGAAATCATCGAAGCTTCGCTCGACTGGAGCAGCCCGGTTCTCGAAGGCATCACGCTCGACGGCGTCAAGACCAAGGGCTATGCGCGCCTCAACATGCCGGCGCCCGCCGACTGGGCGCCGCATCGCGAGGGCAATTTCCCGACCGCCTCCGGCAAGTGCGAGTTCAAATCGACGATCGCGGGCGGCGGCAACTTCGTGGTGCCGCTGTTCCGCCAGGGCTACAACGGCGACCAGGATGCCACGCCGGTCGATCCCCTGCCCCACTACATCCCACCGAACGAGAACCCGCGCACGGCGCCGGTGCTCGCGACGCGCTACCCGCTGAGCCTGATCTCGCCGAAGAGCCACGCCTTCCTGAACTCGAATTACGGCAATCTTCCCGCGCAAACCGCCCAGGCCGGCGAAGAACAGGCGGTGCTTCTCAATCCCGATGATGCCGCACAGCGCGGGATCGTCGCCGGCGCGCCCATTCGCGTGTTCAACGATCGGGGCTCATTCGAAGCCTTTGCGACCGTTTCGTCCGACATCATGCCTGGAGTCGTGGTGGCGCCGTCCGGGTACTGGCAGCGGTCCAATCGCAAGGGCGCGACGGTCCACGTGCTGACACCGCCGGCGTTCGCCGACCTCGGCCGGGCCCCGACATTCTCCGACATCCTCGTCCAAGTCAGCGGGGCGTGACGATGACTTATGTGGTCACCGACAATTGCCGGGGGTGCCGATACACCGAATGCGTCACGGTGTGTCCCGTCGAGTGTTTTCACCTCGATGAGTCCATGACCTATATCGATCCGGAAAACTGCATCGACTGCGGCGGCTGCGCGCCGGCCTGCCCGGTCGGTGCGATCGAGCCCGACTATCGCCTCGCAGCCGACAAGAAATTCTGGATCGACGTCAACCGCAAGCGCGCCGCCGAAACTCCCGTCATCAGCGCGCGCCTGGTGCCTCTGCCGGGCGCCGACGAACGCCGCCTGGCGCTCGGCCGATGACGGGCGGGACACGCGTCGCCGTCGTCGGCAGCGGACCGAGCGGCTTCTACACGGCCGAGGCCCTCTTGCGTTCCGGTACATCTGTGACGGTTGACATGTTCGAACGGCTCCCGGTGCCGTACGGGCTGGTGCGGTTCGGCGTGGCGCCCGATCACCCGAAGCTCAAGCAGGTGACGGCAGCGTTCGACCGCATCGCCGCCATGCCCGGCTTTCGCTTCATCGGCGGTGTCACGGTCGGAGACGATGTCACGGTCGACGAGCTGCGTGAGGCCTATGACGCCGTCGTGTTGGCAACGGGCGCCGAACTGAGCCGGCCGCTGGGCATTCCGGGCGAGGCTCTTCCCGGGAGCCACAGCGCCGGCGATTTCGTCGCGTGGTACAACGGACACCCCGATTTCGCCGATCTCAGCTTCAATCTCGACCATGAGGCGGCAATCATCATCGGTCACGGCAATGTCGCACTCGACGTCGCACGCATTCTCGCCAAGACCGCCGACGAGCTGCGACAGACCGACATCGCGCGCCACGCGCTCGAGGTGCTGGCGGCGAGCCGGATTCGCGAGATCTCCATCGTCGGCCGCGGCGGACCGGTGCAGGCCAAATTCAGCGCCAAGGAATTGCGCGATTTCCTCGAATTGAGGTCATGCGACACGCTCGTCGACGACCGCGATGTCACGCCGAAGGACTTCGAACCTCAGCATCCCGCAGATCCGGAGCTGGTCGAGAAGCTGTCGCTGCTGCGCGGATTTTCGCAGCAGACCGCGACCAGGCCGCGCCGCTGTGTCTTTCGATTTGGCTTCTCGCCCCTCGCGATCCACGGACGAGACCGGGTGGAGACCCTCTCGGTGACGCACCGGTCCGGCGCCGTCGAGGACATCGCCGGCGGCCTCGTGTTCGGCAGCGTCGGCCGCAGGACGGCGCCCGTCACCGGCGTGCCCTACGACACACATCGCGGCGTTCATGCCAACGCCAATGGACGTGTCACGAACGGGCATTGCGTGATCGAGGGCCTCTATGCCTGCGGATGGAGCAAGCGCGGTCCGAACGGCACGATCGGCACCAATCGCGGCTGCGGCATCGCCACGGCAGAGGCCGTGCTGGCGGATCTTGCGCATCGGCGAGCGCGCCCGGACACGCCGGATGCGCTGCTGGCACGCGTCGTCGGCCGCGTCACCCGCGTCGTGAGCTATCCGGACTGGATGGTGATCGATACTGCCGAGAGATCCAGGGGAGCCCCGCTCGGCAAGCCGCGGGAAAAATTCGTCACAATCCCCGACATGCTCGCAGCGGTGGGCGCGTAACCCCGGAACCGATCGCGCCACCGGACCGCACCAAAGCGCGATGCGATCAGGATGAATCGTCATCGCGCTTTAGGTTGTTGTTTAAGCATGATCTTTTCGGAAAACCGCTGCGCGCTTTTCCGGACCACGCTCGCATCTACTCCTGATCGACGAGATCGTCCTCGAGGATCGCCATCTGGAACTGGAACGAGCGATCGTCGTCCTCGTCGTCGACGAAGAGAACGCCGATGAATTCCTCGCCGATATAGACTTCGGCGGAATCGTCCTTCTTCGGCCGCGGCACGACGCGGATCTTGGGATTGCCGAATACGCGCTTCAAATACGCATCTAACTTTCTGACTTCTTTGACGTCCACGGCAAGTCTCCGATCGAAAATGGTCGGCGGGTTTTAGGACGAGACGCGACGAACCGCCAGCATGAATTGCCAAAGAATTTGGGGACCGAAAGGGCCGAAAATCGGGCCCTTTTCGCCTTCAAAGCCAAGTCTTAAGCCCCAAGTCTCAAAGCCCCATCGCGTTGATCATCTGATCCATCGTGCGCGACGGTTCGGCGCACCCGGCCTCGCCGACGACCTTGGCAGGCACGCCCGCGACGGTGACGTTGTGCGGCACGGGCTTGACCACGACCGAGCCGGCGGCGATGCGCGCGCAATGGCCGATCTCGATGTTGCCGAGGATCTTCGCGCCGGCGCCGATCAACACGCCATGGCGGATCTTCGGATGACGGTCCTCGTTCTCCTTGCCGGTGCCACCGAGCGTGACGCCGTGCAGGATCGAGACGTCGTCCTCGATCACCGCCGTCTCACCGCAGACGAAGCCGGTGGCGTGGTCGAGGAAGATGCCGCGGCCGATGCGCGCGGCGGGATTGATGTCGGTCTGGAACACCGCGGAGGCGCGGCTCTGCAGGTAATACGCAAAATCCTTGCGGCCCTTCAGCCAGAGCCAGTGCGCCAGGCGATGGGTCTGGATGGCGTGAAAGCCCTTGAAGTAGAGCAAGGGATCGATGAAGCGCGAGGTCGCGGGATCGCGATCGTAGACGGCCACGAGATCGGCGCGGAAGGCGTTGCCGAGATCGGGATCGTCGCGCAGCGCCTCGCCATAGGTCTGGCGCACAAGGTCGCCGGACAGCGCGGAGTGATCGAGCCGGTCGGCGACACGGTGGATCACCGAATCTTCCAGGCGGCTGTGATGCAGCACCGTCGAATAGATGAAGGTCGCAAGCTCGGGCTCGCGACGGACGATGTCCTCCGCTTCGCCCCGGATCCGGTCCCAGATCGGATCGAGCGATGCGAGCTTTCCTCCCGGATTGACCTGATGCACTGCCATGGATTTGCTCTTTGGGATTTGCTCTTTCGAGTGGGCTCGTTTTGCCGGCTTTATAGCATAGTGTAGGCGACGAAGTCCTGACCGGCTTGCCTGAGAGTGAACAGCGCCTTGCCCTGCCAAAGCCTGCCAAGACATTGAAACACAACAGTTTCTTTCGAAGCCCCCAAGCAGCAAGGTCGGCTCAAAGTGGTCAGAGTTTTGCCAAATTCAAGTCGGGCGGCGTCAAACTATTGGTGAATTCTCTCCCGACCCTTATTGCGAGCATGGTTCGGGGCGAGGACGGGGAACAGATTTGAGCATCACCACCGATCAATTGCGCGCACGCGCCGCGGATACGCTTTGGCTGCGTCTGGCGGCGGTCGCCCTGCCCCTCCTGATGATCGTGCCGGCGTTCTGGAACGGCTACCCGCTGTTGCAATGGGATACCGGCGGCTATCTGGCGCGCTGGTACGAGGGCTATCTCGTCCCCAGCCGCTCCACGGTGTTCGGCCTCTATCTGCACTTTGGCGAGAGTTTTGGCTTCTGGATCAACCTCGCGGTCCAGTCGCTGGCAACGCTGTGGCTGTTGCAGTTCACCCTGCGCGTGCTCTCGATGATGCAGACTGTCCGCTTCGTCGCGATCAGCCTTGGCCTGATCCTGTCGACCGCGCTGCCCTGGCTTGCGAGCATGCTGCTCACCGACATCTTTGCAGGACTCTCGGTGCTGTCGCTGTTTCTCCTGGTCGTCGGCGCAGGCCGAACCTCGGCGCTCGAGAAAATCTCGCTGTTCGTCTTCACCGCCTTTGCCGCCGCCACCCACAGCGCCACGCTCGGCGTGTTGCTCGGTCTTTGCGTCGCGGGCTGGATGGTACGGCCGTTTCTCAAGGAGCGCCTTCCGCTGGCCGGATTGGCGCAGGCCAGCCTCACCATCGTTGCGGGCGGGGTGATGCTGGTCTCGGCGAATTATGCGCTGTCCGGCAAGCTGGCCTGGACGCCCGGCGGCTACGGCGTCGCCTTCGGCCGCATGATGCAGGACGGCATCGTCGCGCGCTACCTCAACGACCATTGCCCCCGCGAGCGCTACAAGCTGTGTCCCTATCGCAACGAACTGCCGGCGACGGCAGATGAGTTCCTGTGGGGCAAGAGCATGTTCAACGCGCTCGGCCGCTTTGAAGGCATGAACGAGGAGATGGGTTACATCGTCGTGCAGTCGCTGAAGGATTATCCGGCCTGGCAGGCCGGCGCGGCGCTGCGGGCGATGGGACAGCAATTGCTGCATGTCGCGACCGGCGAAGGCACCAATGGCTGGATCCCGCACACCCGCGGCATCATCGAACGCTACGTCCCCGCGCAGGCCGCGCCGATGCGCGCGGCGCGGCAGCAGAATTGGCAGCTCGACTTCACCGCCATCAACTGGCTGCACGTGCCGGTGGCGCTGGCCTCGATGCTGGCGCTGGTCGCGCTGCTCGGCCATGCGCTCGCGAACCGCCGGCTGGACGATTTGACGCTGCTGGCGGCGACCGTGACGCTGGCGCTGCTCGGCAACGCCTTGATCTGCGCCGTCATCTCAGGCCCGCACGACCGCTACGGCGCGCGGATGGTGTGGGTCGCGACATTCGTGGTGCTGACGGCACTGGCGCGGCGGTTTGGCGAAACTGATCCGTCAAGACCGGATCATCGCCACTCCTAGATGGCCCGGGCTTATCTAGTCCGCTTGCGTAACCAAGGCGATGGACGGCATGCCCACCGCGCTCGACAGCCTGGATCACCTCGCTTTTATCTTCGGCTGCTCTTCGCCGTGCCCGAGAAACGTGTCCGCAAACCCCCGTCCAAGGAGAGCTAGCATGCCCTATGTCACGTCCGCAGACGGCACCCAGATTGCCTACTCCATCGACGGCAGCGGTCCGGCGGTCATCCTTACCACCGGCTCTCTCGATGACGGCAGCGAGAACGCGCGACTTGCAACAGAACTCAGCCGTTGGTTTCGCGTCGTAAATTATGCGCGGCGCGGTCGCGGCGAGAGTGGTGACGGGCGCGAATATTCAGTTGCCCGCGAGATCGAGGACATCGCCGCGCTCATCGACGCGGCGGGGGGGCGGCCGTGCCGCGCTCTACGGCGTGTCGACCGGCGGCGCCCTGGCCCTCGAGACGGCTGCCACATTGCGGTCCATCGATGCGGTCGCAGTCTATGAAGTGCCCTACGATCTCGCGCCGGAGACGCCGCAACAGCAGCGGGCCTATGTGGCCGAGCTCGACAGACGACTGTCGGCGGGGCGGCGCGGCGATGCCGTAGCACTGTTCATGGAGCTCGCCGGAAGTTCGGCTGAAGAGATCGCCGGCGCTCGCGCGCATCCGGTTCTGGGCGAGTCTCGAGCGAATAGCGCATACGTTGGCCTACGACGCTGCCGTGCTGGGGACGCGCCAAGCCCCGTTGGAACGTTTCGCGCGCCTTCACCAGCCGGTGCTGGTTGCCACGGGCGGCGGCATCCCCCCGTTCGAAGGTGCGGCCGACGCGCTCGCGGACGCGATCCCCCGGGCCCGGCGAAAGGTGCTCACCGGTCAGGGCCACGTGGTGGATCCGGCCGTGATGGCAGCAGAACTGAAGGCGTTTTTCGAGGAGGCTAGGCCGGCCACGTCGTCAGAGCCCCGTTAGATCGCTACTTGCACGCGAGCTTCGCCGCCCTGGTTTTCGAAGGTACGGCATCGATGTCCGCAGTTTGGCCTTTGCTGACGTCCCAGAACCGCCCTTAGCGACCTCCGGGATGCTGAAAGGTCATCACCCCGGCTGCCGCGGCGCCGGAATTCCCGCCTGCTCACAGGAACAAAATTTAATTGATTTAATTTATTTAATATTATTTAATACCGCTCGAGAGAAATGACCATGGCAGACCAGGACGAAGACCGACGGGAAATCTTGAAGACCTGCGGAAAGTTCGCCGCCGTGACGCCGCCGACCATCACCCTTTTGCTATCAACGTCCCTCACGTCCAACGCGATTGCACAGTCTGGCGCGGGGGGCGGTCCACCATGACCATCAGCACCATGGCAACAATGGCCGGCGCAACGGCGGCCGCGATGGCAGCCCCAACGGGAAGGGCGATAGAGGCCGCTGAGCCGACGCGCGGCCTGCGGAAGGAGACACAATGCAGCCCAGGCGCCGTGACGTAGATTGGCACTTCGCCTCCATGATCGTCTCGTCGATATGGCTAGCGATCTTGGCTGCCGCGCTTATAGCGGTGCTCATCCGAGCGCAATCCTGACCGCCCATGCCGCGCGAGAGCGAGGATCGCGGGTGCCGGAACTATAAATGCGTTATTTTCCCGATCACGCGGAAGGACCGAGAGTGTGGGGAAGAGGCATCAGCTCGCATCCCATGCAAACTGGTGCGTTTCCTATCGCGCGTCAGTTTGAAGGTCCGCAGGTATGCACCGCTACTTGGCCAGCGGCGTTGAACTTCAAGACCGCGCTGACCAGGCCTTCGGGCACGACGTAAGAGATCAGCGCTCCCTCTTCGGCCTGCTGTAAGTTGTCGAGCTTCGACGCAGGATATTGGATCATCCGATCGACCCAATACGCGCGATGACCTTCGGTCCCTGTAATGGTCTTCGTGCAGCCGCAGCCGCAGACGATGACCGCATCTTCAGCGTACATCCCCAAGATCGTGTCGACATCGCCGGCGCGGTAGGCGTCTAACCAATCGACCGCCGCGGCCATCGCGTCAAAGGACATACCAGCACCTCCATGCCAAAATTGAGATTTGGCCGGCGTACCGGCGGCGTACCAGCTAAGTCTCGCTTTCGTGAATTTTGGTGTTCTCGCCAGATTCGGACCATATGCCGAAAGTCATAGCCCAACCGTGGAACGGTTGAGCGGATATCCTGTTTTCCCGCCGCCCATCCCCTAGGGCAACGCAGTCGGCCCGAGCCTCATCACGCCCCGAAGCTGGCGCCTCCCGTGGGTCCCCCAGAGCGGCTTTTGGAGCGGGAGGCGTTGATGAAGGAGTCTTGCGCGATCCTTTTGGCCCAACGGCTGAACGACCTCTGTTCCCGACTGTCAGAGCTGGAAGATCTCCGCCTTCGAGTCGAAGAGGCGGAGCGACGCGCCGAGGCTGCGCATCGATTACAATCGCCTCCGAAGACTTAGCCGCCTCACGCGGGGCAACATTTTACGTGCAGGCGTCCCTGGTTCGCGCTGACCTGAAAGGAGCGGACAGCCCCTTGGGATGGAACATTTCAGAATAATCGGGCAACAACGTCATCCCCTCAGCCAACATTGCCTCAGCCGCGGCGTGAGAGAAAATCCAGCACGCCGGTCTTGTAGACCTTGTCGCCGACCGCGCGCATGTGGTCGCGGTTGGGAATGTCGAGCACTTCTGAGCCGGGGATGATCGCACCGAGCGCGCTGGCACTTCCTGCGACGTCGTCGGTCGAGCCGACCGCGATCAGCACCGGCAAGTCGATGCGCGCGGCCTCGTCGCGGGTCATGAGGTCGCGCGTGCCGCGCAGGCAGGCGGCGAGCGCACGGTGATCGGAGCGAGTCTGGTCGGCGAACGCACGGAAGGTGCGGCCGACGGGATCGGTGACGTCATCCAGCGAGGGCGCCTCCAGCGCCTTGGCGACGTTCTCGCCGGGACCGGTGCCTTCAATCAGCCCGCCGATGCCGATGCCGCCGAGGATCGCCGAGCGCAGGCGCTGCGGCTCGTTGAGGGACAGCCACGCCGCCATCCGTCCGCCCATCGAATAGCCCATGATGTCGGCCTGCGGGATGGCGAGATGATCCATCAGCGCGAGCACGTCACTGGCCATGGTCGGGATCGAATATTGCGCGGGCTCGTAGAGCTTTGCACTTTCGCCATGGCCGCGATTGTCGAGCGCAATCACGCGGCGGCCGTTCTTGCGCAGCTCCGAGACCCAGGTCGGATAGACCCAGTTCACGTTCTTGCTCGAGGCAAAGCCGTGCACCAGGATGATCGGATCGCCCTCGCCTTCATCGAGATAGGCAATTTCAACGGCGCCGTTGTGAAAGCTCGGCATCTGCAGTTCCGCGGGTCTGGAGGGGAATGGTTGATCTTAGAGCATGATCCGGAAAACTGTGCAGCGGTTTTCCGGCAACATCATGCTCAAACAATAGCCTGAAGCGCCGCGCGCCTCAGGCCGTGACGGCCGCGTTGGCCAGAGCAGCTTCGGCTGCGATCTGGGCACGGCGCAGCCGCCGCGCCCGTTTGCGATCGCACCAGGCCTGGGTGAGACGCTCGGTGGTCGCCTTGATGGAGGAGAGAAGGCCGAACAGCGTCAGTGCCGCACTGAACAGCCAGAGCGCCAGATTGAACGCGCCGCCGATCAGCAGCAGCGCGCCCCGGCCGAGCAGCTTCATGATCGCGCGCGTCTTGCTGCCTTGCGCTTCGGCAAGCCGCGCCGCGCGTGCGATATCCTTCGGGCCTTCGGCGATGCGCAGCGTATCCATCGCCCCGCGCGTGCCGGTCTTCTTGGCGACGCGCGAGACGTCCTTGCCGAGCCGGACCAGCGCACCGGCCTTCTCGGCACGGAACGCGGCCTTGATCGCGCTGACGGTCTCGCGCGGCCGCAGCACCGAACCTGATACCACCGCATTCCGCAGCGCCGGCGTGTCGACGACCTCGCGCGCGGAACGGCCGGCCCAGACCGCGAGTCCCTCGCCGAGCCGCCCGACTTTGCGCGCGTCCTTCACCAGCGTCAGTCCGGCGCGCACCGGCGCCGCGCCACCGACGGACACATAGGTCGCCGCCGTTACCGCAAGGCCAGCCGCCGCAAGCCCGAGCACGAGCCGGTCGGTGTCCTCGCCCATGGCCAGATGCTTGCCCTCGCGCACCACGTCCCTGATGTCGCCGATCACGAAGAGATCGCCCGCCACCGTCCCCGAGAGGCTCGCGATGTCGTCTGCATTGCCGGTGACGAGGCCGGTGGCGAAACGCTTGGCGAAATGCGAGGTGGAGCTTTCGGCTTTGACCGCGTCATTGACGCGGCTCAGGAGGTCGTCGGGCAGCGCGATGTTGCGGTCACGCGCGAGCGCGACAAAACTGTCGGCGAGATCGGCATCGCCGGCGGCGAGCGCGGCCTCGATGTTGTCCTGGACCAGGCGATCGTTCTGCCGCAGCACTTGATCGAGCTTGAGCTCGGAGAGCACGGCCGGATCATCCTGGGCGGCGAGGATCGCGCCGGCCTCACGGGCGTGCGGCGCTACCTGCGCGAGCAAGAAGCCGCACGCCGCGATGCCGGTCAAAGCTGTGGTGATTCGCAGCCACTTCATGTGGAAAAGCCCGGAAGTCCCTGGGATCCCTTGCGCCTGATGATTCGTCTTTCGGCACAAATTTGCTCGTCCACAGACATAGTATGCCAAAATTGCGACACAACGTCCCCGACGAAAGAAGGGCTTCTCTCAGGCCTTAAGATTGTGTCGAATTTGCATGAGCAAATGAGCATGGGGCAATTGTGGACCTTTCGGTTCCGCTGGACTAGCAATCATCCACACCCGCCAGTATGGTCCGCGGCGCCTTAAAGATGCCGCGTCAGTTCTTGATTGTGTCTGCCGCCATTGCCACTCCAGGATGAGTTACGATGTCCGACCATGTCGTCCCGCACTTCCATAACGATGCCGGTGTCCCCGTCATCGAGATCGGCTCGCAAGAGTTCATGTGCGTGGGCGCCAACCCTCCGTTCGACCATCCGCACGTCTTCCTCGACCTCGGCAACGACAACGAGATCATCTGCCCCTACTGCTCGACGCTGTACCGTTTCGCGGGCGACCTGAAGGCGGGCGAAGCCCGCCCGCCGGAATGCGTCCTGAAGGACAAGGTGGCCTGACCGCTTCCATCGGTCCGGGGTGGCGCTCTCCCGCACGATTGTCATCGCCGGTGCCGGCATCGGTGGACTGACGGCCGCGCTGGCGCTCGCGGCCCGCGGCTTCCGTATCGTCGTGCTGGAAAAGGCCGAGCGGCTCGAGGAAGTCGGCGCCGGCCTGCAACTCTCCCCCAATGCCAGCCGCGTGCTGGTCGAGCTCGGCCTCGCTGAGCGCCTCAAGCTGCGCGCCGTCACTCCGGAAGCGGTCTCGATCATGAGCGCGCGGGCCGGCGGCGAGCTGCTGCGGATGCCGCTCGGTGAAGCAGCGTCGCTGCGGGCCGGCGCCCCCTATTGGGTGGTGCACCGCGCCGACCTGCAATCGGCGCTCGCCGGCGCTGTTGCCGATCATCCCGACATCGACCTGAAGCTGGGCGCGACCTTCGAAGACGTCGCGCCTCACGCCAAGGGGCTGACGGTGGTCCACCGCAGCGGCACGATCCGCCGCAGCGATCTCGCCAGCGCGCTGATCGGCGCCGACGGCATCTGGTCGACGGTCCGTCAGCATCTGTTTCCCGAGGTGCAGCCACGCTTCTCCGGGCTGATCGCCTGGCGCGGCACGCTGGACGCCACGCAGCTGCCGAAGGACTACACCGCGCGCCGGGTGCAGCTGTGGATGGGGCCGAATGCCCATCTCGTCGCCTATCCGATCGCGGGCGGACGCCAGCTAAACGTGGTCGCTGTGCTTCCGGGCACCTGGAACAGGCCGGGCTGGAGCACGCCCGGCGATCCCCTCGAGGTGATGGAGGCCTTCGCCGCGCCACGCTGGCCGGCCTCCGCTCGCATGATGCTGGCCACGGTCGATAGCTGGCGGAAATGGGCGCTGTTCGGCGTGCCCGATGGCTGCCCCTGGAGCAAGGGCCCGGTGGCACTGCTCGGCGATGCCGTGCATGCGATGCTGCCTTTTGCAGCCCAGGGCGCCGGGATGGCGATCGAGGATGCCGCGGTGCTCGCCCGGCATCTGAGCTTTGAAGCCGCCGAGAGCACAGCGGGCATCAGTGCTGCGCTGACGCAATACGGCCGTGCCCGTCAGGCGCGGGTGCGGCGAGTGCAGCGAACCGCGCGGCAGCAGGGCCGCATCTATCATCTCGGCGGGCCGCTTGCGGCCGCACGCGATCTTGCGATCCGCGTGCTCGGCCCGGACCGCATGCTGGCGCGGCACGACTGGATCTACGGCTGGCGGCCCTGATGCGAAGCGCCGCCGGCGCGGCGCCTCAGCGTGACGCTTTCCCGGATTTCGAAGCGGGCTTGGCAGCCGCCGCGGGGGACAATTGCGTGGCAGGCGGGGTCGCCTCCGGCGGTGTTTCCCGGCACTTGTTGCGGCGCCAGGCGTCCTCGGCCATTTGCGCCGACCCGCGCACGGCGACATAGTCGTTGCGATAGGCGAGTTCGGACACCACCGCGCCACCGGCCCCGGTCTCGGCCTTTTCCATCAGCCCCCGCAAATCGTCAGTGCGTTTGGCGAGCGTCTTGCGTTCGGCCTCCAGCTGCTTGCAGTCGTACAATTCGTATTTGGCGGGATCGGCAAAGGCCGGCGCGACCGTCTCGCTCATACCGGCGCAGCCGGACAGCGCGGCGCCGGCCGCAAGCAGCGCCAAGAGCGCGCCGAAGCCGCGCGGCGAAGTGGAAAACGAAGCAGCCATGCCGAATGAATAGTCCCCGTGGATTGAGAATGCCTAAAGCAACAACAGATGTCCGGATTGAGGCTTTGCCTTGTGCGCCCGGCTCGCTTAAGGAAGAACCGTCCCTCCGGGCTCGCAACGCGCCAATTCCAGACGGCTAGGATGGACTTAAGTGTTTGATCTCGTTGGATCAAGCGGGCATGGCGGAATTGGTAGACGCAAGGGACTTAAAATCCCTCGGTGCGCAAGCGCTGTGCCGGTTCGACCCCGGCTGCCCGCACCACGAGACTTGATGCTCCCGCCTGCCCCATTGGTGGAGGCGGCTGCCCTGCGCTTCAACTGAGCGATCATCGAACACGCCGCCGGTGACGTCTCGATCTGCCCAACAGCTTTGTTGCTTCAGCATCTGAAGATCGTCCTCTCCCGAGTCCGAGCAGCCGCTTCACCGAAAGCATGCGGCGGATCGCCACCGCATCGAGCTCGTTGGAACACGTACAGCAGAGTGCTTGGAGAGCTGGGCGATTATTGCGGCGTGGACCACGACCGCGAAAGCATCGAGCGTGCCGCCAAGGCGATGTCAGGCTCTACCACCGCCACGGCTATAGCTGGACCGTGTCCGGCACCCGGCCCGCATGACGGACGTCGAGCAGCAGGACCCAGAAGAACATCAGCGCGCTGAAGAGCTGGATGGAATTGTCCTCGGAGGAACTCCCCGTCACGAAGATCAATGAGGGCATCAGGAGACCGACGATGAGCGCGGCGGCGAGTGCCCTGACCGGAAGATCGACCAGCAGGATCGCGGCATAGAGCGCGAGCTCGAAGAAGGCATATTCCTTGAGGCGCGGCGAGCTGAGATAGAGCGCAAACATGGCCAGCACCGTGATGCGCATTGCTGCACGGGGGTGATCCATCAGCCAGCGATCCAGTCGCGCAAGAAGCGAATCTCCTTCGTGCGCCGGCCGGCTCCCGATCAAGCGCAGGACGGACAGGACGAACGGCACGAGCACCAGTGCGGTCGCAGCGAACGCATAGGCTGCGAAGATCGCCGGCTTGCTGTCGATCAGGCCCACATGCCCCATCAGATCCCGCGCCAGCAGCAGCAGGGACGGATTGCTCTCGAAGAGCTCGACGAGGTGCTGGTCCGGAATCTTTCCGGCCACCGCAAGCTGCCAGCTCGCGAACAGATCGGGGTATGCCAGCCACGATATCAGGATCGGCAAGGCGAAGCTGAACACAGCCATCGCGATCAGCGTCAGCTTGCGGCTGCGCGGCAGCGGCAGGAAATACAGCGCGGCCAGCACGGGAAAGAACACCAGCTTGAACGACACCACGAGGCCGAGCAGCGCGGCGCCGGCGAGGCGCGACGGAAAGCTGCGGTCCTCTGCCGCTCCGGATGCGGGCGGAGAAAGCAGGAGCCTCAGCGCGATCGCGGTCAGCACGCCGCTCAGGATCGCGAAATTGCCCGACGCCTGCACCCATTCGAAACCGACGAATGCGCCGAGCGCGCAGAGCACCCTGAGCCCGACGTCGCGAGCGCTCGGGCGCCTTCGGCCAAAACCTGGCAAGATGAGGCCGCAGAGCACGGCCAGCACGGGAAAGATGGTTTTGTAGTGAGCGACCAGAATGCCGTCCGCGCAAAAAGGACGAAAGGCGTCCAGCGTCACCGGCAGATAGGGGTACGAGAGCTTGGTGCCCTTCAGGTTCTTGACGAAATAGGGATCGAGTCCGCCGACATAGGCATCCACCGCCGCGCAATTGACGCGGGTGTCCCAGCCATATTTCACATCGAGGCCGAGGTCGCTGGCGAGATTGCCGAACACCAGAAGCGCGGTCAGTGCGATCAGGCAGGCAAGCCAGAGGTTACGCCTCGAAGCCATGTCGGCCGAAGGCTCCAACCATCGTGCCGTACCGGTGACATCAGACACAATCGGATACCTTGTTTGGCCTGGTTTCTCTCGGCGCCAGCGCAGCGCCTCATCCATCGGCCGCCACAGTGGACAGGAGGCGTTTCCGTTTCATCCCGCCGGGCCCCACCTGCCTCGCCCGACGCCGATCTTTAGGGAGGGATGGTGAATCACAGGTTTCCGGGCCATAGCAGGACCCACGTTCGGCTCGCGCGGGGGTTCCCCTCACCAATTCTTGTCCGCCCCTCCTCCGCCTGCCAGCCATCCCGAAACATGGGTTGTGCAACGCAGCATGGGCGATGGATAAAGTCGCTCAATTTCAGAGGTGAGCTTCTTGTCTGACGTCAATGCCGACGATTGGGTGTCCGCAGGACACCGCCCGATGGGATTTCCAGAATTCGTCATCGTGATCGCGTCCATCATGGCGCTGAATCCGCTTGCGATGGACATGATGCTGCCCGCGCTGCCCAATATCGGGACAGCCTTCAACATTCCCGTCGCCAACCATCTGCAGCTGGTGCTGTCGACCTTCCTGATCGGTTTCGGCGCCGGCCAGTTCGTGATGGGTCCCTTGTCGGACCGCTTCGGCCGCCGGCCAGTGCTGCTCGGCGGCATGGCGGTCTATGCGGTGGCGAGCGTGCTGGCGGTCGCGGCGCCCTCGTTCGAGACGCTGCTGCTGGCGCGCGCGCTCCAGGGGCTCGGCACCTCGGCAACACGCGTGATCGCGACCTCGATCGTGCGCGACTGCTATGTCGGCCGCCGCATGGCGAGCGTGATGTCGCTTGCCATGATGGTGTTCATCGCGGTGCCCGTGATCGCTCCCTCGTTCGGACAGGCGGTGCTGCTGGTGACGGCGTGGCGCGGCATCTTCGTCGTGCTGATGCTCTACGGCCTGCTGGCGCTCGCCTGGTGCGTGCTGCGGCTGCCGGAAACCCTTCCTGAATCCGGGCGCCGGTCCCTGGCGCCCGCCGACGTGCTCTCGGCGTTTCGGCAGACCGTGACCAATCGCCAGACCATCGGCTATGCCACGGCCGCCGGCAGCGTCATCGGCGCGCTCTTTGCCTTTGTCTTCTGCGCCCAGCAGGTCTTCACCGGCATCTATCACCTCGGCCATTACTTCCCACTCGCCTTCGCCGCGATTGCAGCCGGCAGCCGTCGCCGGCTTCCTCAATGCGAGGCTGGTCGGGCGGCTCGGCATGCGCGTGATCTCGCATGGCGCGCTGACGCTCTACACAATCGTCGCTGCCGTGATGCTGCTGACGGAAATACTCGGCGTCCTGCCGCTCACCCTGTTCATGGTGCTCTCGGCTCTGATGATGTTCTCGTTCGGCATGATGGTTGCCAACTTCACCGCGCTCGCGATGGAGCCGCAGGGCCACATCGCCGGCACAGCCTCCTCGCTCTACGGGTCGATCACGACGCTGATCGGAATCGTGGTCGGCATGGCGATCGGACAGAGTTTCGACCGCACGCTGCTGCCGTTCTCGATCGGCTTCTTCCTGTCGACGCTCGCTGCGCTCGCGATCGTGCTGGTGGTGGAAAAGGGCCGGCTGTTCAAGCCGCATCATCGTCCCATCACTTAAGGAACTTCCCGATCCGCTCGATGTTGTCCTGCAGCAATTCGAGAGGTCACATTCAATGGAACCGGAACACCGGGAAGATCGCCGCGACGTCGAACGGCGGAAGACGGAACATTCGGAGCCGAGCGCAGAGCACGCCACGTTGACGACGCCTTTGGCGAGCGAGGGTCTTGAGCAGGTCCGCGACAGTCATTGTTGAGCGCAGAGCCTATTCCGAACCGCGCCTGCTGGCGCTGAAATCATCCGCAGCGCTCTTGGGTATCATCCGCATTCCCCGGGGCCGCACGATCAGAGCGACCACCTCCCGCGAGAGACCGGGCCGCCCCCACAGGGTGGCCCGCACGGTGAACTCGCGCCTGACGAAGTGTCCGGTCTGCGAGGACGCCCACGCCATCCACCGGGTGCAAGTATCCTGGTCGCGGAAACACAGCGCGGCCCAGCCGCGGTCGAGCGACGTCTTGCGCGGCAAGCCCAATGTCTGGTCGTACTCGAAGGGCGCCGCATGACGGGGATGGTCCGGGCTGTAGAAAGCGGTGGCGAAGGCCAGCGAACCATCACCACTCACCGCGCTCAGCGGCACACCGGTCTGCTCGCGCCACTCGCGCGTCAATTCACTGGCCGCCTGGGCGTAAAGATTCCGGCCCTCCTCATACCCGTGATCGTTGCGATAGACGGCATGGATCGGCGCGGCGATCAGGATGGCCGCGAGCGCGACGCCGGCCACGATCACGGTGAGGTTGACCGTGTAGAAGCGCTCGATCGGGTAGCTCGTCCCGCCGACCACGAGAACGGTGAACAGGAACAGTCCCTGCAATGCCCATAGCGACGGCAGATCGGTGCCCATCGCGAGCGACGTCAGCACCGGCAGCACGATCGTACCCATCGTGACGTAGAACAAAAGCCGCAGGCCCGGGCTCATTGCGGCGAAGTCCGCCGGAAACTGCTTCAAGCGCGTTCCTGCAACGAGCACCCAGAACACGGCCGACATGCTCATCGCCGCCGCCAGCCCCAGCAGAAAGTTTCTCGCCTCGCCGAGTGAGGTCGCAGCGTTGCCGCCTGTGTGCGCCAGCGCGTAGGTAAAGGTCGATGCGCCCGTTGTCGCGAGCCAATAGACGTGAGGTGACAGCGCCGCGAGCCCGACGACGACCGAGATCCAGGGCGAAGCGGAGGTGAAATAAGCGCGCCGCGCCGGGTGCGCCAGCGCGGCAAACGCGAAGCTCGTGACGAGAAAGACCGAATAATATTTGCCGACCATCGCCAGCGCCGTCGTGCATCCCATTGCGACCGCCCACAGCGGGGCGCGCGTCTCGAATGCGCGCAGGAAGCACCAGGTCGCCAGCGGCCAGACCGCCAGCAGCACCGAATTGGCATTGAAGCGCTGGGCATGGAATTGATAGACCGGCGTCAGCATCAGCAGCAAAAGCACCAGGATGCGCTTGTGCCCGGTCACGAATTGCCGCGCGACCCGGTCGACGAAGATCAGCGCAAGCCCGGCATTGGCCATCGCCATCAATTGCAACGACCAATCGCTGAGCGGGAAGACAGAGGTCCAGCTGGCGGCGATCCAGCCGGTCAAGGGAGGATGCTTGTGATAGCCCCAGGCGAAATGCTGCCCCAGCATCCAGGCCTCGAGCGTATCAGGGTGCAGGCCGCCGCCGGCATAGGCGATCGCCAGATAGGACGTCCAGATCGCGACGAAACAGCCGATGAGGAGCGGAACGGCCCAGCCCGCCTCGACGCCATCGAGCCAGTGCAGGAAAGGCCGCCGCCAACGCGCCGGCGCGCGATCGGACCGTTCGGCCATCGCCTGGAATGCAAAATCGATCGGCACGGGAATCAGGTTGAGGAGGAAAAATGATGCGTAAGACGACGCATCTATTTCAGGATTGAAACAAATAGCAATGACCGGAAACTGGAAAGGTTAAAAGCCCAACGCCCTTTCCGCCGGCGCAACCCAACAAAAGACAACGGCGCCGCTGATGACAGCGGCGCCGCGTGGTGAAGACGCCGAAGGCTACGTGAATTCGCCTCCCCTTACTCCGACTTGTCGACGTTCCAGAACAGCGGCGTCGCCGGGCCGTCGAGCACGCCGGTCAGCGATTTACGCCAGCCGCTCGGCAGCAGGTATTGCCCCAGCGGGATGTAGATCACCTGCTCATAGGCTTCCTTCTGGATGTCGGCGGCGATCTTCTTCTGCTCGTCGATCGACGGCGCGCGGACGAACGCGTCCTTGAGCTGCTCGATCTTGGCGCTTTCCGCCCAGCCGAACCAGCCGCCCTTCTTGCCCTGGCCGCCGATCGAGAGATTGGCGATCGGGTTGGAGACGTCGGCCGCGACCCAGTTGGTGAAGAACATGTTCCAGCCACCCTCCTTCGGCGGCTTCTGACTGGCACGGCGGCTCACCACCGTCTGCCAATCGGTCGCTTGCAGATCGACCTTGAAGCCGGCTTCGCGCAGCAGCTGGGCCGCGACGATGGGCTGGGCCTTGAGCGTGGTGACGTCGCCGGGCGCCATGATGACGACCGGGGTGCCGTCATAGCCTGACTCGGCGAGCGCCTTCTTGGCCTCCGCCATGCCATTGCCCTTCACCAGGGTCTCGGCGCCGACCTCGGTCGCGAACGGCGTATCGCAAACGAAGAACGCGCCGCAGATCTTCTGGTACTTGGCATTGCCGACCAGCGCGTCGAGAACGTCCTTCTGGTTCATCGCCAGAAGAGCGGCACGTCGTACCTTCACGTTGTCGAACGGCGGATAGAGGAAGTTCATCCGGCCGAGCGTCTGAAAGCCGAACTTGTTCGAGACCTCGATCGTGATCTCCTTGTTCGCCTCCAGCACCGGCAGCATGTCGTAGGGCAGGTTTTCCATGAAGTCGATGTCGCCCGACTGCAGCGCGTTCACCGCGGTCTGCGAGTCCGGCATGGTGATCCATTCGACGCGGTCGACCTTCGCCACCTTGCCGCCGGAGGTCCAGCTCGCCGGCTCCTTGCGCGGCACGTAATCGGTGTTCTTGACGTAGACCGCCTTGACGCCGGGCTGGAATTCCGACGCCACGAACTTGAAGGGGCCCGAGCCGATCTGCTCGGGGATCTGCTTGTCCGGCGGCGTCTCGGCGAGGCGCTTCGGCATCATGAAGGCGACGCGCGAGGACGGCTTGCCGATGGAATCGAGCACGAGGCCGTAGGGCTCCTTCAGCTTCAGCGTGATGGTCTTGGCGTCGGTCGCCTCGATGCTCGCGGTGAAGTCCAGGAGCTTCTGGCCCATGCCGTCGACCGCGGCCCAGCGCTTCAGCGAGGCGACGCAATCTTCCGCCGTCACCGGCGCACCGTCATGCCATTTGAGGCCGTCGCGCAGCGTGAAGGTGTAGGTGAGCTTGTCGTCGGAGATCTTCCAGTCCGCCATCTGCGGCTGAATCTTGAAGCTCGAATCGGGAGCCACCAGCGTGTCGTAGACCATGTAGCCATGGTCACGCGTGATGTAGGCCGTGGTGAAGATCGGATCGATGATGCGCAGATCCGAATGCATCACCGCCGTAATGGTCTTGCCGGCTGCAAGCACTGGCGAGGCAAGCGCCGTCGAAAGCGCAACGACAGACAGCGCAAGTTTGGAGGCAAACGCGCGAGGCCCCCGGCGCATGAAGTGGAACATAAAAAGTTTCTCCTGACGTGAAACTGTTCAAAGGCAGGTTATTGGTTAAGCATGCGGCTCGTTCCTTGGGCGAACTAACCTCATGCAATGCCTTTATCTTTCGAGACTTGCAGACAGTGCCGAGCGCGTCAATCCGGTTTCGCTGCAAGCCCTGGCGGCGCGGGCACGGGCTCCACAAGGATCGGTTTGGCTCTACAACACTCTCCACTCGTCCTGCCCCGCACCAATGCAATGCGCATTCCATCTTTCGAAGCTTGAGAGACATTGAGATGAATCCAGCCAGTCTTCCTTTCGATTCCGAGGCGATGCTCCAGGGTCTGCGCGGCTGGGTCGAATGCGAAAGCCCGACCTGGGACGCTGATGCGGTGAATCGCATGCTCGATATCGCAGCGCGGGATATGGCGATCATGGGTGCGACGATCGAGCGCATCGCCGGCCGCCAGGGCTTCGGCGGCGTGATCCGCGCGCGCTTTCCGCATCCGAAACAGGGCGAGCCGGGCATCCTGATCGCCGGCCATATGGATACCGTCCACCCGGTCGGTACCATCGAGAAGCTGAAATGGCGGCGCGAGGGCAATCGGTGCTACGGCCCCGGCATCTATGACATGAAGGGCGGCAACTACCTCTCGCTGGAAGCGATCCGGCAACTGGCGCGTGCATCGTTCACCACGCCGCTGCCGATCACCGTGCTGTTCACGCCGGACGAGGAAGTGGGCACGCCCTCGACGCGCGACATCATCGAGGCGGAAGCCGCCCGCAACAAATACGTGCTGGTGCCCGAGCCCGGTCGCGCCGACAACGGCGTCACCACCGGACGTTACGCCATCGCGCGCTTCAATCTCGAGGCGACGGGCCGGCCGAGCCACGCCGGCGCGACGCTGTCGGCGGGACGCTCGGCGATCCGCGAGATGGCGCGGCAGATTCTCGCCATCGACGCGATGACGACGGAGGACTGCACCTTCTCGGTCGGCGTCGTGCATGGCGGGCAATGGGTCAATTGCGTTGCCACGACCGCCACCGGCGAAGCGCTCTCCATGGCCAAGCGGCAGGCCGATCTCGATCACGGCGTCGAGCGGATGCTGGCGCTGTCGGGCACGGCCAACGATGTTTCCTTCAAGGTGACGCGCGGGGTGACGCGTCCGGTGTGGGAGCCGGATGCCGGCACGATGGCGTTGTATGAGAAGGCGCGCGGCATCGCCAAGTCGCTTGGCGCCGAACTGCCGCATGCGAGCTCCGGCGGCGGCTCCGATGGCAACTTCACCGGTGCGATGGGAATCCCGACGCTCGACGGCCTGGGCGTGCGCGGAGCCAATGGCCACACGTTAGAGGAGTATATCGAAGTCGAGAGTCTCGTTGAGCGCGGCCGGCTGATGGCCGGGCTGCTTGCGACGCTGGAGTGACCGGATTGGATGGGCGCGCGTGGCGCGCCGCGATATTTCGTCTGGCGGGCACGCTCCGCTGGCCCCCTTGAAGAGGGGTCGCCAAAACAGCTGACCGCACTGCAAAAACTGTGGCCCTGATGGCACGGGAATTGCTGAAATGTTAGGCTGGTGGCAGAACAGACTACGACCGCTGCCGCCGATTTACTCTAATCTGACGGATCCAACTTGCTCGGATATCTCCTTCGCCGAATCTTCGCCGCGGTGCCCGTGATGGGCGTCGTCGCGCTGTTCGTCTTCCTCCTGCTCCGCCTCACCCCCGGCGATCCCGCCGCGATCCTCGCCGGCGACAATGCAACGCCGGAACGGCTCGAGCGCATCCGCACCTCGCTCGGCCTCAACGAGCCCTTGATCGTGCAGTTCGTCACCTGGGTGAACAAGCTGCTGCACGGCGATCTCGGGACCTCGCTGATCTCCAATCTGCCTGTGATGAAGATGATCGGCCAGCGCGTCGAGCCGTCGATCTCGATCGCGCTGTGTACCATCATCCTCGCCGTGATCGTGGCAGTTCCCCTCGGCGTGATCGCCGCGTGGAAGCACGGCACCTGGATCGACCGTTTCGTGATGGGGCTTTCCGTGCTCGGCTTCTCGGTGCCGGTATTCGTGGTCGGCTATATTCTGATCCAGATCTTCGCGATCGAACTGCGGTGGGTGCCGGTGCAGGGCTTCCGCAGCATCTTTAACGGCTTCGGACCGTTTTTCGAGCGCATGATCCTGCCGACCTGCGCGCTCTCCTTCATCTACATCGCGCTGATCGCGCGCATGACCCGCGCGGCGATGCTGGACGTGCTCGGCGAGGACTATGTGCGCACCGCGCGCGCCAAGGGCATCAACGAGGTCGCCGTGATGATGCGCCACGCGCTGCGCAACGCCGCCGTGCCCGTGATCACCGTGATCGGCACCGGCTTTGCGCTGCTGATCTCCGGCGTCGTCGTCACCGAGAGCGTGTTCAACATTCCCGGCATCGGCCGCCTCACCGTGGATGCGGTGCTGGCGCGCGACTATCCGGTGATCCAGGCGATGATCCTGCTGACGTCGCTGATCTATGTCGTCGTCAATCTTCTCATCGACGTCGCCTACACCCTGCTCGATCCCCGGATCCGGTACTGAGGCAAGGACAAGAATAGAATGTCGGTCGATACCCTTCCCCAGTCGTCCATTCCGATCACGTCGCCGCTGCGGCCGCGCTTCGGCTTCCTCACCTCGACGCCGATCATCGCCACGGCGACGGTCCTGCTCGCGCTGATCATCCTGGTCTCGATCCTGGCGCCGCTGATCGCGCCGCATGATCCGATCCAGCTCGCGCCGTCGCAACGGCTCAAGCCGTCGTCCGCGCAATTCCTGCTCGGCACCGATGCCTATGGTCGTGACCTGTTGTCGCGCGTCGTCTATGGCGGCCGCATCTCGCTGCTGATCGGCATCGGCTCGGCGATCCTGTCGATCGTCATCGGCCTTGCGATCGGCCTCGTCTCCGGCTTCTTCAAGCTGGTCGATGCCGTGCTGATGCGGGTCATGGACGGCCTGATGGCGATGCCGAGCATCCTGCTCGCGATCGCCGTGGTGTCGCTGTCCGGCGCCAGCCTCTGGACCGTGCTGATCGCGATCACCATCCCCGAGATCCCGCGCGTGGCACGGCTGGTCCGCTCGGTCGTGCTGTCGGCGCGCGAAGAGCCTTATGTCGAGGCGGCGATCTCGGTCGGCTCGTCCTTGCCGAAGATCATGTGGCGGCATCTGATGCCGAACACGGTGGCGCCGCTGATCGTCCAGGGCACCTATATCTGCGCGAGCGCCATCCTCACCGAGGCCATCCTCTCCTTCCTCGGCGCCGGCATCTCGCCGGAGACGCCGACCTGGGGCAACATCATGGCCGAGGGCCGCCAGTACTTCCAGATCAAGCCGTCGCTGATCTTCTGGCCGGGCCTGCTGCTCTCGATCGCCATCCTCAGCATCAATCTGATCGGCGACGCCGCCCGCGACGCACTCGATCCGCGCATGAAGCAGCGGGAAGGCAAGTGATGACCGATCAAGTGATGACCAACACCGTTCTCGACATCAACAACCTCGTCGTCTCCGTCGGCAAGAAGCCGGGCGGGCCAAAGATCATCGACGGCATCTCGATCCAGGTCCGCGAGCGCGAGACGCTGTGCCTCGTAGGCGAAAGCGGCTCGGGCAAGTCGGTGACCTCGCTCACCACGATGGGCCTGCTGCCGAAGGGCACGCTGGTTCCCACCGCCGGCAGCATCAAGCTGGTCGGCGAAGAGCTGCTCACCGCGACCGACCGCCGCCTGCGCCAGCTCCGCGCCACGCAGATGGCGATGATCTTCCAGGAGCCGATGACCGCGCTCAATCCGGTGGTGCCGGTCGGCCGCCAGATCGACGAGGTGCTGCGCGCGCACACCAATCTCGATGCCAAGGCGCGAAAGAAGCGCATCCTCGACATGATGGAGCAGGTCCACCTGCCCCAGGTCGAGCGCATCTTCGCTTCCTACCCGCATCGCCTCTCCGGCGGCCAACGCCAGCGCATCATGATCGCGATGGCGCTGGTGCTGGAGCCAAAGCTCTTGATCGCGGACGAGCCGACCACCGCGCTCGACGTCACCACGCAGAAGCAGATTTTGTCCCTGATCCGCGAGCTCCAGCGCGATCACGGCACGGCCGTGCTGTTCATCACCCACGACATGGGCGTGGTCGCCGAGATCGCCGACCGCGTCGCCGTGATGCGGCAGGGCCGGCTGGTCGAGACCGGCCCGCTCGAGGCCGTGCTGCGCAATCCGACCATGGAATACACCCGCAATCTGCTCTCCTCGGTGCCGAGCCTGGTGCCGCGGCCGCCGCGCGAGGAGAGCCGCGAGCCGGTCGTGCTCGAGGCCAACGACCTCAGCAAGGTCTACAAGGAGCGTGCCTTCTTCGGCAAAGGCCGCGAGGTCGTCGCCGCCGACAAGGTGACGCTGACGCTGCGCAAGGGCCGCACGCTCGGCATCGTCGGCGAAAGCGGCTCGGGCAAGTCGACGGTTGCGCGCTGTATCGTCCGCCTGATCGATCCGACCTCCGGCGGCGTGCGCCTCGCCGGCCGAGAGATCGCCGGCATCTCGCGCCGCCTGCTGCAGCCGCACCGGCAGAAGATCCAGATCGTGTTCCAGGATCCCTACCGCTCGCTCAACCCGCGCGTCACGGTCGGCGAGAGTATTGCGGAGGGCCCGATCAATTACGGCGTCGCCCATCCCGATGCGATGAAGCGCGCCCGCGAGCTGCTTGAGCTGGTCGGCCTGCCCGCCGATGCAGTATCGCGCTATCCGCATCAGTTCTCCGGCGGCCAGCGCCAGCGTATCGCCATTGCCCGCGCGCTCGGGCTCGATCCGGACGTGCTGGTCGCGGACGAAGCCGTCTCCGCGCTCGACGTCTCGGTGCAGGCGCAGGTGCTGGAACTCTTCGACGAGATCCAGAAGCGCCTCGGCATCGCGATCCTGTTCATCACCCACGATTTGCGCGTCGCAGCTCAGATCTGCGACGAGGTCGTGGTGATGCAGCACGGCCGTGTCGTCGAACAAGGCCCGGCCGCCGAGGTGCTGACGCATCCGAAGGAGGCCTACACCAGGGCGCTGCTGGATGCCGCTCCCGGCCGCGACTGGGACTTTGCGAACTTCCGGCCGGTCGCAGAGGGCGTGGGGGCGACGGCGTAGCTACACTGTCGTCCCTGCGAAAGCAGGGACCCATACCGCGTGATCGGTCGATTGCCGGTGGTGCTCGTCCCGAACGACCGGCCTCCGTCAAACTCCTCCCTGGGGTTATGGGTCCCTGCTTTCGCAGGGACGACAGCGAGAGTCTGGCTGGCAGAGCGGCTCACAACACGCACCGCCTCCGCAGCATTCCCAAAACAGCTTGACCCTATGCGCGGCGCGAGTGCTTCCCACCTTGCTCTCGCCGCAGGGCCAAGGCTAACGTCGCGCCCTCTTGATTGATTGGACTGAACTGAATGACACGCATCGCCGTCGGCGGCTTCCTGCACGAGACCAACACCTTCGCTCCCACCAAGGCGACCTTCGCCGACTTCCAGCATGGCGGCGGCTGGCCGGCGATGACTGAAGGCGCGGACGTGCTGAAGGTGATGCGGCGCATCAATGTCGGCCTTGCCGGCTTCGTCGACAGCGCCGAAGCGAACGGCTGGGAACTTGTTCCGACCATCGCCTGCGGTGCGAGCCCGTCGGCGCATGTCACCAAGGATGCCTTCGAGCGCATCGTGAAGGTGATGGTCGACGGCATCGCAGCCGCCGGCCCGATCGATGCGGTCTATCTCGATTTGCACGGCGCCATGGTGACCGAGCATCTCGACGACGGCGAAGGCGAGATTCTGGCGCGCGTGCGCCGCGTCATCGGCAAGGACGTTCCGCTGGTCACCAGCCTCGACCTCCATGCCAACGTCACGCCCGAGATGATGGAACATGCCGACGCGTTGATCGCCTACCGCACCTATCCGCATGTCGACATGGCCGAGACCGGCCGCGCCTCCGCGCGGCATCTGGCGCTGCTGCTGAACTCGAAGCAGCGCTTTGCCAAATCGTTCCGGCAATTGCCGTTCCTGATCCCGATCAGCTGGCAATGCACCAACGACCAGCCGACCAAAGGCATCTACGAACAGCTCGCCGGGCTGGAGAGCGATGCGGTTCCGACGCTCTCCTTCGCGCCCGGCTTCCCCGCCGCCGACTTCCGCGATTGCGGGCCGAGCGTGTTCGCCTATGGCAGGACGCAAGCCGATGCCGACCGTGCCGCCGATGCGGTCGTCAAGCTGATCGAAAGCCACGAGGACGATTTCGACGGCAAGATCTGGTCGCCCGATGATGGCGTGCGCCACGCGATGGAGCTTTCGAAGAGCGCGCGCAAGCCGATCATCATCGCCGACACCCAGGACAATCCCGGCGCCGGCGGCGATTCCGATACGACTGGCATGCTGCGCGCGCTGGTGCGCAACAGAGCGAGCGCCGCGACCGGCGCGATCTACGATCCGGTCTCGGCCAAGGCCGCGCATGACGCCGGCGTCGGTGCCACCGTGACGCTGTCGCTCGGCGGCAAGTCCGGCATCCCCGGCGACGAGCCCTATCGTGAGACCTTCGTGGTCGAAAAGCTCTCCGACGGCCGCTTCATCGCGCCCGGCCCTTACTATGGCGGCCGCGAGATGGAGATGGGCCCCTCCGCTTGCCTGCGCATCGGCGACGTCCGCGTCGTCGTCTCCTCGCACAAGGCGCAGCTCGCCGACCAGGCGATGTACCGCTATGTCGGCATCGAGCCGACCGAACAGAAGATTCTGGTCAACAAGAGCTCGGTGCACTTCCGCGCCGATTTCGAGCCGATCGCGGAAAAGCTGATGATCTGCGCCGCACCGGGCGCGATGCCGGCCGACACCGCCACCCTGCCCTGGACGCGCCTGCGGCCGGGCATTCGCATCAAGCCGAACGGCCCCGTTTTCTCGCCTCCCTCACGCTAACTGGACAAAGCCCATGCCCACGATCGATCGCATCGACGGTTACGCCGACGAGCTCACCGCCATCCGCCGCGACCTGCACGCCCATCCCGAGATCGGCTTCGAGGAGGTGCGCACCTCCGGCATCGTCGCCGACAAGCTGAAGGGCTGGGGCATCGAGGTGCATCGCGGTCTCGGCGGCACCGGCGTGATCGGCGTGATCAAGGGCAAAGGTTCGGGCAACAAGCGCATTGGCCTTCGCGCCGACATGGACGCGCTGCCGATGGAAGAGAACACCAATCTGAAGTGGAGCTCGAAAATCCCCGGCCGCTTCCACGGCTGCGGCCATGACGGCCACACCACCATGCTGCTCGGGACCGCGCGCTACCTCGCCGAGACCAAGAACTTCGACGGCACCGTGCATTTGATCTTCCAGCCGGCCGAGGAAGGCCTCGGCGGCGCCCGCGCGATGATCAAGGACGGCCTGTTCGAAAAATTCCCCTGCGACGAGCTGTACGGCCTGCACAACGCACCCGACCTCAACCATGGCGAGATCGCGATCCTGCCCGGCCCGGCGATGGCCAGCGCCGACTTCTTCGACCTGCGCATCACCGGCTATGGCGCGCATGGCGCGATGCCCGAGCGCTCCAAGGACGCGGTGATCATCGCGACCACGCTGGCGCAGGCGATCCAGACCATCGTCAGCCGCAACGTCGAGCCGCTGCAGGCTGCGGTGGTGTCGATCACCCAGATCCACGCGGGCTCCGCCTACAACGTCATTCCCGGCGACGCGCATCTTTGCGGCACCATCCGCACCTTCTCGAAGGAAGTTCGCACCCTGGTCAGCGAACGCATCCGCACCATCTGCGCCGGCATCGCAAGTGCCTACCAGTGCATCATCGACGTCGACATCCGCGACACCTTCGGCGTGCTGGTCAACCAGGTCGAGCAGTCCAAGGTGGTCGAGGAGGTCGCGCGCACCATCGTCGACCCCGCCAACGTGATCACCCGCGCCCAGCCCAAGATGGGCAGCGAGGATTTCGCCGACATGCTGGAGACCATTCCCGGCGCCTATTTCTGGGTCGGCCATGATGGCAACGTGCCCGTGCACAATCCCGGCTTCGTGCTCGACGACAAGATCCTGCCGATCGGCGCCAGCATGTTCGCCCGGATCATCGAGACCCGTATGCCGGTAGGTTAGCAATGCATAAGAAGAGCCCTGAGGAAGCGGTCACCTCACTGCACGATCTGTCCGCGGTCGATCTGATCGCGGGCTACCGCGCCAAGCAATTCTCGCCGAGCGAGGTGCTGGAGGATTTGCTCACGCATGTCGCTGCGTGGGAGCCGCATCTGAAGGCGCTCTATGCATTCGATCCCGACGGCGCGCGCGAGGCCGCGAAGGCCTCGACCGCGCGCTGGTCCGGCGGTGAGCCATCCGGCGCGCTCGACGGCGTGCCTGTCACGGTGAAAGACAACATCGCGACCAAGGGCGTGCCGGTGCCGCTGGGCGCTGCCAGCGTCAAGCTGGTGCCGGCCGAAAAGGATGCCCCGCCCGCCGCCCGCCTGCGCGAGGCCGGCGCGGTCATCTTCGCCAAGACCACGATGCCCGATTACGGCATGCTGTCATCCGGACTCTCCAGTTTCCACGCACTCGCGCGCAATCCCTGGGACCTCTCGAAGAATCCCGGCGGCTCCAGCGCGGGCGCAGGCGCGGCTGCCGCGGCCGGCTATGGTCCGCTACATCTTGGCACCGATATCGGCGGCTCGGTCCGCCTGCCCGCGGGCTGGTGCGGCCTCGTCGGCCTGAAGCCGAGCTTCGGCCGCGTGCCGATCGACCCCACCTATGTCGGGCGCGTCGCCGGCCCCATGACCCGCACGGTCGACGATTGCGCGCTGATGATGAGCGTGATCGCAAAGCCCGACCGGCGCGACGGCATGAGCCTGCCCGCCGAGCCGCTGAACTGGAAGGGAGCAGAGAAGGCTCCGCGCAAGCTGCGCATCGGCCTGATGCTTGATCCCGGCTGCGGCCTGGCGCTGGAGAAACCGGTGCGCGAGGTCGCGGTGAAGGCGGCAAAAGCGTTCGAATCCGCAGGTAGCGTCGTGACCGAGGTCGACGGCATCCTGACGCGCGAGATGCTCGACGGCCTCGACAACTTTTGGCGCGCGCGGATGTGGGATGATCTGGCCAAGCTGACACCGGCCGAACAGGCCAAGGTGCTGCCCTATATCTTCAAATGGGGCGAGTCCGGCGCCAAGCTCTCTGGCATCGATGTCATCCGCGGCTTCAACCAGACCATGGCGATCCGGGCCGCGGCTTCAAAGCTGTTCTGCGAGCTTGATTACGTGATCTCGCCGACTGCACCGAACGTGAACTATCCGGCGGACTGGGCCTCGCCGACCAACGATCCGATGAAGCCGTTCGAGCACATCGCCTATACCGTGCCATGGAATATGTCGGAGAACCCGGCCATCTCCATCAACGGCGGCTTCGACGCCAAGGGCTTTCCCATCGGCGTGCAGATCGTCGGCCGCCGCTTCGACGATATTGGCGTGCTCGGCATGGCCAAGGCTTTTGAAGGTTTGCGCGGGCCGCAGAAGCCCTGGCCGAGGCCGCCGGCGAAGTAAGACGTTCTCGTCATTCCGGGAAGCGCGCCCTTTAAGCGCAAGCCCGGAAGTCTTTGGACAGGCAGCATGCGGAGCCTCTTGCTTACCCTCCCCCGGAGGGGGAGGGTCGGCTCACGTTGAGCGCAGCGAAATGTGAGACGGGGTGGGGTGACGGTCTCTCCGCGTCCAGCAGTGCCCGAGGGGAGAGATCACCCCACCCCGCTCGCGCTGCGCGCGATCGACCCTCCCCCCAGGGGAGGGTAAAGAAAACTCAAGCCCTGTGCCATCTGCGCAGCGAAAGAACAAAAGGAAGGAAACCACCATGGCGTATGAGACGATCAAATACGAGGTCGCCGAGCAGATCCTCACCATCACCCTGAACCGGCCCGACAAGCTCAACGCCTTCAACGCGCAGATGCAAGCAGAGCTGATCGACGCGTTCGATGCCGCCGACAAGGACGACAACGTCCGCGCCATTATCGTGACAGGCGCCGGTCGCGGTTTTTGCGCGGGCGCCGATCTGTCGTCGGGCGCCGACACATTCGATCGCGACGCCCGGCGCGGGCCCGTCAAACGCTTCGCCGACGGCAAGGTCGACTACAGCGATCCGCAGGTGCGCGACGGCGGCGGCCAGGTGACCTTGCGCATTTTCAAGTGCCTGAAGCCCGTCATCGCCGCCGTGAACGGCCCTGCGGTCGGCATCGGCGTCACCATGCAGCTCGCCATGGACATCCGCATTGCTTCCGACGCCGCTCGCTTCGGCTTCGTGTTCTCCCAGCGTGGCATCGTGCCGGAGGCGGCGTCGAGCTGGTTCCTGCCACGCATTGTCGGCATCTCGCAGGCGCTGGAATGGTGCTATTCGGGCCACGTCTTCCCGGCCCAGGAAGCCCTCGCCGGCCGTCTCGTCAGCAAGGTCGTCTCCCCTGATGACCTCCTGCCGACCGCCCGCGCGCTCGCCAAGGAGTTCGCGGCGAAGACCGCACCGGTATCGGTCGCGCTGATCCGCCAGATGATGTGGCGCATGATGGGCGCCGATGATCCGATGGAGGCCCACAAGGTCGACAGCCGCGGCATCTACGCCCGTGGCCGCTCCGACGATGTCAAGGAAGGCGTGGTGTCGTTCCTGGAAAAGCGCCCCGCGCAGTTCAAGAACAAGGTGTCCAGCGACATGCCGGACTATTTCCCGTGGTGGACGGAGCGGGAATACAAGTAGCTTCGTAGCTCTCGTAAGGTGGGCAAAGCGACTTGTCCGCCATAGCTCGAAGAGCGACGGCGGAAGCGTGCCCACGCACTTTTCGCAATCGAGAGAGATGGTGGGCACGGCGCAAGAGCGCCTTTGCCCACCCTACGGCACCGTCACTCCATCATCAGCGCGACACGCCCAATCGCCTTGCGGTCGATCAAGAGCCGCATGGCCTTCGCGTAATCTTCCAGTGGCAGGCGGTGTGAGACGTTGGGGCGCAGCTTGCCCTCCTCCGCCCATTGCAAGAGCGCTTTCAGGCGCACCTCGCCAAGTGCGGGATTCTTTCGTACCGCTTCGCCGGCACGCACGCCGAGCACGCTGGCGCCCTTGATCAGCAGCAGGTTGGTCTTGGCCGAACCGATGCCGCCGGTGAAGCCGATTACGAGGAGCCGCGCGCCCCAGGCGATACAGCGCATCGAGTCTTCGAAAACCTGGCCGCCGACGGGATCGAACACGATGTCCGCGCCGCGACCATCGGTGATGCGCTTGACGGCGTCGCGAAACGGCTCGCGGTCATACCGGATAAGATGATCGGCGCCGCGCGCCTTGGCGATGGCGAGCTTCTCGTCGCTGGACGCCGTCGCGATCACGGTGGCGCCCAGCATCTTGCCGATCTCGACGGCGGCCAATCCCGTGCCGCCACCGGCGCCATGCACCAGCAGCACCTCTCCCGGCTCGACCCGGCCGCGATCGATCAGCGCGTGATAGGCCGTGCCATGGCCGGCAAGATAGGTCGCAGCCTCGGCGTAGTCGAATGTCGACGGCATCGGGGTGAGCTGCGACGGCGTGACGATGGCCTCGTCGGTGAATGCGCCGTGCCGCATCTTCACGATGACCTTGTCGCCGACGGCAGCGCCCTTCGCCTCCGCACCCACTTCGGTCACGTCGCCGGCAGCTTCCATGCCGGGCGTGAACGGCAGCTCCGGCTTGAGCTGATATTGGCCGGCGGCCATCAGCACATCAGGAAAATTCAGCCCGGCGGCACGGATCGCGACCCGCACTTCGCCCGGCATCAAGGCGCGCGGCGGAAACTCTTCCAGCCGCAGGGTTTCGGGCGCGCCGAGCGCATGGCAGACGACGGCGCGCACCATCAGGCCGCGCTCGCCTTGCTGCGCTTGAGCGCTTCGCGGATGAGCGGCAGGCGGTCGTTGCCGAAATACATGTCGGTCTTATTGACAAAGATCGTCGGCGAGCCGAAGCCGCCGCGCGCGACCACCTCTTCCGTATTCGCCTTGAGCTGATCCTTGATCCCTTGCTCGGCGATGCCGGCGAAGAATTTTGGCTCGTCGATGCCGACCTTCCTGCAGATCCCGGCGAGCACGGAGTCCTGCGAGATATCCTTGTCCTCGCCCCAATAGGCCTCGAACACGGCGGTCGCGAACGGCACCATGTCCTTACCCAGCCAGATGCATCCGCGCATCGCCTTGACGCTGTTCACCGGAAACACCGTCGGCGGCATCTTGATCGCAAGGCCCGCCGAGCGCGACCAGTCCTGAAGGTCCTTCTTCATGTAGCGCGCCTTCAACGGCACCGGCGTCTCGCGCTGCGCATAGACGCTCGGATTGACCGTATTGAAGATGCCGCCGACCAGGATCGGTCTCCAGACGATCTCGGCGCCGAGTTCCCTGGCGAGCGGCTGGATGTTGTGGAAGGCGAGATAGGTCCAGGGGCTGGAACAGTCGAAGAAGAATTCGATCATGGCGTTTCCTTTGTAACGGACCTCGTCCTGAGGAGGCAGCGTAGCGGCCGTCTCGAAGGATGGCCACGGGTGACAGTCGGGCCTTCATGGTTCGAGACGCGCCTATGGCGCTCCTCACCATGAGGGACAGGCACTACTTCCTTCCCAACACTTCCTTCGCACGCTGGCCGAACATGATCTTGCGTGATTCCTCGTCGAACGGCTCTTTCACGAATTTTCCGATCGCAAGCCCCGCCTGCACCTGCGGCCTGGCGCGGACGTCGGCATACCAGCGTTTGACATTCGGATAGTCGTCGAGCGTAAAGCCCTGCGCCTTGTGGGTCATGGTCCAGGGGAAGCAGGCGATGTCGGCAATGGAATAGTCGCCGGCGACATAGGCGCCGGTCTTCTCCAGCTGCCGGTCGAGCACGCCGTAGAGCCGGGCCGCCTCGTCGCGATAGCGCTCGATCGCATAGGGGATCTTCTCCGCCGCATAGAGCGCAAAATGCCCGTGCTGGCCGAGCATCGGCCCGAGGCCGGCCATCTGCCACATCACCCATTGAATTGTAGTGGAACGGCCGCGCAAGTCGGCGGCCAGGAAGCGGCCGGTCTTCTCCGCGAGATAAATCAGAATTGCGCCGGTCTCGAACACCGAGAACGGCCCGCCGCCGTCGGCGGGTGCGTGATCGACGATCGCGGGGATGCGGTTGTTTGGGGAGATCGCCAGAAACTCGGGGCTGAACTGCTCGCCGGCGCGGATGTCGACGGGCTTCACGACATAGGGAAGTCTGAGCTCTTCCAGCATGATCGAGATTTTCCAGCCGTTTGGCGTCGGCGCGTAATGGAGATCGATCATGACGTTTCCCTCGGCATCCTTTGGCCTTCCCTGCCGATGCCGCCAGCTAAAATAACGACTTTTGTTGTTCTGTACCTTGACGTTAGGACATGGCAGGAAGGGGCGCAACACAACCCGCCGGAGGGCCGCCATGCTGTTTCCAACCACTATTGCCGGCTCCTTGCCGAAGCCGGAATGGCTTGCCGAACCCAATATGCTCTGGGCGCCCTGGAAGTCGCAGGGCGACGAGTTGCTCCGCGCCAAGCGCGACGCGACGTTGATCTGGCTGAAGATCCAGGAGGACGCCGGCATCGACATCCTCACCGAGGGCGAGCAGGCCCGGCAACATTTCGTGCACGGCTTCCTGGAGAAGATCGAAGGCATCGATTTCGCGCACAAGGTCGAGATGGGCATCCGCAAGGACCGCTACAAGGCGATGGTGCCGCAAGTGGTCGCCCCGCTGCGGCTCAAGGGCCGCGTCCATGCCTTCGAGGCGCGCGCGGCGCGCACGCACACGAAGAGGAAGCTGAAGTTCACCCTGCCCGGCCCGATGACCATCATCGACACCATTGCCGATCGCTACTATGGCGACCGCGTCAAGATGGCGTTTGCCTTCGCCGAGCTTTTGAATGAGGAGGCCAAGGCATTGCAGGCCGACGGCGTCGATCTCGTGCAGTTCGACGAGCCCACCTTCAACGTCTACATGGACGAGGTCAACGATTGGGGCATCAAGGCGCTGGAGCGCGCTGCGCAGGGCCTCACCTGCGCCACCGCCGTGCACATCTGCTACGGCTACGGCATCAAGGCCAACACCGACTGGAAGGAAACGTTGGGCAGCCAATGGCGGCAGTATGAGCAGATCTTTCCGGCGATCGACGCCAGCCCGATCCAGCAGGTCGCGATCGAATGCCGCAATTCGAAAGTGCCGCTCGATCTGCTGGAGCTGCTCAAGAACAAGATCGTGCAGGCCGGCGTGATCGACGTTGCCAGCGACACGGTGGAGACTGCAGAGGATGTCGTGAAGGTGATCGACGCGGTGTCGAAATTCGTCCCCAAGAGCAACATCATCGCCACCACCAATTGCGGCATGGCACCGATGCGGCGCGAGATCGCCGAAGCCAAGCTGATGGCGCTCGGCGCAGGCGCTGCGCTGGCGCGCGAGAAGCTGGGGTGAGGGCCGGGATCCGCAGGCCGCTCTGCTAGTCCAGAGCGGTCGGATGCAGCGCCGGTTGATATCCGGCGCTCAGTGCACGCAGTGTAGACGGGGGCGTCAGCAGCATTGGGCTCTCCAGCTCGTGCTCGGCGCGGGCATAGCCGGCTGGCGACCAAAGCAGCGCCCTTCCCTGCACCACCAGAAAGCTGTCTTCGCCCCGTTGAACCATCGCGCCGTCGGGCAATTCTGCCAGCGGCACCGGCGGCGCGTGCAGGCGCTTGCGGCCATGATCCAGACGCTCCAGGTGCAGCTCGGCGTCCATCGCCTTCGCGCTCACCTTGCTCACGCCATTCCCCACCTCCCACGCCGCGCGAAAGCGGTTGGCATCCTCGCGGCGGCAGAAGAAGCAGGGACGATGGCCCGCGGCAAACGCGGTGGCCTCGTCGAGGAAGAATAGCTCGGTCCAGCTGCGCCGCGCCATCACCGGCCGCCGCCAGCCGCGGAATTCGCACAAGCACGTAATCCACGCCGGCGACGACCAGCGCTTGTTCAGCAGCGTCTTCGTTGCGGGATCATGGATGATGCCGCGATTGCCGGTGAACAAGCCGCGATGCGGGGTGGCGATAATGTCGCCGGTCGGCAGGACGCGGTTTTGGAGAGGGCGAGTAGCGAATGGCGAATTGCGAGTGGAGGGGCTGCTATTCGCCATTCGCTACTCGCCATTCGCCTTTGATCACGCCGCGCCGTCGCGCAGCGGCGGGTGGTAGGACAGCGCGGTGTCCCAGGGGAAGAAGATCCAGGTGTCCTGCGAGACTTCCGTGATGAAGGTGTCGACGAGCGGGCGCCCCTTCGGCTTGGCGTAGACGGTAGCGAAATGTGCGTCGGGCAACATCTCGCGCACCAGCTTGCCGGTCTTGCCGGTGTCGACGAGATCGTCGACGATCAACAGCCCCTTGCCGGTGCCACCACCAAGCTTCATGGCCTGTTCCGAAATACCCTTGAGGACCTGGAGGTCGCCCTGCTTGTCGTGGTCGTAGCTGGCGACGCAGACCGTATCGATGATGCGCACGCCAAGCTCGCGCGCCACGATGGCGGCCGGCACCAGGCCGCCGCGGGTGATCGCGATGACGGCGTGGAACGGGCCGACTTCGTTGAGCCGCCAGGTCAGCGCCCGGCAGTCGCGGTGGAACTGGTCCCACGAGACCGGGAAGGCCTTGCCCGCCCGCTCCTGCGCACTCAGTTCCGGTGCTTCACCAGCCATTGTCGTCTCCTGCTTCGCCTGCCGGCAAATTCTCTGCTAACGGGTGATGTTCAATCCTGCCAGCATTTCCTTCACCGCGGCCATTGCTGCCGCGAGCTTGTCCGCATCGCGCGAGCGCACCACGAGGTTCGTATTCGGCTTTTGCTCCTCGTCCATGAAGGGGTAGCTGCCGATGATGGTGTCGGGATGGGCGGTGGCGATCGCGCGTAAGGGGCTGCCGATGTCGCCCTCCCGCGCATTGGCGCGGACCGATTCGGAGAGCATGCGCACGCCCGATTTCAGCTTGGGCGAGACGATGTCCATCATCGCCTGCATGATCGAGGGCACGCCGGCCATCACGATGACATTGCCGATCTTGAAGCCGGGCGCAAGGATGGTTGCGCTCTGGATCAGCTCGGCACCGTCGGGGATGCGGGCCATGCGCAAGCGGGCCTCGTTGAGGTCCTGCTCGCTCCAGCGCTCCTTGAAACGGGCGACCACCTCCGGATGGTGGTCGATGCCGACGCCAAACGCCTTGGCGACGCTGTCGGCGGTGATGTCGTCATGGGTCGGCCCGATGCCGCCGGTGGTGAAGACGTAGGTGTAGCGATGCCGCAGTGCATCCAAGGCTGCGATGATGTCGGGCTCGTCATCGGAGACGACCCGAACCTCCTTCAGGTCGATGCCGATATTGGTCAGGTATTCGGCGATGAAGCCGATATTCTTGTCCTTGGTCCGGCCGGACAGGATTTCGTCCCCAATGACCAGAATGCCCGCCGTGACGATCTCGCTCATAACTTAAGTCCCTCACCTGTGGCGCCGACTTTGCCGAGGTAACGCGTTGAAGTCACGCGGTTTTGCTGTCGAAATAAGCAGTCCTCAGCCATTTTTTCAGGCAAGCCGCCGGCCATCCCCGACAAATGCTGCCAGTCCCTGCTTATCGCGCTGGCCCGGCCCTTGCTACCACATGAAAGTCATGCACTCTTGCCGCATGGTCAGGACGTTGCGGCTTCACCAGGGCCTGGCGACCTGTCCATTGGCGCAACGCCTTGCGGAGAACAGTCGGCATCTATGGCAGTCGCGTTTGATGAAATGAATATTCCCGGCGGGGACCTTCGCCCCGCCTACCAGGAGCTGGCGCGCTGGCTCAAGGAGACGCCTCCCGAGGCGCTCGAATATCGCCGCCAGGAGGCCGAGCTCCTGTTCCGCCGCATCGGCATCACCTTCGCGGTCTATGGCGAGGCCGAATCCACCGAGCGCCTGATCCCCTTCGACGTGATCCCGCGGATCATGTCGGGTAAGGAATGGGCACTGCTGGAGAAGGGCCTGAAGCAGCGCGTGCGCGCGCTCAACATGTTCCTGCGCGACATCTATCACGGCCGCGACATCCTGCGCGCCGAGATCGTGCCCGACGATCTGATCTTCCAGAACCCGGTCTTCCGGCCCGAGATGAACGGTCAGCAGGTGCCGCACGACGTCTACGTGCACATTGCCGGCATCGACATCGTCCGGGTCGATGCCAACGACTTCATCGTGCTCGAGGACAATGCGCGCACGCCCTCCGGCGTGTCCTACATGTTGGAAAACCGCGAGATCATGATGCGGTTGTTTCCGGATCTGTTCGCCCGCCACAAGGTGGCGCCGGTCGAGCGCTATCCGGACGAGCTGCTCTCGGCGCTCCGCTCCGTCGCGCCGCTCAGCGCCTCGGGCGAGCCGACCGTCGCCCTGCTCACCCCCGGCGTCTACAACTCGGCCTATTACGAGCACTCCTTCCTCGCCGACAAGCTCGGCATCGAGCTGGTCGAGGGCCGCGATCTCATCGTCAAGAACAACGAAGTGTTCATGCGGACGACCGAAGGCGTGAAGCGGGTCGATGTAATCTATCGCCGCGTCGACGACGACTTCCTCGATCCGCTCACCTTCCGTCCCGATTCTGTGCTCGGCGTGCCCGGGCTGATGTCGGCCTATGCGGCCGGCAACATCACGCTCGCCAACGCCGTTGGCACCGGGATTGCCGACGACAAGGCGATCTACTCCTACATGCCGGATATCGTGAAATTCTATCTCGGCGAGGAGCCGATCCTGAAGAACGTCCCGACCTGGCGCTGCCGCGAGCCGAAGGATCTCGCCTATGTGCTGGACAATCTGAGCGAGCTCGTCGTCAAGGAAGTGCACGGCTCCGGCGGCTACGGCATGCTGATCGGGCCCGCCGCGACGAAGGCCACGATCGAAGCGTTCCGCGAGAAGCTCAAGCGCGAGCCCGAAGGCTTCATCGCCCAGCCGACGCTCGCGCTCTCGACCTGCCCGACTTGCACCGCAACCGGCCTCGCCCCGCGCCATGTCGATTTGCGGCCCTTCGTGCTCACCGGCAGCAAGAGCACCACTATCGTGCCGGGCGGCCTGACACGCGTCGCGCTGAAGGAAGGCTCCCTGGTGGTGAATTCGAGCCAGGGCGGCGGCACCAAAGACACCTGGATCCTGGACGAGTAGTCAGATGCTGTCGCGTACCGCCGAAAACCTCTACTGGCTCGCCCGCTACGTCGAACGGGCCGAATATCTCGCGCGCACCATCGATGCGACGCTGCGCGTCACCGCGCTTCCCGCCGCCTATGTCGGCAAGACCAATGAATGGGACTCGGCGCTGCTCACCGCCGGCGTCGCCGCCAGCTTCTATCAGACCTACGAGGAAGCCAACGAGCACAACGTCGTCGATTACCTCTCGTTCTCCGTGGACAATCCATCCTCGATCAGGAACTGCATCGAGGCGGCGCGGCTGAACTCGCGCTCGGTGCGCACCGCGCTGACCAGCGAGATGTGGGACACCATCAACTCGGCCTGGATCGAGCTTCAGGCGGTGTGGAGCAAGGGCACCTCGACGCGCGAGGACCTCGCCAAATTCCTGCGCTTCGTCCAGGAGACCTCGCTGCGCTTCGACGGTTCGGCCTACCGGACCATGTTGCGCAACGATGCCTACTGGTTTTCGCGGATGGGCGTGCATCTGGAGCGCGCCGACAACACCGCGCGCATTCTCGACGTGAAGTATCACGTGCTGCTGCCCGAGGAAGAGCATGTCGGTGGTCCCCTGGACTTCTACCAGTGGAGCTCGATCCTGCGCTCGGTCTCGGCGCTGACGGCCTATCACTGGGTCTATCGCGAGACGCTGAAGCCGTGGCTGATCGCGGATCTGCTCATCCTCAACGACACGCTGCCGCGCTCGCTCGCCAGCTGCTACGGCAATCTCGTGCGCAACCTCGACCAGATCGGCGTCGCCTATGGCCGCCAGGGCCCGGCCCAGCGCCACGCCCGCGGCATCCGTAACCGGCTGGAACACAGCAATATGAACGACATTTTCCAGCATGGCGTGCATGAATTCATTCAGGAATTCATCACCGACAATTCCAGGCTGGGCGAAATCATCACGAAGCAGTATTTGATCTGATGAACGCCGTCATTCCGGAATGGTCCGAAGGACCAGACCCGGAATCTCGAGATTCTCAAGTGCGCAATTACGCACTAGAGTTCGATGCTGACGCATCGCCCGGAATGGATCAAAACCACCATGCGCCTGCGAATCCTGCACACCACGACCTATCGCTACGAGCCGGCGGCCACCAGCGTAATCCAGATCCTGCGCATGACGCCCGGCAGCCATGACGGGCAATATGTGGCGGAATGGCAGATCGACGTCTCCACGGACACCAAGCTCGACACCCACGAGGACGCCTTCGGCAACGTCACCCATGTGCTGTCCTGCGGGCCTGTCGGCGACATCAAGATCACCGCCGAAGGCCTGATCGAGACCCACGACACCGGCGGCGTGCTGCGCGGGACCGACGAGCGCTTTCCGGCCGGCATGTTCTTGCGTGCCACCGACCTCACCTCGGTCAATCCGGCGATGATGGCGGTTGCGCGCCAATTGCGCAGCGAGGCCGAGAGCGACACGCTCGGCTTCCTGCATACGCTGATGACCGAGATCGCCGATCACATGACGTTCGACGAGGACCCGACCAACAGCGGCACCTCGGCGGCGGAGGCGTTCACGCTCAAGCGCGGGGTCTGCCAGGACTACGCGCACATCTTCATCGCCTGCGCCCGCGCCGGCGGCGTGCCGGCGCGCTTCGTCTCCGGCCATTTCCTGCGCGCGGACGGCACGGTGCATCAGGACGCCGGGCACGCCTGGGCGGAAGCCTTTGTGCCCGATCTCGGCTGGGTCGGCTTCGATCCCGCCAACAGCATCTGCGCCACCGACGCCCATGTCCGCGTCGCGATCGGGCTCGACTATCTCGGCGCGGCCCCGGTGCGCGGCACCCGCTATGGCGGCGGCGCCGAGACGCTGGCCGTGGCCGTGAAGGTCGAGCAGGCCGGCCGCGGCGGTCCGTCGCAATCGCAATCCCAACGGCAGAGCTAGGCGCAGCCGTTCGAGCGCATCGGTCGTGCTACACTCGCGGGGATCGAAGCTGCCCCCCCCCGCGAGGTACCCATGGCCACCGTAAAACTGCTTTCGGACGATGAACTCTCCACTGAAGCGCGCGCCGTCTTCGACGATATCCGCAAGGTGCGAAAGTCGGACTTCGTCAACAATTTCTGGCGTGCGCTGGCGCATGATCCGAAGACGCTGCGGCGGACGTGGGAGAGCATCAAGGAGGTGATGGCTCCCGGCGCACTCGATCCCAAGGTCAAGGAAATGCTTTATGTCGCGGTTTCGATCGCGCATGGCTGCAGCTACTGCATTCACTCCCACACCGCCGCCGCGCGGGCCAAGGGCATGACCGAGGCCGAATATGCCGAGCTGCTCGCCATCGTCGGCATGGCCGCGGAGACCAACCGGCTTGTCACGGCACTCGGCGTGCCGGTCGACGAGGCGTTTCTCGTCGATGCCGCGGATTGAGCGGCAGAGCTGGCTGCCACGCCCCGGAATGACGACGTTCCCCCGGGAATCGGGGGTTGGACCGGCTCCCGAAATTCGCTAGTAATTCCGCGCAAACGCGTTCGGGGACTGGAAATGACCTATTGCTGCGGAATCCTGGTTCGGGACGGTCTGGTGATGATCGCCGACACCCGCACCAATGCCGGCCTCGACAACGTCTCGACCTTCCGCAAGCTGCACATCTTCTCCAAGCCCGGCGAGCGCATCATGGCGATCGCCAGCGCCGGCAACCTCGCCATCAGCCAGTCCGTGCTCTCCACGCTGACCGAAGGCCTGGAGGACCCCAACACGGGCGAGCTCGAGACGCTAATGAACGCGCCGACCATGTTCCAGGCCGCCCAGCGCATCGGCCGGGCGATCCGCGCGGTGCACGCGACCGAGGGCCCGGCGCTGAGATCCGAGGACGTCTCGTTCGACGTCTCCTTCCTGTTCGGCGGCCAGATCAAGGGCTCCCGGATGCGCCTGTTCATGATCTACACCGCCGGCAATTTCATCGAATGCACCACCGATACGCCGTATTTGCAGATTGGCGAGCACAAATACGGCAAGCCGGTGCTCGACCGCGCCATGCATTACGACGTCGAGCTCTACGAGGCGCTGAAGACCGGCCTGATCTCGATGGATTCGACCATGCGTTCGAACCTCGGCGTCGGCCTGCCGATCGACGTGCTGGTGGTGCGCGCCGATGCCTGCGATGCCGATCTCAACCATCGCATCGAGGCCGGCGAGCCCTATTTCCACGATCTGCGCTCGCGCTGGTCGGCGGCGCTGCGCGCGGCGCACCAGAACATTCCACGGCCGCCCTACAAGAACGAAAAAGAACCCAAAACCTGACAGCATGAGAAAAGGCAGGAAACAATGAGTGAAGCAAACAAGATCGCAGTGGTGACGGGCGCCGGCACCGGTGTCGGGCGCGCCGCGTCGCTGGCATTGATGAACACCGGCTTCACCGTGGTGCTGGTCGGCCGCCGGCTCGACATGCTCGAGGAGACGGCGAAGCTCGGTCCCGCCGGGAAAAGCCTGTGCGTCACCGCCGACATGACCAAGCCGGATTCCATCGCCGCACTGTTCGACAAGGTGAAGGCCACCTATGGCCGGCTCGACGTGCTCTTCAACAATGCCGGCATGGGCGCTCCCGCGGTGAACTTCGAGGACCTCAGCCTCGAGCAGTGGCAGGCGGTGGTGAACACCAACCTCACCGGCCCGTTCCTGTGCACCCAGCACGCCTTCCGCATCATGAAGGACCAGACCCCGCGCGGCGGCCGCATCATCAACAACGGCTCGATCTCGGCGCATGCGCCGCGCCCGTTCTCGGCGGCCTACACCTCGACCAAGCACGCCATCACCGGTCTGACCAAGGCCAGCAACCTCGACGGCCGCATGTACGACATCGCGGTCGGCCAGGTCGACATCGGCAATGCCGCGACCCCGATGACCGATCGCATGGTCAACGGCCCCGGCGTGCTGCAGCCGGACGGCACCACCAAGCACGAGCCGCGCATGGATGCGAAAGCGGTCGGCGATGCCGTGGCCTACATGGCCGGCCTGCCGCTCGACGCCAACGTGCTGACCATGACGGTCATGGCAACCAAGATGCCGTTCGTCGGACGGGGTTGAAGCTAAAATTGCGAAAACAACCTCATGCACAGTAGGCGTCAAGAGGCGCCTGCTGCTGCTTGGCTGCGGGGGTGACGCGAGTTAAGTCCACGAGCTATCTCAACAATCGTCATTGCGAGCGCAGCAAAGCAATCCAGAATGCCTCCAAGGCAAGATTCTGGATTGCTTCGTCGCTTCGCTCCTCGCAATGACGTGGAGAGAGCGGAGGCCTACTCCAAGCTCTCCACCTGCCGCAGGCTGGGAAACAGCTTCATCCAGAGCAGCGCCACCGCAACCGTGGCAACGCCGCCGAGCACGGCGGCCGGCATGGCGCCGAGCAGCGCGGCGGCCACACCGCTTTCGAACTGGCCGAGCTGGTTCGAGGCGTTGATGAACAGGAAGTTCACCGCGCCGACCCGGCCGCGCATCTCGTCGGGGGTGGAGAGCTGCACCAGCGAGAAGCGGATCACGACGCTGATCGTGTCGGCGGCACCGAGCACGGCGAGCGCGAGCACCGACAGCCACATCCAGGAGGACAGCGCGAACACGATCGTGGCGAGGCCGAACACGATCACGGCCTGGAACATGCGCAGGCCCACGTGCCTCGAGATGGCGTGACGTGCCAGCACCATGGTCATCAGGAGCGCACCGACCGCCGGCGCGGCACGGAGCACGCCGAGCCCGACCGGACCGGTCTGGAGGATGTCGCGGGCATAGATCGGCAGCAGTGCGGTGACGCCGCCGAACAGCACCGCGAACAGGTCGAGCGAAATGGTGCCGAGGATCGCCGGATTGCTGCGAATGAAGCGAACGCCGGCAAAGATGTTGTCCGCGTCCATCCCCTCCTTCGCGATCGCCTGCGGACGCGGCCGGATGAAGCCGGTCAGGATCATGCCGAAGATCCAGAACAGCACCATCACGGCGTAGGCGAGATGCGGGGAAACCGCATAGGCGAAGCCGCCGAGCGCCGGCCCGGTGATGGTCGCGACCTGCGCCGCGCCGCTGGAGACGGCGGTGGCGCGCTGAAGCGAGCCCTGCGGCGCGATCAGCGGCAGCAGCGCCGCCGTGGTCGGGCTCTCGAACGCGCCGGCAATGCCGAGCACGAAGGTCGCGATGAAGATCTGGACTTCGCCGACCGCGCCGAGATAGGTGATGATTGCGAGATAGAGCGCGGTCGCCGCTTCAACGAGTTGGCAGAGCTGGACCACGCGCTTTCGCTCATAGCGGTCGGCGGCGTGGCCGGCGACGAACACCAGGAGCGCGGTAGGCAGGAACTGCACGAGGCCGACCATGCCGAGGTCGAAGGCCGAGCCGGTGAGATCGTAGATCTGCCAGCCGATCGCGACCGCCGCGATCTGGCTGGAAAAGCGCGACAGGCTGCGCGAGAGCAGGAAGAACAGGAACGCGCGATGGGCGAGAAGCGCGCGGGCGCTGACCGGCGGGTGTCCGGATATTGGTTGCTCTGGCATCGCCTTTTGGGCCACCCTCGGACCGCTCGCCCCCTCACTGTCGAAGGCCCCCGCGTGGCCGAGGTGGCCCCGCTTGTCAACAGTGGGGCGCTTCTGGCGGCCCCCGGCATTGCCTTTGCAGCGCCGGCACGGCCATAATCATTGAGGGTTTGGGGACATTATGCTGCGCTTGCAATCGGCACTCGGCATTTTCGCATTGCTGTTGATCGCCTTCGCGTTGGCGGAGAATCGGCGCGCGGTGTCGCTGCGGCAGGTGGCGATCGGCCTCGTCGCCACCTTCGTCACCGCGATCGTGCTCCTGAAGCTGCCGGTCGTCGCGCACGCCTTCGGCGCCATTAATGACGCGGTCGGTGCGATCTCGGCTGCCTCGCGCGCCGGCTCCGCCTTCGTGTTCGGATATGTCGGCGGCGGCGCCCTGCCCTTCGACGTCAAGGTGCCTGGCGCCGATTTCATCCTGGCGTTCCAGGCACTGCCGATCGTGCTGGTGATGAGCGTGCTGACGACGCTGCTATTCTACTGGCGCGTGCTGCCGCCGATCGTGCGCGGCATGGCCTGGCTGCTGGAGCGGACGCTGGGCGTCGGCGGCGCGGTGGGCCTCTCGACCGCCGCAAACATCTTTCTCGGCATGGTCGAGGCGCCGCTGTTCGTGCGGCCCTATCTGAAGCAGATGACCCGCAGCGAATTGTTCCTGGTGATGACCGGCGGCATGGCGGGCATCGCCGGCACGGTGCTGGTGCTCTATGCGACGCTCCTTGCTCCTCTCATTCCTGACGCGGCCGCGCATTTCGTCATCGCCTCCGTGCTGGGCGCGCCGGCCGCGATCCTCGTCAGCCTGATCATGGTGCCTGAAACCTCCGACACGCGTACCGGCGGCACGCTCGAAGATCCGGAGATGGAGGTCTCCAGCACGATGGACGCGATCGTGAAAGGCACCACCGCGGGGATCGAGCTGCTGATCAACATCGTCGCCATGCTGCTGGTGCTGGTGGCGTTGGTCTATCTCGTCAACGCTATGCTCGGCCTGCTGCCGAACGTTGGCGGCGCCGCGATCTCGTTACAGCGCCTGCTGGGGCTGGTTATGGCGCCGGTGTGCTGGCTGATGGGATTGCCATGGGATCAGGCGGTGACGGCCGGTAGCCTGATGGGCACCAAGACCGTGCTCAACGAATTGATCGCCTATGTCGACTTCTCGAAGCTGCCGGGCGATGCGCTCGACCCGCGCTCGCGCCTGATCATGCTGTACGCAATGTGCGGCTTCGCCAATTTCGCCAGCCTCGGCATCATGATCGGCGGCCTCGGCGTGATGGCGCCGGAGCGGCGCGAGGAGATCAACGCGCTGGGATTGAAGTCGATCGTATCGGGGACGCTGACGACTTGCTTGATGGGCGCGGTCGTGGGGGTGTTGGCTTGATGCCGTAGCCCGGATGAGCGCAGCGAGTATCCGGGATCAGCTTCGCCGCGGAGAGACGATCCCGGATGTCGCTGCGCTCATCCGGGCTACGAACCGGTCATTCCGGTCAACTGCACAATTTCGACTTCTGCAAGATGCGGCGCACCTCGGCCAGCTTGGCACGGCACGGTTCGGCCGCCATGGCTTTCGCCTCGCTTTCCCGTCCCTGCGCCCATAGCAACACCGCCATGAGGCCCTGTGCGCCGGAGCGCACCGGCCCACCCGCCACATCCGAAGCTGCGAGCGACATGGCGGTTCGCGCCTCTGTCTCCGCCGACCTCAGGTTGGCTTGTTCCAGGAAGAAGACCGCGCGGAACACGTGAGCCCGCGCGTCTTTCGGGTAGCGGGTGACGAGATCGAAAGACCGGCTGACCATCTCGTCAGACTTCGTCGGCACTTCCGATGCGCGGATATAGTGCACGGCATCGGCCATGTAGGACGAATAATGCACCGCGGCGAAGCCGGCGCAGATCAGAGCTCCGAGGGATGCTGCAAGCAACGTCATGCCGGCGCTCCGCGGCAGGCTGTCATAGGACCAGAAGGCGAGCCACGGCATGATCGCAAGCGCGGCGCCGGCCACCGCGCCGCCTGCATGGGCATAATAGTTGACATTGCCCGAGGCGCCGAAGGCCAGCGGCAGCAATGCGGGCACGCCGAAGAAGAGCGACGTCTTCAATCGCGATATGGTTTGATCGGCGTCCGCTTCGGGATCGAAGCTCGCGACGAACAGTGCCGCGATGAGCCCGGTAATGGCGCCGGACGCGCCGACGCCCACCGTGCCGGGGCCATTGCCCAGCAGAGAGCCGACCTCACCCGCCACTGCACTGGCGACGAAGATCAGCGCAAACCAGCCACGGCCGATCAGAGACTCCAGCCTGACGCCGACGATGAACAACCCAATGCAGTTGCTGATGAGGTGCCACCCGCTGCCATGCAGCAGCGGCGCAAGGCCAATCCTCCACCACTCTCCTCGTCCGACAACGAGATCGTAACCGGAGGCGCCCTGAGCGATCAGCGAGCGGACATCGAGGTCACCGTCCCGCGCAACGTCGATGGCCAGACTGCGTTGCAGAGCGAAGATCAGAAGCAGACCAAAAATCAGGCCAATGGTGAGGAAAGGGATATCGGCCAAAAGCTTGTTGTCGCCAAAAAGCGTCCCCTCACTAGGCAAGGCCTGAGCGGGGTCGCGCACGATCTCCCGAACGATCGGCGCAGCGACGGGTTGAAATGACGCTCTTGAGGGCGGCGCCGCGACGCCACGTCGGCCAAAAGTGTTGGTCGCCATGAAAGCACTCCCGCGTTTTCACAGCTTTGAGTTGACGGGAGAGGTATTTTCGACTGGTTAGCGCCCGCCCTGCGGAACAGCTGAAACCATCCGACTGGTAAGTGCCCGGTTTCGCAGATCGGGTGCTTTTTAGCGATCGTGACGGGAACGCTGACGAACGTGTTTGATGGGCGGTGGTGGGGCTGGAGGCAGCGAAGGTCCTGTAGCCCGGATGGAGCGCAGCGCAATCCGGGAAGGTCCGCGTCGTCGCACGCGGCCCCGGATTACGCTCCGCTCCATCCGGGCTACGAACCGTCATAGCAATGATAAGGAGAGAGATTGGCCTACGCCTTCAACTCCACCGTCTTGAATTCCGCCGGCAGGATTACCTCCAGCAGTTCGACGTCATCCGAATAATCCAGGATCATGTGCTTGATCTTCGGCGGCTGGGTCCAGGCGCTGCCTTCCTTCATCAAGGTCTCGCCTTGCCCGTCCATATAGGTCTTCACCCAGCCCTTGAGCACGTAGACCATCTGGAAGTCGACGTCGTGAAAATGCAGCTTCGACACCTCGGCCGGATCGCAAGGACCTTGCAGCCGGATCACGTGCGCTTGCGCGAGGCCGTGGCTTGCGTCGGCGATGCCGAGGTCGCGGTATTTCGCGTAAGCGCGCAGGCCATCGGCCTTGAAGTCTTCCTCGCGGTGATGGCTGATCGCGATGCGCTGCCTGGGCCGCGCCGGCTTCTTCGGCGCGGCGGTGCGGGCCTTCGCCTTCACCGCCTTGCGTGCCGAGGATCGCGCCGCCGCTTTGGCGCCGCTCCGCTTCTTCACTGCGGTCTTCGTTGCGGGTCTTGATGCCTTTTGCTTGGCCATTGTCTGCCTCCCTGATCTGAGCCGCGCCCGCCGGACGGGTACAACCCGAGCACAGATTATCCAGTCTTGGATGAGGCGGCAATTGCCGGGCGCGAGGCTGACGGCTCGATGACCCGATCGGTCGTAGCTTGTCCCAAGCTGTCGTGGCGAACGGCCGTCGTCTCGTATTCGTTCTCTCGCTGAATTAATCTCGAAGAGAGATTCTGGGGGATTGAAGCCATGGGCAACAGCGTAGGTCAGCGTGCATTTCAAAATGCCCGGCTTCAGAAACGGCAAAAAGCCGAAGTGCTGCCGTTGCTCGGGCATGCGCTCCAGCTCCACAAGATGGGGCTTCTCGCCGAGGCCCAGGCTGCCTATCGGCAACTCCTGCAGCTCGCGCCCAGCCAATTCATGGCGCTGCACATGCTCGGCGCTTTGGAGTCTGATGCCAAGAACTTTCAGCAGGCCGAAATCCTGCTGAGCCGAGCGGTCGCCGTGGATCCGCAATCTGCCGATGCTCATATGAGGCTGGGCGTCGCGCTCAACGGGCTGCGGCGTCACGACGAGGCCTGCGCGAGCTATCGAAAGTCCCTCGCCTTGCGGCCCAACCACGCCGCAACCCTCTCCAATCTCGGTAACGCGAGCGTGGCCCTCGACCTTCACGAGGAGGCGCTCCATAGCTACGACAAAGCGATCGCACTCAACTCAAGCCTTGCCGAAGCCCACAACGGCCGGGGTTGGGCGCTGTGCCGTCAGCGCAATTACGACGAGGCCGTCGCAAGCTTGAACCGCGCGCTGTCGATCAAGCCTGACTATGCCGCGGCGCTTGCAAACCGTGCCACGGCTTTACGGGAACTTCAGCGATTTGACGAAGCGCTGGCAGACGGCAATCAGGCGATTGCGCTGGCACCCGACGACGCGAATGGGTGGCTCGCGCGGGCCAGTGTCCTGCTCCAGATCCAGCAAATTGCCCACGCATCCCACGACTGCCAGCAGGCGCTCGCGATCGATCCAGATTCCATTCAAGCTCACCTGGTGCTGGGTCTTTGCCTCGCCGGACTTGGCCGGGTCAATGAGGCCCTCGCCAGTTTCGACAGAGCCCTCGACATCCAGCCTGACCTGCAGAGCGCGATCTCCAACAAGATATTCACGCTCGATTTTGCGGGGGACGCCACCGTTGAACGGCATCAGCAGGCGCGTCAGGTGTGGTGGGAGCGTGTCGGCGCGAAAATCGCTTCAGGCGCGGCGAGACCGCATGACAACAGCCGCGATCCGGATCGCCGTCTGGTGCTCGGTTATGTCTCGTCGGATTTCAACGCGCATTCGGCCGCGTTGATTTTCAAGCCGGTGCTCCAACACCATGAGCGGGCACAGTTCGAGGTCGTGTGCTACGCTTGTTCGTCGAAAGTGGATGCGACGACCGGCGAATTTCAGGGGATCGCCGATCGATGGCGCGACGCCTCGCAATGGACCGAAGATCGCCTCACTGCCGAGATCCGCGCCGACGGCATCGACATCCTGATCGATCTGTCCGGCCATACCAGAGGTAACCGCCTCGGCGTGTTCGCGCGCAAGCCGGCACCGATCCAGGTGCATGGCTGGGGCCACGGCACCGGCACCGGGCTGCCGACGATCGATTATCTGATGTCGGATCCGGTCGCGATTCCTCACGAGGTTCGGCATCTGTTTGCCGAGACCATTGTCGACCTGCCGTGCTTCGTGACACTGGCGTCGCTGCCGACCGAGATTCCGCGGGCACCAACGCCGGCGATCTCGAACGGTTTCGTCACCTTCGGCGTCTTCAACCGCATCAGCAAGATTTCGGACGAGGCAGCGCAGGTCTGGTCCAGGATTCTCGAGCGGGTGCCGGGCTCGCGACTGCTGATCAAGGATGTTGCCTTGGACGACCAGTTGGTCCGCGAAAATTTGCTGGCCCGGTTCGAGGCTTGCGGATTGCCGGCCGAACGCGTCGATCTGCTCGGCGCCACCTTGCGAAGCGAACATCTGGCATCGTTCAATCGCGTCGATATCTGCCTCGACCCGTTCCCGCAGAATGGCGGCGTCAGCACATGGGAAGCCTTGCAGATGGGCGTGCCGGTGGTGGCGAAGCTCGGCAACAGCCTGCCCAGCCGTGCTGCCGGCTCCATCCTCACCGCACTCGGCTTGCCGGACTGGGTCACCGACAGCCATGAGACGTATGTCGAAATCGCAACGAGCCGAGGTTCTGAGATCAGCGAGCTCGACAGGTTGCGCCGCGAGCTGCCCGACAAGATCCGGGCCGCAGCCGCCAGCAACCCCGTCTCATACGGGCGAGCGGTCGACGAGGCCTATCGCGCGATGTGGAGACGCTATTGCAGCGAGGGCGCCTGATCGCCCCTCAGGTGATCACGGGAATAGCGCGTTCGCCCGGCGCAGCTGCAACGGAGATATCGTAGGGTAGGCAAAGCGACTTGTCCGCCGTAGCTCGAAGAGCGAAGGCGGAAGCATGCCCACCTTCCGTGCGCGATCATGGATGGTGGGCACGGCGCTTAAGCGCCTTTGCCCACCCTACGGGACCGGTGTGCGCCTCAATGCAGCCGGAACACGCCATCCACGGCGCGCAGCTCGGCCGGCTTGATCAGCTTGGAGTGCGCGACGGTGACCGAATGGAGGGGACCGTCGAGCTTTTCCTGCCAGAAGGCCAGGAAATCCTTCAGCGCCGGGAATTTCGGAAACAGGTCGTAGTTCTGCCAGACGTAGGTCTGGAGCAGCGAGGGATGATCCGGCATCCGGTAGAGGATTTGCGCCGTCGTCAGCCCGTAACCTAGAAGCTGTTTCCGGAAGTCCTCGGAAACGCCCCCACTCCGTACGCCCATGCCAACCTCCTTTGCAGGAGCGCATTCAAGGGGCGGCCTGGTCGGTGTGCGCCTGACGAGCCACCCGGTACTGATGCGCTCACATGAGAGAAATGTGACGCAAACTGACAACCCATCTCAAGCCCAAAAGTTTAACAAGCTGTTGAAATTCAATGCGTTAGCAGCAGAGGCGGCACCGTGCTAATACGGGCCCGGCCTCGGTTAACGATGGAAAAGAGATTCTGGCAGTCCGCGCTTCCGGGTGCTGATTTTTCTGCTAGAAGCCCTTGCTCCCACAAAATTCCTGTCCTATTTCAGCTTCGCTCGTGCTAGCACTCGCGGGCATCGACTGCTAACATCCCTTGAAACATCAATCTGAGCAAATGCTTAGGAGGACTGCATGAAATTCCGTCCGCTTCACGACCGCGTCGTGGTCAAGCGCATCGACGCAGAAGAGAAGACCGCTGGCGGCATCATCATTCCCGACACGGCCAAGGAAAAGCCCTCGCAGGGCGAAGTCGTCGCCGTCGGCCCCGGTGGCCGCGACGAAGCCGGCAAGCTGATCCCGATCGACCTGAAGGTCGGCGACCGCGTGCTGTTCGGCAAGTGGTCCGGCACTGAAGTCAAGATCGACAGCCAAGACCTGCTGATCATGAAGGAAAGCGACATCATGGGCGTTCTCGACGTCCCCGCTTCCAAGAAGAAGGCGGCCTAAGAGCCTCTCTTTCCCTCCAGTCAAACATTATCCAAGGAAAATTCCAGATGGCAGCCAAAGAAGTCAAATTCTCGGTTGAAGCGCGCGACAAGATGCTGCGCGGCGTCGACGTTCTCGCCAACGCGGTGAAGGTCACGCTCGGCCCGAAGGGCCGCAACGTCGTCCTCGACAAGTCGTTCGGCGCTCCCCGCATCACCAAGGACGGCGTCACCGTCGCCAAGGAGATCGAGCTCGAGGACAAGTTCGAGAACATGGGCGCGCAGATGGTGCGCGAAGTCGCCTCCAAGTCCGCTGACGCGGCCGGCGACGGCACCACCACCGCCACCGTGCTGGCCCAGGCGATCGTGAAGGAAGGCGCCAAGTCGGTCGCCGCCGGCATGAACCCGATGGACCTGAAGCGCGGTATCGACCTCGCGGTCGAAGCCGTGGTTGCGGACCTCCAGAAGAACTCCAAGAAGGTCACCTCGAACGACGAGATCGCCCAGGTCGGCACCATCTCGGCGAACGGCGACCAGGAGATCGGCAAGTTCCTCTCCGACGCCATGAAGAAGGTCGGCAACGAGGGTGTCATCACCGTCGAGGAAGCCAAGTCGCTCGAGACCGAGCTCGACGTCGTCGAGGGCATGCAATTCGACCGCGGCTACATCTCGCCCTACTTCGTCACCAACGCCGACAAGATGCGCGTTGAGATGGACGACGCCTACATCCTCATCAACGAGAAGAAGCTCTCCTCGCTGAACGAGCTGCTGCCGCTGCTCGAGGCCGTGGTGCAGACCGGCAAGCCGCTGGT
>NZ_KB902812.1:0-48945 GCF_000379585.1 Bradyrhizobium sp. WSM2793 | reverse complement strand
GGCTTCACCATGGGTAAGGCCGTGTCGCAGTTCGACGCGCCCTGGACCAACTATCCCGGCAACAACTTCGACAGCCTCGTCGGCGGTTCCGGCACGGTCACTGGTGTCAACCAGTTCACCTACACCGCTGACTTCGGTCAGGGCGTGACGGCGTCGTTCTCGGCGGAAGACGCGACGGCCTACTACCAAGCCGGTAACGTCAACTTGGCAGGCGCGTCTGCTGCCGGTATTATCGGTGGCGCATATGGCACGAACAACATCGGCGGCTCGCGTTCGCCGAACCTCGTCGGTATGGTTCGTGTCGACCAGGCTTGGGGTCTGTTCCAGGCGTCGGTCGCTGCGCACGACAACCACGTTGCCTACTACGGCCCGACCGAAGTCACTGGTCACCCCGACGACAAGTGGGGTTGGGCTGTTCAGCTCGCTCTGTCGATCAAGAACATCCCGACCGGCGCGGGTGACGTGATCAACATTTCGGGCGTCTACACCGATGGCGCGACCCGCTACAACTTCCAGAACCTGGCGGGCGGCAGCTACTCGATGTTCGGCAGCTCAGGCATTGCCTACCAGAGCGTCGGCTTCGCCTATGCTCCGGACACCGTGTTCACCTCGGCGGGCGGCGGCTCGTCGCAGGAAACCGTGAAGACCTGGGGCTTCCGTGGTGCCTACACCCATAACTGGGATCCCTACTGGAACACCGCGCTGTACGGTGCCTACGCTCAGGCACAGTTCGGCTCGCTGGCCAAGACCTCGCTCTGCGGCGTGGGTGGCACGTTCGTAACGGGTGTCTCGCAGGCAGGTGTCACGGGCTGCAATCCCGACTTCGCGGTTGCGCAGGTCGGTGTCATCACCCGCTGGACCCCTGTCAAGAACCTCACGTTCTCGGCTGACCTGAACTGGACCCACCTCGACCAGAAGTACTCCGGTACGGTTGGTTACGCCGGTGCTGGCGCAACGGCCAAGCCGGCCGCTGTGTACGAGCTGAAGGATCAGGACACCATCACCCTGCTCCTCCGCGCTCAGCGCAACTGGTAAGGTTCGCTCTAGCGACTACATTGGAGCTCTTGGTAGGAAACTGCCGAGAGCTCCTCAGAGCCCTCGGCGGGAAACCACCGAGGGCTTTGGTGTCTTGGTAAGATTACAAGACTTCGATCGCCAATAGTCGGACAGCCAGTCGAACATTCTTGCCAATTGCCAAAAGCGCAGTGTTCAACTCAGCCAACCTACCTTCATAAGGTCGGCGAAATCGTTGAGTTCAGGCTTGCCTTCTTTTCGGCTAGCTTAGCTATTGCAGCAATCGCTTGCTCGTTGCTGACATCTGCACGAAGCGGGCATCATCCGACCGAGTCCGGCGATTAAGAAGGCCAACCTTTGCGAGACTCTTGGTCTGACTTGCTACAAACGTAGGATGGACCCGTAACTTCTTGGCGAGGTCAATTCCCTCAATGCCATGTCCTCGTCCAAGTCCATTATCGCCATCAACATGAGCTCCTGCGGCTCGGTGATACCGAGCAGCCGCGCCCACACGGAGTGAATGTCCTCCAATTGGGATTGGATCTCTAATATATTCCAGACAAATTCCTTCATGGCTCTGTCGAATTTCGTCTCAACCATGAAGCCCCATAATGCGGCCGCTCAAGAGGTGTACGGCGACGAGGAGCGAGCTGTTCCTCGCTCAAAGGTCGGCGCCAGCTTTGACCAGGCAGTCTCGAACTGCCGCGAGGTTCCTCAAAGGACGACGCCCTGCCGGCGAATCCGCCAAGTTGATCGAGAAGACGCGAGCGTGAGTGCGCGGGTTCGGGCTGATCTCTCGATTAAGGACTTGGATCGAGCAGGGCACATCGCTCCCAGCCGCAAGGAGACGTCCTCTCAGCAAAGTTGCTCTCTGAAATGACTCGCGACGAACTGGCTGACTTCATCGCGAACAATCAAGCCGGGGCGACAAGATGGAAGCCGAGCTGGCCTCGCGGGCAAAGGACGTATCGTATCTCGGCTAGGTGAATCGCCTTATGGCGACATCGATATCCTAGTCGGCATGGCCTCGTCGCACTCTGCACGGCCTTGGCCACACTGCAGAAGCTGCACCGTGGCATCTCGGCGGCGGACGCCTTGGCTGGCGCTGGGACTGGTCGGCGCGCTGGGCTAATTCTGCATAGTCATCAGCCACTTTGCGCAGGGCGTCCCTGGTCTGCCTGTGCTGGCATTATCCGCCTTGTGCGAAACTCTTCCGCTCGCATCTGCCAATATCCGGGTGGTTGCATACGCTCGACACCCATAAACTCCGCCTCCCGTCTAGAGTAACTTTGATGATTGATGGACGTTCAGTCTGAGCGTTCATCTTTGTGTTTGCGACTCATCAGCTTTGGGTCCCACGCGGTGCTCGTGGCAAGAACCGTCTAGCGTCTGGTCTCCCCCACGACTGCCGGAGCCTTGGTCGGCTTGTTTCGGCGCAGGGGAGGTCGCTTTCTCTGCCATCAGGCCTTTACGGTTGTGAGCTGCTCTGTCTCGACAACCGGCAGCTCCTTGCCCGCGTCGAACTGCCGGCTTGCGATCTGCTCGATCGTCGACCGATGCCTCCTAAACGTGGCAGCTATGTCGTTTGGGTCAATGCCGTCCGCAACGGCGCGATCTCGCAACGCAGACAATGCGACCCTGCACTCGATACGGTCGTCACCGTTGAACATCGCGAACAGAACCGATTCGGGCTCCGCCTCCTGGAACTCACCGCATGGATCAGGGGATAGGGGCATTTCAGACTTGACCGTTTGTCCGAAAACGCAAATGCCTCTCGCTCGTTCCTGACCCGTCCACTCCCTTAGGGACACCGCACCCACCGCACAACCGAATTTCCGCTCCGGGTAAAAAGCTGCCCTCGGCAGTCAGCATGACCTTGGTCAGGTCATCTCTGGGAAGTGGACATCGCCGCTCTCAGGGCTGAAGTCAGCCAAGGGCCAACAGCAGACTCACCGCGTAGGCGTTCGGGCGATGGAAACCTTCACGGTAACGCTGCCAATCGTCCCATCCTCGGACGAGACCGTCAGAGTGAGTGGATCCGTCAGATCCTGCTGGTCACGGGCCAGCAAAAGCGCAGTCTGCGCGGCCTCTCTGACGGCCGCGTCAGCGTCCACGAACTCGACCCCCTCTTCGTCGGGAGGGTTTCCAGGTTGAGAGAAATAGAAGCGCATTGCTGACCAAAGCTCTTATGACGAGGGAACGTTCCTAGTCAGGTAGAGATAGCTCTCGTCGAAGCCCGACGCTTCGACAACCTTCTCATAGTCCTCGATCGTCACGAAGTTCTTCTGCAGGTCGAGCACCCGTTCTGCACGGAATGCCTGCAAGACTCTGTTCACGTGCACCGTGCTTAAGCCAAGCGCCTCGCCTAGCTCGGATTGCGTCACAGGAAACTCGAACTCTTCTCCGTTCGACAGCCCGACTGCGGCCATGCGCTGCCGCAACTCGGCGAGAAGGTGCGCCATGCGTGCGGCGGCTGACCGCACGCCCATGTTGACGATCCACTCACGGAAGATGGCGGCGTCGACCAGCGTCTCCCGCCACAGCGCGCAGGCGATTGAGGGGTGCGTCCGGACCAGGTGTTCCAAGGCGGAATGAGGAATGTAGCCGACCGTTGCTGGAGACATCGTTGCGAGGTCATGATCCATCGTCTTCAAAAACAGACTCTGCAGATCCGGGATGTCGCCTGGGATGTGAAAGGAAAGGATCTGCCGTTTCCCATTGTGAGCGACTTTGGAGCGGCATGCGAATCCCTGGATGATCAGACAGCAATGAGTGGGACGATCCCCTTCCGACACCAGACAGGTGTCCGGAGGAACCACTTTGGTCTCGACCTTGAGAGAACGGATGGCTTTGGCATCGTCATCGCAAAGTTGGGTATCGACCTGCAATCTGCGGATCAGCATTTCGGTGGGATGCATGGTGGACCGTGCGATGGCGAAGTCCAAGACCATCGACTTGAGGCCGGGTTGAAAACCTCGGAGCGACGAACCTAAGTCGCTGAAAGGCCGCATAGTGCGGCGAAACGCCAGAGTGCTGACGTGAAACCGATGTTCCAGGGATTTGGATGGCACTTCAACCATCCAAGGCAGGTGTCTTTGTAATACACGAAAGGATCGTACGTTCCTACAGAATAAAGCTCCTAGCGATGCAAGAAGTTCTACCTTTGGGTACACGTGCAGGAGTGACAGCGCCGGGCCCTAGGCCAATGAGCCGACAACTTAGGACGCCGCCCGAACCTCGCCTTCGGGCAAAAAGCGGAAGAGGGAAGTCGCGTTGGCCGAATGAAAGAGGCCGCCCACTGAGGCGGCCTTACTCTTCATCCAACCACACGTAAGCGCGGGCTCAATAGTTTTTCGGGAGGCATGCGAACTGGCGTAACCTCGCTGTGCCGCCGCTGGGCGCTCTTGCAATTAGGGCAAATGAAAAGGTGAGCGATTAGCGGTTGTGCGTCGTCTTGCACCAACTCGGATCGAAACCATCTCATGCCGACGTGGCAATTGGGGCAGACAGGGGCTTCGAGTTGGCCCAGCGAGTCCTTTAGCCCCTCCATTGCCCGCCTCTCTGTTCGGGAATTAGTAGCAATATTCCTTCGCCTGCAAAGTACCAAAGGATACACAAGGCCCAATTAATTCATTTGTTGGCGGAGCTTGATGATTTATCGCTCGGAGGTCGGCCGCGTACTCGTCGATGATGCGTCGGGCCTCTTCCAAACGCGTCAGCTTGGGAGTGGGACGTGTCTCTGGTTTGGGGGCATCCATGCCTGATGCTTGACCGGTAAGGCCGGTGGCCATTGATCCAAATCAATGGGTTTAATCTCCCAATTCCCTCAATATGCGATCCCGGTCGTCTATATGGAGGGACTGCGTTTCCATCATTCTGGCCAGCACTGCCTTTGCGCCTTTGCTATCGTGGCAGTGCCGCTCCAGTTCGGCGATGAGCGCTTCCTGCTTGGCGAGAAGCTTCACCCCGGAGGCAATGTGGCGCTCCGCTATGGCCAGGTGTTCTTCAAGCATCGCGCGGTACATCCGATACCATACTACAAGACGGCCGCCGCTGGATTGAAAAGCATCGCGCTTGGAAGCAGCACCGAGAACTTGAGTCCGCGCCTAATTTGAAGCGTCTGAATCCGGCTGTCCCGTTCCTTCCGATTTCGCTCTGGCTTCAAAGGAGTCTGCGTCCGGTTGCGGGCGTTTGGGGAGAAGGCTCAGCCAACCCTGAGCCACGCGCAACCAAGAGGCCCGGTCGTCGTCACTGAGGGTTCTGTCGGCTTCCTTTTGAGCTTCAGCCGCTTGGCGTCGGTATTCATCTTCACTGCGCATGTGGCAAGCATAGACGAACTCGGCCGCATCCCAAATTAATTTGGCGCATCGCGCGGCGTTGGAACTGGCACTCCTTGAGATAGACCAAGCGGTCAGTTGCACCAAGGGAGGCGGCCTTACTTCATTTGCTTTGACGTGATGCTGATGAAGTAGAGCGGTTTCCCGGCTTCGTTCGCTACCTCTAGGCTCCATTCTTGGCCGGACCGGAACTTGCCATCGATGTCGTTTAACAGCGCGCCCGCGTAGCTCGTGGCTTCATGCCAAGCGGCTTCGTCGTCTGGAAGGTCTTCGCCTTCCTCATCTTTGTTCGGCGCGAGATTGTGGACGTGGAAGAAGTACTTGGGCATGCTCAACAAATGCCGCTGAGGCTTCGTTAGTTCCTGCTAAACAGGCCAGCGCCGCCCGTTGAATGGGAACAACGGCGCCCCAGCTTGGAATGAGAACGTCCAAAACGGTCTACTTCGTGCATAAGCAGCCATCAGCGACATCGCCCTGAAGGCCAGCTATGGGTCAAACTGAGAAAAGCTCAGATCGAGCAATTCGCGTCTGCTAAACGCTGTGCAGCAGACCTCAAATCGGCGAACGGCAGCTTCGCCGTTCGGGCCACTAAGCGAAGTCAGTCAATCACCTGGTCAGCGCGGCCAAGCAGCATCGCTGGTATTTCGAGGCCGAGTGCTTTTGCGGTTTTGAGATTGATGATCAACTCAAAATCGGTCGGTTGCTCGACAGGCACATCAATCACCTTGGCACCGCGCAACAGCTTCGCGACCTGACGAGCACATTGGCGAAAAACCACGCTGAGACGCGGACCATACGCAATCAGGCCGCCGTCCTCGGCCCCTTCGGGCCACTGCCAAATAGCCGGTAGGCGACGCGTGTCGAGCCGGTCACGGATGAGAAAACGGAACGACGATAAAATGGGTGATGCCAGAATGTTGACTGCATCGACCGAGGCCGCTTTCATGGCATCTATCGCCCGAACGACGTCGTCCTCAGAGCGCGCGGTAAATGGAACGGTCTCAACGCCGAATGCGCGGGCAGCAGTCTTGAGAGCGTCGATGCTTCGTATTGGCTCGCGATCGGCAAAGACGGCTATCCTTCGAGCTCTGGGGATCGCTTCATGCAACAGCTCCAATCGCTTTCCATCGAGCTGAAATGCGAAGATTGCGACTCCCGTTGTGTTTCCATCAGGGCGAGGCATGGAGGCGACGAGGTTGCTGCCAAGCAAATCATCCGCCAGCGCCACGATAGGAATGCGTTGAGTTGATTTCTGCGCAGCACGCGCTGCTTCCGGACCGGTTACCATGAGCACATCCGGCCGCGTTTTGGTCAGCTCATTGGCGATCGTCTCGTAAGAAGCAGCATCCAGGCCAAGGTCGCGCCTGACAATTTCAACATTACGGCCCTCCACAAAACCGGCTCGACCAAGTTCATCGAGGAAGACTTGCAATCCCGGAGGCGCCAAGATTGCAATGCGATACTGTCGCCCGGCCTGTTGCGCGCGGGCGGCTGGCCAAGCCGCAACTGCGCCGCCGAGAAGCCCTATGAACTCGCGCCGTCTCATGCTCGACCCCAAGATCATGAGACCATCATAGTGATGAAACCGACCAATTTGATAGGCTAAACCGTATCGTTTTGGGCGCCCGATGTCCGGTTAGGTCACAAGCAGCGGTCAAGGCAGCGACGGCGGCGCGTTCGGTCTGCCCTCGAGAGCCGACATCACAATAGGCTCAGCGTGGTTCGGCTCAGGGCCGAAGAGCGAATTACACCGTGACCAGCTTTGGATTTCCGGTCTGGGCACTGTGCGCTCCGGCGCTCTCTCCCATTTGTCAACGTGGTTGACGGTAATTGCCCGGAATTGCTGTTCCGCGAACTATTGGATGGAGTCTTCCGGCAACCAGCCGAATATGCCTTCGCAAAACTGGTCGTGGTGGTTGAAGTTCGGCGCATGTGTGACCGGCTGCATGAGCGGTGTCATGGCGCGCGATATTGACTCCCGAGGTGAACGGCGCTGTTGAAGTTACGATCGCCTGCACCTCTTCCTTAACGACCAATGGCCGGCCACCAACAGCGTCGCAGGAGCTGCTAACTATCCGACAACAAAAGCCCCGGACGACGCCGGGGCTTTGAGCTGCTGATTTGATTGGGTTGGGCAGATCAGTACTTCGCGACCACCGGGCCGCCGAAGCGATAAGCTGACACCTGCACGCACGGTGTGGAACACCGGATCGTGCTCGTAGGAGAAGCCGGGGAACGAGACGGTGGAGTTGTTCCGGAAGGTGTCGAAATCGGTGTAGCGGTACTCAACACGGCCCGACCAATTGGGCGTGAACCCGTATTCCCAGCCTGCGCCGACGGCCAGCCGGTGCGGGTGGTGGAGACGGTCTCGAACAGCGCGTCGCGAGCACGTAATGTGGTCCATATCCGCCTAGGCCGCACCACCGTCACGTAAAGCAGCGAATTGTTGAAAGCTACACCGAGGCGACCACGGATATGCCCTCCGGCCTGCGCGCGAACAGCCGCTGGAGATTCATCTTTCGCAGATGCAGCGGCATATCTCGCAAGTCGTCGCCGCCCATGGCTTGGCCAGTGTATGCCCTGATCTGAGCCGCGCCTGCCGGACGGGTACAACCCGAGGGTGAGGACGTCGAAGGCATAGAGCTTCATGATCGTAGGATAGCCGCCGAGTTGATGTTGAACGCCGCAATCGAAGATCATCATTTGAGGTTCGCCGTGTTTTCATTCGGCCGAGATGCTGACGCGCCTTGAGATGGTAAGACGCACGCTGGCATAGCGAGTTGCGGGGGCGGCATGAAACGCCGGCGGCGAACCCACAGAATGCGCGACGGGCAGCGGCTGATGACGCACCGCCGAAGACTTAGGCGTGACCAGCCGTCAACGGGTCCCGCGGTACGATTGACGATCGCGGTTTTGTGACGAGCACCGAAATTGTTGGTGCCCACAAACTTTGCTGGTGATTGAAACGCAGCGATTTTACTGGCCGCAGCGACGTTCTCGCTGCGGCCCGCGCATGGCCAAAATGAAACCGGGTGAAAAAGTCTAAGAAAACATGCAGCCAGCCCCGGTGGATGATCCTATCGCTGCATTTCTGACACGCAATATGATCTAGTTCACAATCGGCAGCAGGCTTAACGTGCATCAAAATGAGGGAGGACCCGCCGGAGCTGGCAGAGCTCGCGGGCCCTCAACCACAAGCAACAAGGCCGCGTATGTCCCCCACGGCCCCGTCCCAGAACACCCTGGGCCTAATTGGTCACCAAGATGCTATTTGATGGGTGCTTGCGGAATAGCTTGAATGGACTACGATGCAATCTATTTTAGAATCTTGCATTTGGATCTACCCATTGGCCACAAGCATTGGATTGATCGTTTCGGCTTATGTGCGTTTGAACAACCGGCAAGCCCTAGAAAATATGCGAGACCTTCGGCGCCAGTTGCTCGAACAGCTACAGTCCACATCAGGCGTGAACCCGCCCGACTCTCGAGATGCTTTACTTGAGGATCTCCGAGTGATCGAGGATGGACTGGAGCAGCTCCTGCTGACCCGAAACGGCTGAGGCAGTGACAAGCGGCCCGCCGGTTCGCGCTAGCGGGCCACTGTGCTAGCAAGGGTCCGTGCCGCGCCTATCGTGCGGAACGTCGTGCCTAGGCCGCAGGATCTGCCTCAAGGCTCACCTACGGCTTACCTTTGTAGGCACCTTCCTTTCGCGGTCGCATTGATCGCGATGAGCGAAGCTGATTTGCAAGATACCTTCAGCAAGCGCACGACTGCCTAGACGAGGCTGGGAAAGCCACGCGCGAGGTCGATAAAAGGGCTTGGTTGAAGCTCGCAGGAGAGTGGATGGACATAGCGCGCAAAGCCCAGAGGGAGAAGCCTTCCGAGCACTAAGCGACGCAGGCCCTGGCTCCCGAGGCGTGGCCTAGTTTCGTCTTCGGAACCAAATCGGCCCGGGAACGTTTCGTAAACGGCCGAGAGAAGTGCCCCCGTCTCGACAAGCTTGGCTCGCTTGAGCAAGCCCTCATGTTCCGCCCCAGAGGGCAATTGGTCGGCCAGTGCTTTCAGCTTGGCGGCCCTCTTCGGCTAACCCTCGAGTGAGCGACGGGTTTGCTTAACTCTGCGGCGCTCTCCATAGCGCCCACATCTGAGTGACTGAATACGATCGCCAGGCTTGCGGCCGCCAGAGTAAGTTCACTTTTGCACTGTCCTAATCTGTTTCTAGCGTAAATTGACCGGGCGCAGCGTGGATGCCGTCATGTTCACCAAGAAACAGTTCGACGAGTATCTGGACTCGCAAGAGATGCATCAGGCTGATGCGAGCCAATTGGCTAGGAAAATGATCTCCCGGTCTCGGGAGCAAATCGCAGTCTCAAGGACATTGCTGGAGCACGAGGTGCCGAACACATGGCGCCCGGAGCCTCCAAAGGCACCATAGAAACCTCTTCCGCTGTTCTTGCTTTCGGGCGGGATGACCATACAAGAGAAAAAACTAAGCCTCTGCCGACCTGTTCCGCATGCAAAAAACCATGCTGTTCGTTGACGTAGTCGATTCACCGGACGGGGCTATTGCCATCTTTCGGTCCCTCAACTGCAAGAAGCTGTTTTGGACCAGCCGAGTCGAGAGAGGCCGAACTAAAGCGCCCACGTGCTGCGGCTACCTTATTCAGCAAGGAACAACTCTCGGGCCGCGCGGATCTAAGATTTCGGCGTGTGGCGCGATATCTGGATCACTCCAGCTTCGCGACATCCACCCGGGACGGCCCATCGTTCGAACGCGCGTTTGGCGATGGGCCGGTTCTCGCAAGACCTCCTCTTCCCTAGGAACTAGGAGCAAGCCACCGGTTTGGTGCTGTGCTCCGGTTCAAAGCCCCCCTTGGTGCCGGAGCATTCCAACGGCCCCAGCCGCCGCCGGACGCTGGGGCCGTTTTTTTCGATCGACCAACGCCGCCAAGTTTGCCGTCGCCGTGGAACTATGGGCCCGCGAAAGACTCGTATGGGCAGCTTTCCGCGCCTGGGAAATGCCATGCGATATGTTGCGTACGCGGTGAATTTAGCCGGTGTTGCTCGCGCAGCTTACGAGCTCGATTGCCTGACAGACAAAGACGCCTAAGCTAGAGTACCTCGAATATTTAGAACAACACCAATGGACATCGCGATGATCGCTCATTCTCGGGAGGCTATACAGCGGTCGCTCCGTATCCTTAATGAGAGCACGCGGCTCGCGAGCTGTCCCGTCACGCACGACCGCGACCGCCGGTTCGAGCATTACGCCTCGGGTTCGGTGGAGAACCGGCGCGCGGTGGGTCCTAAGAAATTGCCCTTGCAAAGGCTCCAAAGGACCAGCCATCCTCTCATCATCGGACCGAGGCTCTGCATAGGCGCTGGTGGCCGAGACCGTTTTGTCTCCCGCCTGAAGGGAGAAGAGCAATGGATCGGTCCCGCCAACTCCAACATTCAGACGAAGCAGAGCGCCATCTATTGCAAGGCGAGCGAAATATTACCGACAAAGAAAAGCGCATCGAAGTGCTCGAACGGCACGGGCACGAAACGACCTTAGCTTGCGCGGTGCTGAAAACGTTTCTATCCTCATCAAATTAAGAAAAGAAACGCGATGGGATCGAAGCGCAGGCCGATCAAGCAAACAAACTCACTCTGAGACCGCTTGGCTCAATTCGAGGAGCACATGAGGAAGCGAGCTGACCCCGAGCCGACCGACGCTGAGAAGAACGAGCTTCTCAAGAAGGTCCGCAACGCAGAGCAAACCGTGGACATAGAACGGCAACTCCGGCAACCGCACTCGGGCGGATGTATCCCAGCGAGCCAGAAGGCCTCCGGTCCGACCCAGGAGGCCTTTTGCCAATGTTCCAGTTGAAAGCAGATCAGCGGTCCGCTATTCGACTTCAGCTCAGGGCATTCGTCACGGGCGGCTCGTTCATCTACTCCACCTGAGCGCCGCTGTCCGGCCCTGATGGCCCGAGCACCGGCTCTTTGCCCAGGGCTCGAACTTGCCGCAGAACGTGAAGAATACATGTCGGCCGACAGGCCGGTCGAGAGCAAATGCCGATGCAACATTCCTCGATGACATGTCGCGGCGCATCGAGGCGGCGAAGGTCGCCGGCATTCATGAAATGGTGCTGAGGCTGCCCAATGGCCCCGAAGTCGCTTTCGAGTCTGCGCCGCTGCCGCACGACTTCGCTGGCGATTGCGCTTAGAGTAAAGAACTGATTGACGATCGAAACGAACAGAAAAACCACGAATCCAAGCCCCGACGAGAATCGCAAAGTTCGTCCACGCTTCGACGCCTCAGGTGGTCACCGACTTTAGCTGGGATACGACGACGAGTAGCAATCGCTATGCCCAGCAATTGATCTTGAATTTCGACCAACGTCTTATGTATGCGCGTGAGGAATCCAGGTTAGCAGTTTCGATGTCGGTCTTGATCTTGTCGTAGGAAAAGCTCGATAACGAAGAGGCGATAGCGAACCACGTTGAGCACTGTTTTCATTTGAAAACGGCCGTTAAACTATTGAACTTATTAGAAGGCATTTTGAGCCCCTTTTCCAAACCCGCTTTCATTAATCAAGCAGGTGTTGATTCCGCCATTCGGAGGCTCGATCCCTCCCGCGCCCAGCCAGCCCTGAGGTCGCGGCTCTATCTTGTTGCTCCACCTCGCCGAGGTCTTGCACGCCGGGCGTCGGCCAGGCGATCGTCAATTGCGCGGCGTCGGGGCAGCCAAGCTATAGGAACCGCGGGCGGGTGCGCCGGTTTCCACGTCATGAAGAAACACTTAGCGCCCCGTCCACAAGCTGCACCCGGGCTGACGCCGGCTCTCGAGCGGAATATCCACGCTCTAGTCGAGCGAAGGAAGCGCGAGCAATCCGACGCGTCTATTCAGCAAAAGGTCGCCGATGCGATAACTTCGTTTACCGGCAGCATGCAGTTTGTTTACCTGCACTTATTCGCTTTTGGATTTTGGATAGCCGCAAACCTCGGATGGCTTCCAGGAATTGTGCCATGGGACCAGAGCTTTGTAGTGCTCGCTATGATTGCCTCTGTAGAGGCAATCTTTCTTTCGACCTTTGTTCTGATCTCTCAAAATCGTATGGCGGCCGAAGCGGATAGAAGGGCGGAGTTGGATCTGCAGATCAGTCTCCTCACCGAACATGAGATCACGAAGGTGGTCGCGCTCCTGAATGAAATGGCCCGCAAAATGGAGATAGATTCCCGGCAGAACGAAGAGCTTCAGGAAGCCGCCTCAGATATCGCGCCGGAGCGCGTTCTCGACAAGATCGAAGAGAGCAAGGACTAAGCAGGCGCAACGGCGCTCCTGCCGCGAGACGCCAGAGCCGGAACGAGCGCTTCTGGCTCTCAGCTGGCTATTCGGGACTGAGCAGGCTGCGCGCCGGACCTCTCTTTCGCTGCGCGAGAGCTGGCACGAGCGTCGGTGGCTCGCCCGCGATGCGCATCGCGAAATAGGCGATCGTGGCTTGAAGACCATCCTTCAGTGCCACCCGCGGGCGCCATCCCAACAGCCGCATAGCGGTGTCAATGGCGGGCTTGCGGCGCTTTGGATCGTCTTTTGGCAGCGGCTCGAAGCGGAGCGGCGAGGCCGAGTCCGTATACGTCAGAACCTCTCGGGCTATAGCTTCGATCGTCACCTCGTGCGGATTGCCGAGGTTGCAGGGACCGGTCACCGATGAGGAGCTTTCCATCAGCAACTGGAGGCCTCGCACGAGATCATCGACGAAGCAGAAGCTTCTGGTCTGCGTACCGCCGCCATAGATCGTAATCGGCTCCCCGCGCAGGGCCTGCACGATGAAGTTGGAGACGACACGGCCATCGTTCTCCAGCATGCGTGGGCCGTAGGTGTTGAAGATGCGCGCCACCTTGATCTCGGTCCCCCGCGTGCGGTTGTAGTCGAACATCAGTGTTTCGGCGGCGCGCTTGCCCTCGTCGTAGCAGGCTCGTGGCCCGATTGGGTTGACGTTACCGAGATAGGATTCCGGCTGTGGGTGCACCTCCGGATCACCGTAGACTTCGCTCGTGGAAGCTTGCAGGACGCGGGCACCCTTCCGGTGCGCGAGCTCGAGCAGGTTGATGGTACCGAGCACGCATGTCTTCATCGTGCCGACCGGATCCTTCTGATAATGCCGGGGCGAAGCTGGGCAGGCGAGGCTGTAAATGCGGTCAATTTCCCCGTCGATCTCGATCTCCTCCTGCACGTCATGCTCGATGAACCGGAAGTTCGGATGGTTCAGCAGTGGCCTGATGTTGTCGATGCTCCCCGTGAAGAGATTGTCGAGGCAGATCACGGCGTAGCCATGTTGCAAAAGCGAATCGCAGAGATGAGAGCCGATGAAGCCGGCACCGCCAGCAATGAGCACGGTCGGCGAGCGGCGGAGCGTAGGGATGCGGGTCTGGAGTTTCATTGCAGGCTCTCTTCGGCGACTTGAATGGGACGGCTGGCGGCAGGCCGCGGGGATTTGCGGCGGCGGTGCGCGGCTGCTTCGGCGTAGTAACCCTCCAGCTGGCAGGCCCGGTGATCGGCGGTGTGACCGGTCAGAACGCGTCGGCGTGCGCATTCCGCAATAGTGCGCCGACGCTCCTCGGGCATGTCGCGCAGGATCTCGATGACGTCGCGCGGGCTTGAGGCCAGCAGGATTTCCCGCGACGGTGCGAAGATGGTTTCGATTCCCGGCCATTGGTCAGAGATCACGGGCGTGCCGCAGGCAGCGGCTTCGAACAGGCGAACGCTCGGCGAGAAGCCCAACGCACGCATGTCGGCGCGGGTCGCGTTGAGGGTGAAGCGCTGTTCCGCATAAAACTCCGGGTGCTGTTTTGGCGCGAGGTGCTCGATCCGCACGACATTGTCGGGCCAGACGATATCAGCGGGATATTGCGCCCCTGCGACCGCGAACTGCTCTGACGGCAGCGTGCGCGCCGGGGACAGGAGCAGCTGTTCGAGGACGGGCTGCCGGTCCTCACTATAGGTGCCGAGATAGCCGAGGGCCCATCTAACCTCCGCCTGCAGCGGAGCGTAAGCCTCGGTGTCGGCGCTGCAATAGAGAACTCGGGCCATCGGGCTGCCATACCGCTCCTCGATCATGTTGGGCACGGGCCCGCCGGCGAATGACAGATAGAGGTCGAAGCGTGGGATCATTGCGGCTGACAGGTAGTTCAGGCCTTCGTCGAGCCTCGCGAGCGTTACGGGCGTGTCGATGTCATAGAACGCGGTGATTCCCCGCGCCTGACTCGTGATCCACTCGGAAATGGCAATGCCGTCGGGCACATAAGAACCGATGATGACGAGGTCGGCGCCCCGGATCAGCTTGCCGAAGCGGCGAGGCACGTCCTTCAGCGACTGGTAAAGCTCGACCGTCCACGACGACGGCTTGGTCAGATCGCGATGCTCACGATACCAGTGGACGTCGCGCTCGAGGAAGGTGACATGGTGACCTCGTCGCGCCAGGGCCTCGATCAGGGCGCGATAGGTCGTGGCGTGACCATTGCCCCACGACGAGGTGACCGAAAGACCGACGACGACGATACTGAGGTTCATTCTGCTGCCTCGATGCGCGAGCTGCTTCCGAAAAAGAGTTGGTTGAACTGGCGGGCGCGATGCCGATAGGTGTGTTTGCTCAGGACGCGTGCGCGGGCACGGTTGGCGATCGCGGCGGCGCGATCGGCGCTGAGCGCGCCGAGATGGCCCGCCACCTCAGCTCCGCTCGCAGCCACCAGCACCTCGCGATCCGGCTCGAGAAAATGGTCGATACCCGGCCATTGATCGGTGATCAGGCAGGCGCCGGCCCCGATCGCCTCGAACACCCGCGTCGGCGGCGAGAAGCCGCAGCGCGCCATGCTGTCGCGATTGACGTTGAGGGTGGCAAGTCCGGAGCCGAAGAAGGCGTTGTGCTCGCCGGTGCCGACATGGCCGATCTTGCGGAGATTGCTTGCCGTGTCCTTGGTCTCCCAGCCGGAGCCGCCGAGCAGGAACGACTTGTCCGGCAGCTCGAGTGCGACGTCGAGAAAGAAGTGTTCGACCCGCTGTTCGCGATCAGGCAGGCGGTTTGCCAGCAGGCTGAGATCGCAGGCGAAGTCCGGTCTTGGCGGGAATGGAAAATGCGTCTCAGGATCGAGCGCGTTGTAGATCGGCACGCAGTCCCGCGCGCCCATGGCGCGGTAAGCCGAGACGACGCCGTCGCCGCCGCCGTAGGTCAGGACCGTGTCGTAGGAGGGGATCGCACCGCGCAGATGATGGCTCGGATCGTTCGCCATCGCTTCGAGAGTGGCGGGGGCATCGACATCCCAGTAGATCCGTAGGGTTCGGGAGGGCAGGGCGGCGACGGCGATCTCTAGCTCCTGATCGAAGACGCCGACGCCGCTGGCCTTGATCAGCATGTCGGCCGATCGCGCCGCCGCATCGAGCGAGCCGCGCCAACCATCGGACGTTGCGGGGTACACGACGACCCTAGCCCAATCGGGATCGGCGATGTCGCGATGGGCCTGCCGCTCGAACGCGTCGGGTTCGAAGAAGGTGATGTCGTGTCCGAGTGCCGCAATCTGCTTGAGCATGCCGCGATAATAGGTGGCGGCACCGTTCCAGTAGGAGGAGACGAGGCTGGATCCGAAGAAGCAGATCTTCATGCGGAGGCTCCAATGTATCGCAGAGGCCGGGACGAATCGGCGGAGGTGCGAATGGCCTCCACAATGCCCACGAGCTGTTGTGCGCGATGACGGCAAGTATGGCGCTCCCGGATCGTCCGCAGCCCGGCGGCCAGCATGGCGGCGGACATCTCCCGATCATCGAGCACAGAACGGAGCGCGCGCTTCATCTCTTCGCCACTGGCGGCCTGGAGATAGGCGCCATCAGGAAACAGGCCTTCCACGTCGGACCAGGGGGCCGAGATCAGGGGAATGCCGCAGGCGAGCGCCTCGAACACCCGAATGGTGGGGATCCCCGGAAGCGAGCGCACATAGGGCCCGCGAGGAACGTGAACGGTCGCGCGCGCTCCCGCGAAGGCGACCGACGCCCAGTGCGCCGGCAGCCAGCCTCCATAGCGGATGCCCGCGGCCTGGATGGTCTGGAGAGCGGCATCAGAGTAGCGAACGCCGTAGACGCTCGCGCTCAGCTTCAGTTCAGCAACGGGCTCGACCAGAAACTCGTTGAGTTCGGCGCTGCGTTCGCCGTCGCCCCAATTGCCGATCCAGACCAGATCGTCGGTGCGCTCGATATGCGGCAAGGGATGATACATGGCCGTGTCGGCTGCCTCGTGCCAGGTATAGGCACGATCTGCCCAGCCGAGATTCATGTAGATCTGACGAAGCACCTCGCCGAAGGCGAGCACACCGTCGAACGCGTCGAGGTCGAACTGCGCGAGCTCGTCCGGCGCGGTGACCGCCCGATGATGGGTGTCGTGGAACAGCAGCGTGAAGGGGGCGCCGTGCGCGCGCCTATATCCGATCTGCCCGATCACGTCGGGCGAATTCCATTCGTGCACGACGACGAGATCGGCACCATCCAGAGCCTCATCGAAATCGAGCGAAGCATCGTAGCGACGAATGGAGATGCCGGGGAAGAGCCGGCGGATGTCTTGCAGGGCCTGACTGGCGCTTTCGCGGATGGCATTCAACCGGCTCCAGCCATCGACCGGCTCGAACACCACGACCTCGTGGCCGAGTGCATGCAGCTCGCGGGCATAGCCGCGCAGGAAATGGGCGTTGCCGTTGTTCCAGCAGGAGGTGAATGCGTGGTAGAACAGAACGCATTTCATGCGCGCACCTCGATCTGACCGGCTTGCGTTGACCTGCGATCGGAGGCGTGCAGCCCCTCGTAGAGCTTCAGATAGGCGCTGGTCGTGCGCGCCAGGGAATAGGTCAGGGAATGTTCATACGCAGCGCGTTGCAGGCGCGTCCTTTCGAGATCATCGGCGCAGAGTTTGACGAGGATTCGGTGCAAGGCCTGACTGTCGCCGGCATCGAAGAAGAGCGCTGCTCCACTCCACAATTCCCGGAACGTTGGAATATCCGACAGCACGAGCGCGCAGCCGGCGGCGGCCGCCTCCAGAACGGAGAGGCCGAACGGCTCGTACAGCGCTGGGCTGACGAAGATTGCGGCGTGTCGGAGATGTTCGCGCAGGGCGCTGTGCGGCAATGGACCAAGCCAGGCGATGCCGAGGGGATCTATCTCCGCCGGGCCCGCGACCTCGACCGGCCAATCCAGTCCTGGCGCAGCCTCAGCCAAGACTTCGATATTCTTGGCACGATCCCACAGGCGACCGGCCGCGAAGATCAGCTCCCGCTTTCGGCTTGGCGCGGCGCCAGCCGCAATCCCATTCCAGATCACGGCGCCGGGAGAGCGCGGGTGATAGATCTCGACGATGTCATCGTGAAAGGATTGGCTCGGGCAAACCCATGCCTGCGCACTGTTGAGCGCAGCGGCCACCCGGTCCGTGTAACGCGCCCATCGGGGCTCGCCGAGCCATGCCGAATCCTGGCAGGCCAGCGCCCATGAGTTGACGCAGGAATGCGCGACGAGAACGGTCGGCGCATGCCACGGCAGGGTTGCCTCCCGAAAACTGTTGAGGTGGGCGACGTCGGGCCTGAGCCTCGCTTCGAGGCCGGCGAGGACACGTTCGGCCTTGGGAAAGTCGCGTCCTTCCGGATCTTGCCACTCCAAAGCGAGGTCGGTTTCGACGAGGCGGACTCGAGAGTCGCGCAGCATCTCGCGCTGGTCGGCGCGCGCGGGCGGGCCCATGGTTGCCAAGGTTACTTCGGCGCCCGAGGCGGCAAGGCTCGCGGCGAGGGCGCAGGAATAGGTCCATACGCCCCCGACGGTGTCGGTCGTCATCAGGATTTTGATGTCCGCATCTCGGCTCATGGCGCCACCGGATGTTCGAGGGCATCGAGGGGCATCGGCCGATCGTTCTGCACGTCGCTGAACTGGTCGTACATTCCGAGATAATGCCGGTGCGCGCGCTCCCAGGCGAAATCGTCGGCTTCGCCCCACAGCTTTTGATAGTCCGGCGAGCCCGGATAGGGATAAAGCGGGACCGGGTCGTTGGCCCAGATGCCGGCATTCTGCATCTTGCTGCGCCAACGCTGCACGACGGGATCGTCGTCCTCGGGCACCTCGATCAGATTGGCCTGTACGAAGGGGACGTGGCGCCGGGCCTCGACCAGCCGGTCGGCAAGCTGATCGGTGGTCATCTTGCAATTCTTGGCGAGCGCCGCCCGTCCCTCGACCGTGAGGCTCTCGATTCCAGCCTCGATCGAAACGCAGCCGGCGCGGCCGAGCAGCGCGAGCATGTCTGGCTTCCAGAGATCGATCCGCGTCTGCACGCCGAATTTGAGGCCGCGCGTACTCAGCCCTTCCAGCAGTTCCGCATTCGGAAGGAATATCTCGTCGATGAAGTAGATATATTCGACGCCTTGGCCGCGCAGGCTGTCGATCTCATCAAGGATGATCGCGGGAGGGCGCTTGCGGTAGGCGTTGCGGAAATTCTCCTTGGCGCAGAACGTACAGTTGTAGGGGCATCCCCGCGAAGCCTCGACCTCCGCGCCGGGGCCGACCGGCTCGGCGTCGAAACGGTGATGGTGGTGATAATGACGCCGGATCATCTCGTCCGGCCAAGCGAGCGCCGGCTGATCCCTGAACTCGACAGCTTGAGGACCGCCATTGACGCGGATTGAGCCACCGTCGGCAAAGCACAGACCGGGAAAGTCTCGCTCGCCGTTTGCGAGCCTCAACAAGGATCCTTCGCATTCCCCCATTACGACCAAGTCGACGCCGAGCTTCCTGAGCGCCGCCCGTGGGGTCGTTGAGCCGTGCGGACCTACTGCGGCCAGGACTGGCGCTAGATCCCGCGCCGCCGATGCGAGCTCCTGCGGAACGCGCAGCTCCGGTGGCGCGCAACGCCAGAACAGATAGGTCGGCGCCGTCGTGATGACGATCATGTCGGGCTCGAACGCACGCAGTTCGGCCTCGATGTCCCGCAACGACAGATCGAACATGTGCGCATCGAGCAACAGCGTCCGGTGCCCGGCCGCTCTCAGATAATGCTCGCAGATGCCGAGCTCGAGCGGAAGGTGGGGGGACCGGCACCCGAAATAGATGCTGCCGCCGAAATCCCAATTCGGATTGATCAGGGCGACGCGCCTCATGCCAGGGCCTCGCGGTTACCTTGAGCTGCTCCAAAACGACTGTCGAGCCAGGCGTGGAGCGAGCGGAGGCCCTCCGTCAGCGAAACCCGCGGTGCCCAACCGAGTGCGGTCGACAAAGCACGGGTGTCGGTGACGTACCAGGGCTGATCGCCCGGACGCCAATCGGCAAAGCTGTAAGCGATTTCACGGCCGGTCAGTTCCGTGATATGGTCGATGAGCTCGCGAAGGCTGACCGCGTTGGCGGGCCCGCCGCCGAGATTGAATACGCGTCCCCGCGCGAGCGCGATGCGATCGAGCACCGCGAGCCAGGCCGCGGCGGCATCCGACACGTGCAAGGCGTCGCGAACCTGATAGCCATCACCATAGATCGTCAACGGCTTGCCGCGGATCGCGCTCAGCAGGAAGTGCGCGATCCAGCCCTGATCCTCAGTGCCGAACTGGCGGGGGCCGTAGATGCAGCTCATGCGCATCACCACGGTCTGGAGCCCGTAGACTCGCGCATAGTCATGGACGTACTGATCGGCGGTTCCCTTGGAGCAGCCATAGGGGCTGTAGAAGTCGAGCGGCGCGTTCTCGGAGATGCCGTCCGCCAGCAGGGCGCTAGTGGGCGTGTAACGACGGCCGGTGAGGGCGATCTCACTGTCCTCGATCAGGCGGCCATAGACCTTGTTGGTGGACGCGAATACGATCGGCGCGGTGCTGTTGTGAAGCCGAACCGCTTCGAGCACGTTCAGGGTGCCGCGTGCGTTGATCTCGAAATCGGCAGCGGGATCGCTCACGCTGTCCGTGACGGCGACCTGAGCTGCCAAATGCAGCACGGCGCGGGCATCGCGTACGGCGTCGATCACCGGGATCAGCTCGCGGACGTCGGCCACTGCGATGGTGATGAGGTCGCCGTGCCTGGATTTCAGCCATTGCGCGTTTTCGCGCACGCCCGCGCGAGCTAGATTGTCCAGCACCAATACACGCTCGCCGCGCTCCGCCAGCCGGTCGGCAAGATTACAGCCGATGAAGCCGCAGCCTCCGGTGATTAGCACGGGCCTGCTATCTTGCTCATTTATCACGCAACCAACCCTCGTTGTAGCAGCTCCTGCGTCGCCCGTGCCGCCTGGTCGTCGGCAACCTGGTATGCGAGATAATCCGCGAGTTCCTCCAGGCCGTCCTTGAACGCCACGTGCGGCTCGAAGCCGAGAAGGTCGCGCGATTTGCCGATGTCTGCGAAGCAGTGCCTGATGTCGCCGGCGCGGTATTTGAGCGTGATCTCGGGGGCGATGTCGCTGCGCCCCATGACCTGGGCGAGATCATCGGCTACCGACAGGATGCTCCTGCTTTGGCCCGAGCCGACGTTGAAGACATCATGCGCATGTTCGGCTTCCAACGCGATGCGGCAGGCGCGGGCGACATCATGCACGTGAACGAAATCGCGACGTTGCTCGCCATCCTCGAACACGAGCGGGGGGCGCCCGTTGAGGAGCCGCGCGGCGAAGATGGCGAGTACGCCGGTATAGGGATTCGACAACGCCTGACGGGGGCCGAACACATTGAAGAAGCGCAGCGCGACGGTCGGAATACCGTAAGCCTTGCCGGTGATCAGGCACATGCGTTCCTGTGCATACTTGTTCAGCGCATAGACGGAGCTGAGTGAAGGCAACTTGGTCTCCGGCGTAGGCACTGGCTCGAGCGGATGCCCGGCTGTGTCCCGCAACCCCCATTCCCGTCGGCGGAGCTGTTCGATTGATCGTTCGTCGCAGGCAACGACGCTTTGATCGGGCCTTCGATAGAGGCCTTCGCCATAGATGCTCATGGACGAGGCGACGACCAGCCTCTCGACGGGGCGCTTCGACAAGGCTTGGAGCAGTACGGCGGTGCCCAGCTCATTCGTCCGCACATAGGGCTCAATGTCGTACATGCTCTGGCCGACGCCGACGGCGGAAGCAAGATGCAAGACCATGTCGGCGCCGCGCAGCGCGTGGTCCACGGACACGCTGTCAGTGATGTCACCAACAATGAGCTCGGCATCTTTGGCGAGATAGGAGGGACGCTGGCAGTTACTGCCGTGAACCTGAGGCGAAAGGTTGTCGAGCAGACGGACTTCGTAGCCCGCCGCCAGCAGAATGTCCGTCGCATGAGAGCCGATGAAACCAGCGCCACCCGTAATCAATACCCGCGTCATTCACCGCTCCGTGCAGCCTTAAGACCGATCCGCTCAGATCGGTCGATGATGTCTGGTGAAGCGCACCTTGCTGACTGGTCGGATGACCCGCGCGCCGGTCACGTATGGACTCAGAAGCAATGCAAGGAATGTTCGTTCCTGGGAATTGTACAAACGAATATTTCTATAACCTGGATCAATAGCCCAAGTGAATCGGTGTGCTGACGACGTCTAGAAATGCACCCCGTGAAGCGGCTGGGGCAGGTCAAGATGCCTTGCCGCGGTGGCGCCGATATCGGCAAAGCCGGTGCGGCGGCCGACGGGAGAAGAAGATTGCGTCGTCCAGGCCAGGATTGGCACCTGCTCGCGGGTGTGATCGGTGCCGCTCCAGGTGGGATCGCAGCCGTGATCGGCGGTGATGATGAGAAGATCATCGCTGCGCAATCGGGACAATAGTTCGGGCAGGCGATCGTCGAAGGCTTCCAGTGCCGTGGCATAGCCGGTAACGTCTCGGCGGTGGCCGTAGAGCGTGTCGAAGTCGATGAAGTTGGCGAATAGCAATCCGCCATCCGCAAGGCTCGCCAGTCCCCTCAGTGTGGCATCGAAGAGCGCCATGTTGCCATCGCCGCGCAAGTTTCGCCCTGTCGCGCGATGAGCAAAGATGTCGTCGATCTTGCCGATGGTCACGATGTCACGGCCGGCGCTCGCGGCGTGGTCGAGGATGGTGTTTTCAGGGGGCAGCACGGAAAAATCGCGCCGGTGCGCCGTCCGCTTGAAGTGGCTCGCGCTTGTGCCGACGAAAGGGCGGGCAATGACGCGGCCGATGTTGAGGGGATTGATCAGTCGTCTTGCGATTGCGCAAATCTCGTACAGACGTTCGAGCCCGAAAGTCTGCTCATGCGCTGCGATCTGGAACACGCTGTCGGCTGAGGTGTAGCAGATCGGCATTCCCGTTCGCATGTGGCGCTCGCCGAACTCGGCGATGATCTCTGTACCGGACGCGTGGCAATCTCCATGGATCCCGGGTAGCCCGGCCTGATCGCACAATGCGTTCGTCAGATCCGCGGGAAAGCAGGGTTTGGTTCGGGGGAAATAGCCCCATTCGAACGGGACCGGCACTCCGGAGATCTCCCAATGGCCCGACGGTGTATCCTTGCCCTTCGAGATTTCGCTTGCGCAGCCAAATTGCCGGTGCTCGACCTGACCGTCCAGGCCCGGCGGCACGCGACCGTTAGCGAGGCTGCAGGCTTGGCCAAGGCCCAGCGCGACGAGATTGGGCAGATAGAGCGGACCCTCGCGGGCGTTGCTGTCGGCCCGCCCAGCCGCGCAGGCGTCCGCGATGTGACCGACGGTGTCGGCGCCATCGTCGGCATAGCGTGCGGCATCCGGCGCACCGCCGATGCCGACGGAGTCCATGACCAGGATCAGGGCACGCATGTTGGCTCTCTGATGGGAGGATCGGCCGATGCTGGCGAGGCGGCAAGACCGGTCTTCGAGCAGTAACGATCGACCATCGATGCGCAGAAATCGGCGAATTCATTGACATCGAGCGGCGGGCTGGTGTGATGCGGCTCGATGCCTCGATGCTCGGGCGTGAAGCAGAACGTGACGGTGACCTGAAATTCCGCCAGCGTCTCCATCTGGCGATCGAACCAATCTAGCGCATTCGGACGGAAACTGTCAGCCCATGACAGGCCAGTCCTGAGATGGGTCACGCCGAGACGGCGCATCCATTGCACGGCATTGTCGAGGCGATGATCCTCAAAGTGAAACCACTGGCACAGCCCCATGGCCGGGGCATAGGCGCCGAACAGATTGGCGGCCGCCTTCGGCGTGCCATCCTCACGCAGCAGGCCCATGTGGAAATGCCTGTAATAGGACGAGCCCTCAGCTTCCTTGTGCCGCGTCGTGGCTTCCCATGCGGAGGGAAGGTCATAAAGGCTGTACCAGTGAATGCGCGGCGCGCGGCCGATCAGGAGCTCGGCGGTGCGCGACAGGCCCCAGGCCTGCACCTCTTCGGCGCCGAACGAGGAGACGCCGACCTCGGTGACCCAGACGGGAAGCGCGGTGACCGCCTTGATCTCCTCGATCTTGGCCGGCCACTCGCCGATCCGCCACAGGTTCCAGTCGAGCGGAAAGCCGTGTACGGCGACCGCGTGGAAATGGTCGAGAACGTCGCGGCTCTGCATTTTGCGCATGAAGGAGGGGTCGATCGGCGAGATGCCGCCAAGCACGATGGGCAGTGCGGGCCGAGTACTGCGGATCGCCTTGCCGGCCGCAATGGCGAGGTCCGCGAACATAGACCAATCCGGATCGATCTGAAGATCCCAATGTGATTTGTTGTTCGGCTCGTTCCAGATCTTGGCGGCCTCGATCATCAGCTAGTACTCCGGGATGGATAGACGGGACCGTCGATTTGAGGCCGATCGGTTCGCCTGCAGAGGTAGACTTCCTCCTCAGGATGGGCGGTGATCGCGAAGCCGGCGCTGCGCAGCATGGCCTCAACGCAGGCTCGGTTCGGCACCCACCAATTGGTGGGATCGTCGGCATATTTGTGCTCGATGAAGTGCAGCTTGGGATAGCCGGCGGAATCGAACTGGTCGGTGGTCCAGAAATCGTAATTCTTGTCGATCGTATCGACATGGCTGGTGCCGCGCTGCATCGACTGGAACAGCAGGAGATCCGTGGCGACGTGCTCATGGATGAGATCCAGCGCCAGCAGCGGATGACGCAGATGATAGAGCACGCCCATGAAGATCACGAGATCGAACTTCTCGCGGAGCTGTCCGACGTCGTAGGTCGACATCTGGCGGAATTCGATCCTGAGGCCGTTTACCTCGGTGGCGAAGCGCGCCTGAGCGAGGTACTCCTCGTCGGTATCGAGGCCAAGCACGCGCTCGGCGCCCCGCCGCTTCATCTCCATGGCGTAGAAGCCGGCGTTGCAGCCGATGTCGAGTACGCTCTTGCCATCGAGCCGGTCCGGTATGATTGCCGCGAAGCGGTGCCATTTCACGTTGGGATAGTCGCCCAGGAAGTGTGTGGGGGCGGTCGGCACACCGTTGAGGTCGAGATTGTGAAACCACGGCCCGAGCGCGTCGATGCGCCTGCGAATTTCCTCGCGCGTGAGTAGCGCTCTCGTCATGCAGTCGCTCCATTCTCCATTGCAGCGATCGGTCGAGTTCCATCCGCGACGCCAGCCCGCAATCTCGATCGACTGTCGGCGCCTGTGCTCTCCGCAAGGACCGCCATTGCCGTGCGATAGCCGCCGACGGTCCCGACATCGACATAGGACTCGCCTGCCTTGATCCCGATGCCACTGCCGCCGGCCTGGAGATAAGCATTGACCAACGTGCCGAAGTATTCGTCCAGCTTGTCCCGGTCGATCCAGAGTGCATGCAGTTCGCGGAAGCCGTGGGCGGACATCCTGAACGCGCCCCAGATCCATCGCGATGTCGGGTTCGGCTGCTTGACCTGGATCTCCCGCACGCTGTCGCCGTCGAGCACGACGGCGTCGAAGAATTCCGGACGCTCGACGGGAAAGAGCAGGAAGGAGAGGTCGGCGCCGGGAAGCGCCTGCAAGGCGGCTTTCGGAAACCAGACGGTATCGGGCAGGCCGACGACGACGTCTTCATCATGGCCAACGACGGTGCCTGCCCTGAAGACGGCGTCGCACAGGCCGGAGGCGTCGGGCTGGACGACATAGGCGAGCTGGGCGCTGCCGTAGTGATCGCCAAAATATTCGAGAATGTCGGACTTGCCAGGCGAGATCACGAAGCAGATCTTGTCCGCGCCGCCGAGGATCAGGCGCTCCAGCAGATACTCGGAGACCGCGCAGGGCCGCTCGGTGCCATCGTCGCACCGGCTGCCGACGGGCAGCAACTCCTTGGAGAAAGCCAGCGGCTGGATACGACTGCCGCGGCCCGCGGCCGGAACGATGCCCCACATGTCAGGCCTCCTCGGATTGCTGGTAACGCGCGCCGCTGGATACCGCCTGCTCGAGCAGCGCCACCAGCTCGCGCGCCCGTTTGTCGGATGTGTGCTGATCCATCGTCCGCTCATAGGCGCGCTTGGCGATGGACTGGAGGTCGGGGCTCGACAGCGCCAACGCAGCCAAAGTGTCCTGTGCATCGCGGGCGATCAGGATCTCCCTGCCGGGCGTGAAGAACTCTACGATGCCTGGCCAATCATCGCTCAGGAGCGGGACGCCGCAGGCCGCCGCCTCGAACAGACGGCCGGAGGGGCACCAGCCCATCTCCGCCATGGCTTTGCGCGTGACGTTGAGGGTCATGCGTGAGGACGCAAAGAAAGGCGCATGCTCCGATGGCGGCAGATGCCGCACGAAGTAGATGTTCGGCGACCACGGAAAGTCGTCAGGATATTGTGCTCCACCAATCAGGAAGCGCAGGTCTTGCCGCGCTCGCGCCGGTTCGACGAATAGCGCCTCGAGCCCGTGTTGGCGGTCTTCGGAGTAGGTGCCGAGATAGGACAGATCCGCGCGATAGTGCGGCTCGGACGGCACTGGGCGGTGAATATCGCTATCGACGTGGCCGTACAGGGGACGTATGTCGTGGGCCCCAAGTCGGTCGCGAAACTCCTGGACGACGCGCGGTCCGCCGGTGAAGCTGAGGACAAGCGCGAAGTCGCGTAGACCTCGCAGACCCATGTAGGGAACGGATTCTCCCGCCATGAGCCGCGCCAGCGTGATCGGGGTATCCAGATCATAGAAGACGGGTAAGGCGCGCCCTTCGGAGATGATCAGGTCGGTCGCCGCAATTGCGTCGGGACAGTAGGACGTCACGATCGCAACATCGGCATCCGCGATGTCATTGCGGGCGAGGGAGCGGGTCTCCTCCCAATTCGAAAAAAGCCGCAGCTGCCCACCGGGCAATTCATTGAAGTCCCGGGCATCGGCATAATAGGGCACGTCGCGCTCGTAGAAGACGACGATGTGGCCGAGACGCGTCAGATGCTTGCAGAGGCCGCGCCAGAGTGTGGCGTGGCCGTTGCCCCAGGAGGACGAGATCGTCAGTCCAAAAATGACGATCTTCACGCCGGCACCCGCTGGTTGATCCCGGTAATCCTGAACCCGCCTCTGTCAGCGCTGAGAGTGCTGATGCTGGATGGATCGATCTCGATCGACAGGAAGTCGTCAAGACGCCTGCGTGCGTAATGCAGCAGCGCCGCACGGATCGGCTCGGCATGACTGACGGCGATGACGGCGCCAGTCGAATTATCGTTGCGCAGTTGCTCCAAATGGCCGACGACGCGATTCTGGAGCGACCGCATGCTCTCGCCTCCGGGTGGGCGGGTGCTGCCGCGCCGCCTGTTCCAGCGTGACCATCGCGGATCCCTGCCGAGTTCCTCGAACGATCGTCCGGTCCATTCGCCATAGTCGAGCTCGTCGAGCGCGGGAACGATCTCGATCGCCGATCCGAAGTGGGCCGCAAGAATGGAGGCCGATTGCGTGCAGCGCCGCTGCGGGCTCGACTGGATCAAGGCAGGCTGCGGACTGACGTTGGTCGCACAACGCGCGACTTCCTCGCAACCGATGTCATCAAGTGTGACGCCGTTCATCCGGCCGCACAACGTGTGGCCGAGCAGGGCGTGGTGACCATGGCGGACAAGATGGATGATCCCGACCATTAGCTGTACGCCTTGTCGTCGATGAAGGCGCGCGTCCGCCGTCCAGCCTCTTCGTCGGTGAACTGCTGCGGCGGCGATTTCATGAAATAGCTCGAAGGGCCGGTCAGGGCGCCGCCCTGGCCGCGGTCCATGGCGAGTTTTGCGCAGCGGACCGCGTCGATCACGACGCCCGCCGAGTTCGGTGAGTCCCACACTTCGAGCTTGACCTCGGCGCTCAGCGGCACGCCGCCGAACGTCGTGCCTTCGAGCCGGATGAAGGCGAGCTTGCGATCGGTCAGCCAGGGTACGTGGTCGCTCGGCCCGACGTGAATGTTGTCGGGATCCATCGGGACGTCGAACTGGCTGGTGACCGCCTGGGTCTTGGATATCTTCTTCGAAGTCAGCCGCTCGCGTTCCAGCATATTCTTGAAATCGGTGTTGCCGCCGACATTAAGCTGATATGTGCGGTCTAGCCGCACGCCGCGGTCGCGAAACAAATTGGCAAGCACGCGGTGCAGGATAGTCGCGCCGACCTGGCTCTTGATGTCGTCGCCGATGATCGGAAGGCCGGCATCGTCGAACCGCCGCCGCCAGTCCGGATTTGAGGCGATGAAGACAGGGATGCAATTGACGTAACCGCAGCCGGCTTCGATCGCGCGTGCCGCATACCATTCGCTTGCGCGTTGTGAGCCGACGGGCAGGTAGGACACCAGAACGTCGGTGCGCGACATCGCCAGGACTTCCGAAACATCGGCCTCCGGCACGTCAGCGACCGGAACGTCATCTTCGAGATAATGACCGATGCCGTCCATCACCGGGCCACGTTGAACAACCACGCCAGTCTGATCGACATCAGCGAAGCGATGCGTGTTGTTTGGCTTGGCAAAGATGGCATCGGCGACGTCGCGCCCGACCTTGCTGGCGTTGACGTCGAAGGCCGATGCGATCTGGATATCGTTGATGTGGTACCCGCCGAGGTCGACGTTCATCAGGCCGGGCACAGGCTCGTTCGAATTGGCGTTCCGATAGTAGGTGAGACCCTGGACGAACGAGCTTGCGCAGTTGCCGACGCCGACGATACCGACGCGTACGCGCCGCCTGTCCTGAAGACGGGAGTGCATGGACGAAAACCTCCGGCGCGTGGTGTCAGCGTAAGTAGGTCGGCGAACGTGCCGGAAGGTATGTTCGTTCCTGCGTCCAAGCCGCTATGCCTGCGCGCGGATCGATTCCGGGCAAGAAAATGCACCGGGCTTAACCTGGGATAGAATCCGGGGCTGCATGAAAGGAACGAAGATCATCTTGGATGAAGATGAAGAAGATGATGCAGGTCGTCTCGCATCAGCCGTGTCGCGCCGTAAAGAACAAATCTTGCCGACCCGCGTTTCACGGCAGATGGTTCGATGCGATGCCGTGACATTGCCGGACCTACCAACAGGCGAGGTGCCGCATGACGTCCAAAACCCAGAGCAGCGAAGCCCAGCAGACCACCGACCACGCTGCGATGCGCAAATGGGTGGATGAGCGCGGTGGCCAGCCGGCGACGGTCAAGGCAACCGAGGAGGACGGGCATGCCGGCATCCTGCGTATCGATTTCGATCCGCCGGATGAGGGCCTCGACCGTATCGGCTGGGACGAACTCTTCGATAAATTCGATCAGGCTGATATTGCCTTGCTGCACCAGGACCGGACCAGGGACGGCAAGCTGAGCCGTTTCCACAAATTCGTCCGCCGCTAGCCGGATCGCCGGCGATGGCGAACGATTGGGTGGAGGCGATGCGCGCGGGCGATTTCGCGCGCGCCTGGGCCATCAACGACCGCGATCTGGCAGTGCTGGCATATCCGCCAAAGCACACTGGCCCGCGTCATCTCCAGCGGATCTGGCGTGGAGAGCCGCTCACGGACAGGCACGTGCTGGTGCGCTGCTACCACGGGCTCGGCGACACCCTCCAATTTCTGCGCTTCATGCAGCCTCTCCGCGACTTGGCGCGCAGCGTCACGGTCTGGTGTCAGGCCGGACTCTTACCGCTGGTGGAGCGCGCGACAGGCGTCGATCGCGCACTTGTGCTCCAAGAGGGGACGCCCGAAACAGATTTCGAGGTGGATATAGAGATTATGGAGGTACCGCACGCTCTCAAGGTAGGGCGAGAGCAAGTCGCGATGCCCGCGCCATATTTGACTCTGCCAGCGAGGAGCACGCCGGTTTCAGTCGACGGCGAAGTTTTTGCCGTCGGCCTGGTCTGGGAAGTTGGCCAATGGGACAAGCGACGGGCGATTCCGCCCGCAATGCTGCGACATCTCGCTGTCCCTAGCGTAGCGCTTCACTCGCTTCAGAGGGATGCGCCGGCTGAAGATCTCATCCGGATCGGCGCGTGCGACATCAGTACGCCGGACATCCCGACCCTCGGCCATCTTCTTTGCCAGCTCGATCTGGCCATTTGCGTGGATACCATGGTCGCACATCTCGCGGGCGCACTCGGATGCGAGGCCTGGGTGCTGCTGCACGCCGACTGTGACTGGCGGTGGCCATCCTCAGGGTGCCGCTCACTTTGGTATCCGAGCTTGCGGTTGTTTCGTCAAAAGGCGGCTGGCGACTGGGGCGCTGTCATCTCTGAGGTGGCCGAAGCATTGCGGGCGCGTGCGAATTGCAAGCAAAGGGTCGCATAAATACCGTTAGGCCGGCACGACGGCCGCTTTATCCGATTCCAGTTGGGCTGGCCGCGCGCTTTGATCGCGCGGCCGGACGCCAAGATAGTTGGGCTCGAAGCCCGCCAGCCGAACCAGCCCGGGCCAGTCCGAGATCACCAGAGTCTTGCCCTGCCATTGCAACAGGTTGCCCTGCCGTAGCGCCTGGATGGTGCGGTTGGCGTGGACGGGAGAGATGCTGCAGGCGGCGGCGAGGTCGGATTGGGTGAAGGGCGAAGACAACCGCAAATCCTTGGCGAGCCCGACATTTTGCAGTCGCGTGGTGATCTCGCAGAGCAGGTGGGCCACTCGTGTCAACGCATCCCGGCTGCCGAGGTTGATGGTCCAGTTGCGCTGTATGGCGTGGTCACGAAGCAGCATTAGCAGCAGGGTACGCGACAATGCAGGCGAGCGAGCTGATAGCTCGCGGAAGAAGCGATGTGGCACGAGCGCGACAACGGCGGGGCCGAGCGCAATGAGGTTGCCGTTGACGCGGGGCCGGTAGAGTGTCTGGAGGTCAGCGATGTCGCCGGGCACAGAGATCGATGTGATCTGCCCGTTTGCTCGCTGGGCATCCTGCCAGGACAGATAACCCTGGAGCAGCACGCAGCATTGATGGCTGTCGTCGCCGTGGCGCAGGATCGCCTGATGTGAATTGAGGTGCGCGATCGTGCTCGGCATCTCTGCCAGCAGATCGAGATCGTCGGCGGTCACGTCACCGAGACTCGCCAGGTGATCGGCGAGCCTGGAAAAAGCAAATCCAGTCTGCATTGGTCTTCCGATCGCCCGCGCCTCCACCAACTCTGACTCAAATGGAAAAGGGCAGGCAATAACCTGTGATACTGTCTATAGATCCATGCGTATGCATCGGCGGATACAAGTCGACCTTCGACGATCTTCAATGTTCCCACGGAAAGGAGATCACACTAGGAGGCCGCTGCAAACCGCGCGAAAATTTATCTACGGGTCGCTCGATCTTTAACAATGTTGAATCTCCCGCCGTCCCCGTTGCCTTAGTCTTAGGTCTTCAGCTGGAGGCGGATGTTCGACACCGATCCGACGGCGCTTTTGCGCGCCGTGCTCGAGGAAGTTTGCAAAACCATCTTCTGTCGCGAGATTGGTGCCCGGACTCACGTGGCCTCGAAGCTTCTGGAAGCGGCGACAAGAGGACAGACGTCTTTTGACGACCTCAGGCAGGCCGGTTCCAGGGCTTTGTCCGAAGCCTCCGTCGCGCGGAGGTATAGGTGAGAGGAACGAGCGTCCTACCCGGGGATTTGAGCAAGGTCTCCACCGGAAGACGCTCATGCACGAAGTTGATGCCGCCCCACTGACTGCTACCCTGACGAGGGCTACGGACGACATCTGGATCGCCGACGATGCACCCATCAGTGCAGCGGGCTTGCGCCTGCCTGTTCGCATGACGGTCATCCGGTTGTCGAACGGCGACCTTATCCTGCACTCGCCGGTGCGATATTCGCGAGCTCTGCGCGATGAGCTGGAACGTCTGGGTTCGATCGAATATTTGATGGCGCCGAACGTTGCGCATTGGACGTTTTTGCCTGCTTGGCAGAGAGAGTTGCCGCAAGCACGGACCTTCGCGGCGCGCGGAATTTCGGCGCGGAAGCAGGCACGCGAGGCCGGCCTTCGCATTGATCGCGAGCTCGGCGAAACCACCCCTGAAGAGTGGGCGGTCGAGCTTGAGACCGTCTCGTTGCAGGCCCCGATATTTTCCGAGGTGGAGATATTCGACAAACGGAGCCGCACATTGGTCCTGACGGATCTCGTGCAAAATCTTGATCCTCATCATCTTCCTCGCTCGAATCAGGCCGCCGCAAGCCTGCTTGGCATCGCCAAGCCGGACGGGATTGCACCGATCTATTTGCGGATGTTGTTGCGCCTGGGCGGCCGTTCCGTCCAAGCCGCGGCAGAGCGGCTCGTGGGCCTTGCGCCCGAGCGGGTCATTTTTGCCCACGGCGACTGGTTCGAAACCGGCGGCGCACAGCGTCTCCGCCGGTCACTGCGATGGCTGCTTCCTAGGAGCACTTCGCGATCGCCAACCCGGTCAATGGCAGGCACGCGCGTGGTCATTACGGGGGCATCCAGCGGAATAGGCCGGGCTGCGGCGCTGGCATTTGCGCGGGAAGGGGCGAGCGTTGCGCTCGCCGCGCGGCGCGGCGAGGTCCTGAGTGGCCTAGCGGCGGAGTGCGAGGCGCTGGGAGGCCGCGCCCTGGAAGTCCCGACCGACGTCAGCGATGCCGAGGCGGTGCAGCGACTGGCCAGGCAGGCGGAGGACGCCTTCGGCGGGATCGACGTCTGGATCAACAATGCCGGCACGGGTGTGTTCGGCGCCTACCAGGACGCCGATCTTGCACTTCATCGCCGGACTGTTGAGGTCAATCTGCTGGGAGCGATGCACGGCGCCTTCGCAGTCCTTCCGATCTTCCTGCGCCAGAAGCGAGGCGTCCTGATCAACAATATCTCGCTTGGAGGATGGGCGCCGACACCGTTCGCTGCGGCCTATACAGCAAGCAAGTTCGGCCTGCGGGGATTCACGGCAAGCCTGCGGCAGGAGCTCGGGGCACATCCTCACATCCATGTCTGCGGTGTGTTCCCGGCGATGGTGGATACGCCGGGATTCGTCCACGGCGCCAACATGTCCGGGAAGAGGCTCGATCCGGGCCCATTGTTATACCAGTCCGAAGACGTTGCCCAGACCTTTTTGAGCCTGGTTCGCGCGCCGCGCGATGAAATGGCCGTCGGGTGGCCGGCCCGTGCCGGTCAGATGGCCTACGCCGTGGCGCCGAAGCTGACCGAGGATTTGCTCGGAGGCGCGTTCCGGTTTCTCTTGTCGCGCGCGCGCCGGGCTCCGATTAGCGAGGGAAGCATGATCGAGGCGTCTCCGCCGGGCACGTCGGTCGATGGGTTGGCTGGCGCGGAAGCAGCTTCCGCCGGCTGGGGTCATCAGCGCAGGGCTAGCTGTGCTTGGAATAGCAGCGTGTGCGGCCATCGTAGCCTTGGCAGTTGCTCGTCCGCGCCGGCAGAGCGGGATAAGACGTCGCCGAGCATCCACGCATCGTACCGACGGGCATCATGGCAGCGCGTAGGCCCGCACGTAGGCGCCGAGCTTGGTGCCGAACGAGCCGTGCCCGCCATCGACCGTCACGACATATTGCTTGCCGCCTGCCTCATACGTCATCGGCGTCGATTGGCCGCCCGTCGCCGGCTTTTGCCGGGATAAAGATCGCGGGCGTGGTGCCGCCCATTCGAACGGAGATCGACCCGGCTCGGCTGCGAGGGCATGTCCATGTCCCAGACATCGTGATGCACGTTCTGGAATGACCAGCGCAGCTTCCCGGTCGTGATGTCGAGTGCGATCAGCGCTGAATCGTAGTGCTCCTTGTCAGGCGAACGGCCACCGCCCCAGATATCTGGAGAGCTCGAGCCGGGCGGGACATAGACGAGCCCGAGATTTTCATCGACCGCCGAGATGCCGTCGGCGTCACACCATTTCACGGCGAGCTCACCGTTCGGATCGGGTTGCTGGCGTCGAAGGCCCAGATCAGCCGCCCCGAATAGATGTCGAAGCTGCGGATCACGCCTGACGGGACCTTGTCGGAATAATTATCGATGACGGCACCACCGACGATCAGTACCTTGTCGGTCACGACGGGCGGCGAGGTACCCTCGTAGAAGCCGAACGTCTGGACCTCGCTACCTTCCTTGAGGTCGATCTGCCCATGATCGCCGAAGCTGGCACAAGGCGAGCCACTTTGGGCATCCAGCGCAAAGATCCGGCCGTCATCGGTCGGCACGAAGATGCGCTCCGGACAATCGCCTGGCGCCGTCGCGCCGTCGGCCGTCACGGCGCCCGGCTTCGTGGCGTGATAGGACACGCCGCGGCAGGTCATGTGCTGGAAGGCCTTGTTGTGCTGGACCTGTGGATCGAACTTCCAGCGCAACTGGCCGGTCGCCGCATCGAGCTCGAACACGATCTGGTGCGGCGAGCAGGTGTAGAGCAGATCACCGATCTTGAGCGGCGTTGCCTCGTTGGTGATCTCGTCGGGATCATCAGGACCCTTGTGATCGCCTTTGCGGAACTCCCAGGCGAGGCTTGAGATGCTTTACATTGGCTATAGTTATCTGGCGAGCGCGGAATAGCGCGCGCTGAAACCGCTGCCGCCATAACCCGTCCGGTCCTCGCCGGCGGTGGGCGGGGCTGCTTCGGAGGAGGCAATGGCGCCGGCGTCCGCGATGGTGTCGGCAAGGTCGTGACGATCGCGCGCCAGGGAGAAAGCGAGCACGCCAGCGGCCACGATCAGCACCAGGCCGAGCGCCCATTGCGCGGTCCGCATCTGCGGTATCAGGCGGCCCGCGATGAACGGCAACAGCAGCCAGACGCCCAATGGTGCAAGCACGTCGCCGCGAGCGCGAGCGACCAGAAATCCAGCCCGGCTTCCAGACCGCCCACGCCAAGGTGCCGAGCAGCAGCGCGGCATAGACCCAGAGCGCCCCTGCGCGCGAGCAGCCAGCTCGTGAGGAGGAGCGTGATGCCGGCAACGAGATAGTAGACGGAGCCGCCAAGCGTCGCGAGCCAAGCGCCGCCGCCGATGAGTGCCAATCCGATGATCGCCACAATCACAACGGTGGTGGCCAGTATCGGCGTCGCGAAGCAATCTTGCCGAACGGTGGATGGAATTCATGTGGTTTACTTCAGCGTATAGAGAAACGCGGCAATGTCGCGTGCGTCCTTCTGCGGGATGCCCATTCTGGGCATGGCGTTGCCCGGCAACGCCCGCTGCGGATCTTCGATCCAGTCGGCCATGTTGTCCGGCGAATTCTGGATATAGCTGGCGATGTAGCTCCGCGTGCCGATCCGCTGCAGCGGCGGGCCGACATTGCCGTCGGCACCTGCGATGCCGGGAATGTCGTGGCAGCTGCCGCAGTGATATTGTTTGACGAGCTCGGTGCCACGGCGCGCATCGCCCATGAAATTGTCGGGGCCGGTGGCCCTGCCTGCCTCGCAGGCCGCAGCGGTCACGGCCAGCAGCGAAGCGATGAGTAATCGAGTCGTCGGACTCACCATCGGCTGCTCCCTTTTCTAATCAGGGTTTTTGGCCGAAATTGAAGGTCTTCGTGGCGGACCACGGATCGGTCGTCGAGACTTGCTCGCTCGGGACTTGCTCGACCTCAGGCGACAGCGGATTGGCCGAGAAGGTCCGACCCCATTGCCGGCTGGGCTCGTTGCTGATCTTGCCGATATAGGTGACGAGATCCCAGATCACGCTGTCCGGCAGCACCCCGCCCCAGGCCGGCATGCCATTGGGGCGCCCCTGATAGATCGACAGGTAGATGTTCTCGGGCTGCGAGCCGTAGGTGAAGAGGTTGTTGCTCAGAGCCGGGCCCATGCCGCCGCCGCCATTCGGCGCGTGGCAGCCGACGCAATTGAAATTGACGAAATAGGTCATCCCGCGTTGCTCGGCATTGGGGTCACCCTGCACCGGGTTCTTGATCATAGGCGGATCCGGCTGCGCACCCGGCAAAAGAGTGGTCACGGGCACCTGCATGAACACGCCCGGTCGGCCATTGCCGACGCTGCCGCCGAAATTCGGGCGCGGCGCCAACATCGGCGTCTGCGCCTCCTGAGATTGTGGCAGGGTTTGCTGGGCGAGAGCTGGGCCGTTCAGGACGGCCGCAAGCAGGAGGGACAGGGCGCTCGTGCGCGGCGCAGACATCATTGACGTCCTCCGGAGGCTGCGACCGGCACGTCGACCATAGGCACGCCGTAGCTCCGTAACAGTGCGGCAATCTCGGACCGATGCTCGTCGATGTAAGCATTCAGTTGATCGCGGAGCGCGCGGTCTCCTTTGCGTACCCCCATCGAGATGGCGAACTCAAACTGCTGAGGCGCAAAACGCTCGCCGTCCTGGATCGGCGTAACCGTCAGCGGCACCCTGGAGTGCCCGGAAAAGTATCCGGCGAGCGGACCCCAGGCCGCGGCGACGTCGATCTCGCCGCGCGCGACCGCCTCGATCAGGCGTGCAGGCGGATTGGCCTGACGATAATCTCCATAGATCGAATAGCCGCGAACATTGTCGACGATGCCCAGCTCGCCGAGCGCCTGCGCCGGCGGTGGATTGTTGCCCTCATCGCCTACGAGATGAACGCCGATCACCAGACGATGCAGGCGCGGGTCGAGCAGCGAAGACAGATCGAGATGCGCGTCCTGGCGGCTGACGAAGACGTAGGTGGAGCGATAATAGGGTTTTGTGGTCTCCACGAGCTCGTAGCCGGAAGGCACCCCTATCACGACGTCGCATTTTTCCGTCTTGAGCGTGTTGCGGATGAAGCCCCGACGCTGTGCCCACCAGGTGAAGGACACCGAGCGTCCCAGCGCCTCGGCCACCATGGAGGCAAGCTTGTTCTCGAAGCCGGCTTCCGTGTTGTTGGAAAATGGCAGATTGTTTGGATCGGCGCAGACACGAAGCGTGCCATTCGGCGCGGCGAATGCGGGGAACGCGATTCCGGTCAGGCCGGCAAGCGCAAGTGCAAGAGTAAGGGCGGCGCAATCACTGCGGAGGTGCATGGCTGTTGTCCTGACCACTGGCGCCGCCGAGCTTGAACACCAGGAGCTCGCTGCCGCCCGTGGTGTAGAACGGAAGATCCTGCATCGCACCGGTGAAACCGAGCGCACCATTGCGTACGCGCTGATCGACCTCTACATTCGCCACCACGCCGGGCCAGCCGCCGACACCTGAGAGGATTGCGATGTATTGCTGCCCATCCGAGCCGCGATAGGAGATTGGTTGACCGACGAACCCGGAGCCTGCGCGGAACTGCCAGAGCACGTTGCCCTTTTTGGCGTCCACTGCCTTAAACAGGCGGTCCATCGTTCCGTAGAAGGCGACGTCGCCTGCAGTCACCAGCGCGCCACTCCAGACCGGCAGCTTTTCGTGAATTTCCCAGACCTTCTTGCGCGCGACCGGATCCCACGCCATGAACTCGCCGCGATGGCCGCCCGGGCCGGCATACATGTCGACATCGGCACCGACATAGGGCGTGCCGGCGATATAACCGACCTGCGACGCCTTGAAGTTCATGCAGAGATGCTGATGTGGAACGTACAGAAGCTTGGTGCGCGGTGACCACGCTGACGGCTGCCAATCCTTGGCGCCCGGCGCGCTCGGGCAGATGTTCTCGACCGTCTTGCCGGCCAGGGGAGTCTTCTCCTCATTCGGGATGATCTTGCCGGTCTTGAAGTCAACGCCCTTGTAGGCGTTCACGAATTCATAGGCGTCCGCCGAGATCACTTCGCCGGTGGCGCGGTCCATGACGTACATGTAGCCGTTGCGGCCAGGATGAATCAGCACCTTGCGCGGCTGACCATTCAGCTCGAGGTCGACCAATACGTTCTCGTTGATCTCGTCATGATCGAACAGATCGTGCGGGTTGACCTGATACGCCCATTTGGCATGGCCATTGTCGGGATCGCGCGCGAAAATGGTCGTGCTCCAGAGATTGTCGCCGCTACGCTGGTTCGCATTCCATGGACTGGGATTTGCGGTGCCGTAGTAGATCAGGTTGAGGTCGGGATCGTAGGAGATCCATCCCCACATGGTGCCGCCGCCCACCTGCCAGCGGTCGGCAGGCCAGCTATTGACGCCGAGATCCTTGCCCTTGAGGTTGTCGTAGAACGGCTTGAAGTCGTCGCCGATCAAGACGTCCTTGTCGGGACCCGTGGCGTAGGCGCGCCAGGCGATGGCTCCGGTGTTCTCGTCGAGCGCGGTAACCCAGCCGCGCACGCCCATCTCTCCGCCGCTGTTGCCGATGAGAACCTTGCCCTTGACGATGACGGGCGCCATCGTGATGGTCTCGCCCTTGTTGATCTCGCCGAGCTTCGTGTGCCAAAGCTCCTTCCCCGTTTTGGCATCGAGTGCGACGGAATGATTGTCGAGCGTATTGAGGAAGATCTTGCCGTTGTCGAAGGCAAGCCCGCGATTCACGACGTCGCAACAGGCAACGCCCGCCGCAGCAGGCTCCGGCTTCGGCGCATAAGACCATTTCAACTCGCCCGTTGTTGCGTCCAGCGCGAACACACGGTTCGGGTAGGGGCCGGCATAGGGGCCGACCACATACATGGTCCCGTCGACCACAAGGGGGGCGGCCTCCTGACCGCGATCCGCTCCGATCGAGAACGTCCAAGCGAGCTGCAGGCGTGAGGCATTGCCTGCGTTGATCTGATCGAGCTCGCTGTAACGGGTGTTGGCGTAGTCGCGCGCAGCCATCGGCCACTGATCGGGATCCTTCATGCGACTGGCCAGATCGGTCTGGGCAAAGCTAGGCGATAACAATGCGAGGCCTGCGCAGAGCGTACTCAGTACTCCCCACAGCAATCGCCTGAGGCCGAAACCTAACATAAGTGAAGATCTCCACGGCATCGACGAGGCCTTGCCCAGGCCGGTTTGCGAACGTACAAACGTTTGGCTTCCGCTTGGTTCCTAAGCTCTGCGGAGTGTCGCTATCTCACGACATTTCCCGAGACGCCGGCACCGAGATCGACGGCGATCTGGTCTTCCTTGCCGTTGCACTTGGGATGACCGAAGCCCGACGGGCTTTTGCCGTCAGGCCCGATGTCGTAGATGATCGCGTCCTTCATGTTGGGGCTGACGCCGGCCGGCACGTGATCGAGGCCGAGGAAGTGTCGCACGCGCCAGGCGACATTGTGATCCGCACAAGAGCTGTCGCCGCTGACGCCGAGCGCGCCGGCAATGCCGTTGCCGTCATAGAGTGCGAGCCCGCCGCCGAACACGATTACGCCGCCAACGGGCTTGCCGACCATCGGATCTTTTGCCGTGCTGAACTCCTCTGGCGTGCCCGCATAGATAACTTCCGGAGACGGCGGATTGCTGAGCGCCGCGCCGAACAGGAAGCCGCCGGGTTGGGCGCCCGCGTAGAGATTGGCAGTGGCCATCGCCTTGTTTTTCAGGCTGAACGCATTTGCCGTGTTGGCCTTCTCGGCGGCGATGGCGCGGCTGCCGAGCCATTGGTCGTCGACCTTGCTGCCGCTGTAGGCGACGGCGCAAACCACTCCCTGCCGGTTCACCACGGCAGCCCACTCGTTGTTGTCGAGGCCGCCATTGCTGGGGCCGCCGCTGGGCTTGACGCTTTTCTTCAGGATGTCCGCCAGCTGATCATGGTCGACCGGACATGACATTCCCGGGCGCGGCTGATCTTGCGCTGTCGCGCCTTGCAGCATCGCAAGAGCGGCCGCGATGATAACAGTCGCTCGGACGGTTCGTATGCCCATATGGCCTCCACGGGATGGTCGAGAGTCAGCTGGCGAACGTTGCATTACAGCTGCGGTTCCTATGTTCGCCGTGAGTCTAAGGTCATTCAGCCGGCATGCCGAGCCGCTGGAATGTGGCAGTGCGCAGGAATCGTGATGAGCCAACGATAGGCGAAGAACAGCGCTGCGCCGGTGTAGAGCATACCCATGGGCACCCACATCAAAATGCCCGCGAGCTGCTGATCTTCCAGGGGAGACAAACCGAATTCGCTGGCGAGTGCGCCTTGTCCCGGAACCCAAATGCGTGTCGACAGCGTCAGCAGTGCTCCGAGCACGCCGGAATGCAGGACGGTGACGAACAGGCAAGCGATCGCGATCCCGTCCCGCAGCCGCAGGCTGCGTCCGACGCCGCGGCCATGGAAAAGCACCCACCAGAACAACAGCGCGGTCGCGAAGAAGCTGATGTGCTGGAGGCGGTGGATGGCGGTGTTTTCGAGTGCCCACGCATAGAGAGGCGGCGCGTGCCAAGCCCAGAGCGCCAAACCATGCAGGGCGGTCGCGCTGACAGGATGGCTGATGACGGCCCATGGCCGCGCCAGAGTCGACCAACACAAGAGACGGCCCGCAGCGGGACGCAGCGAGGCGGGCAGGCTCCACATTATCGGCCCGTTGATCCGGGCGTAGGCTATCAGCGGCGCGCCGACCACCATGAGCAGCTCGTGCTCAATCATGTGCGCCGTGAACAGGCGCTCCCCGAGCCAATGCAGCGGCGATGTCAGCGTGAGCGCGACCACCAGCCATCCAGTCCAGAATGCGCCGACCTGACGGAAGCTGACACCGCGGCCGCCGCCGGCATGGCGCCACAGCCGCTGCGTGCCGACATAGAAGCCGATGCCGACGACATAAAGCGGCGCCAGTAGCCAGGGATCGGAGCTCCAGAGCGAGCCCGTGTCGACGTCCGCGATGCCGTGCGCCATTGCAGGCGTTGCCATGAGGCCAAGCAGGAACGCCAACAGGCTCAGCGCAGGCATGGGCTGATCATGAGCGATGCCGCAAGCTGGTTTAGGATCACCAGCGCAAACAGCACGCCGGAGCCGACGCCGAGCCACGCCATGAACGTCCGGGGGCCGCCGCCTTGGGCATCGGTCCACTGAGCCCCCGCGCCGCGCCGGACCGCGCGTGCCGATATCACTGTGCCCGCGAGGGCGACAACGACCAGGACCGTGCTCATGATCGTGCCGGTAAGCTTCGTCGTCTCGCACGAGAAATGGGCGAGCGCATAGACGCCTTGCAGGTTGATGCCCCAGGCTAGCGGCCCCAGGGCGACACCGGACCAATAAAGCAGTCTGGTATGTCTTTCGGCGGCGGTCATAGGCGCGGCACCCAGTCGAGCAGGACGTAGAGTGGCAGCCAGGCCAGCACGACAAAATTCCAGTAGAACACGTTATCGGTGACGTCGCTGAACCGGCGCGGCTTGGCGTGCCGGGTGAACATCAGCACTGCCAGCACGATCGTGTCGCCGACGTCGGTGGCAAGGTGGGTCGTGTGCAGTCCCAGGATCAACCAGACGATCGATCCGTAGGCCGAGTTGTCCCAGCGCGTGTTGAGATGAGCGAATTCGAAGCCGCGCAGGACGAGCAGGGCAATTCCGATCAGCGCCATCACGATGAGGCCTGGGCGTACTTTCGCAAGGTCCTGCCGATGAGCGACGCGATTGGTCATCTCGTTCGGAATGATGCTCAGGAGATAGATGATGGTCTCGGCCGTGCCGGGCCAAAGATCGGGAGGCGCTGCGCCAATCGGCCAGTTCGGATTGACGGCATAGAGATAGAGGTAGGCGCCGATCGCGATGGCAAATCCCATCCCCTCCAGCGCCATGAAGCCGATGGCGCCCCACCAGGGGCCGCTGCGCGGACCGTAGCCATAGGTAGGCAGCTCGGCGACATTGCAGACGATTGTTTGTCTCACTCTTCGTCCTCCTTGCTGCCGGCCGGCCAGAACCAGCCGATCAAGGCGACAGCCACCGGCGGCGTGCCCCACAGCACTGCCCAAGGCGTAAAGATCGAGCCGATGAAGAACACCGTTGTCGCGATGGCCGTCAGGAGCGGCCAGATGCTCGGCTCGGGAGACGCCTCCCGGATCTGCGGCTCCGCTTCGGCCAGCGATGTCAGGAGCACCTCTCGCCGCTCGACGCTGAGGCCGGCAACGACAGCCAGGCTCGCGTTGTCGAGCCAGAGCGGATCGCGGTGCTTGACCACGGGAATGCGGTCGAAATTCTGCGGCGGCGGCGGTGAGGACGTCGCCCACTCCAGGGTGGAGGCATCCCAGGGATTATCGCCCGCCAGCGTGCCGCTGCGCAGACTGAGGATCACATTGACGAGCAGCAGCGCAAAGCTGAGCGCAAAAATAGCGGCTCCGCCGCTGGACAGCAGGTTGAGGTGCGCCCAATCCATGTCGGCGGTGTAGGTGTAGACGCGGCGCGGCATCCCGATCAACCCGAGAATGTGCATCGGGAAGAACGCGACATTGAAGCCGACAAAGGCGAGCCAGAAGTTCCAGCGGCCGAGCCACTCGCTCAGCATCCGGCCGGTGATCTTGGGAAACCAATAGTAGACCGCGCCAATGAGCGGGAATACGGCGCCGCCGATCAGGACGTAATGGAAGTGGGCGACGACGAAATAGGTGTCATGTACCTGGGTGTCGATTGGGACCGACGCGACCATCACGCCGGACAGTCCGCCAAGCACGAAAATGACGATAAAGCCGATCACGAACAGGAGCGGGGTGCGGTAGACCGGGCGGCCATCCCAGAGCGTTGCCAGCCAACAAAATATCTGTAGACCGCTTGGCACCGCGATCAGCATGCTGGACGCCGTGAACAGGCCGGCGCCGAGTTGGGGCAGACCGGTTACGAACATGTGGTGGACCCACAGGCCGAACGACAAAAAGCCCGTCGCGATCAGCGAAAGGATGATGACCGGGTAGCCCACCACCGGCCGGCGCGCGAATGTGGCGAGGATCGCCGAGACCATGCCCGTACCGGGAATGAAGATGATGTAGACCTCGGGGTGGCCGAAGAACCAGAACAGATGCTGCCAGAGCAGGGGATGCCCGCCCGAAGACGAATCGTAAAAGCGCGTGTTGACGAGGCGGTCCAGGATCAGCGACGTCGATGCGACCATGATTGACGGCATCGCGAACATTACGAGGAGCGCCGTAACCAGTATCGCCCAGACGAAGAGGGGGATACGGTCGAGCGTCATGCCGGGCGCACGCTGCTTGAACACGGTCACGACGATCTCGACGGAAACCGCGAGCGCGGCGACCTCGGTGAAGGTGATCATCTGCGCCCAGACATCTGGGCGCTTCGTCGGCGTGTACTGCAGCGATGCCAGCGGAACATAGGCAAACCAGCCGACATCAGGGCCGACGTTCACCGCAAAGGAGATCCAGAGGAAGCAGCCTCCGAACAGGAACATCCAGTAGCTGAAGGCATTCAGGCGCGGGAAAGCAAGGTTTCGCGTTCCGACCATCAGCGGGACGAGATAGACGGCGAAGGCCTCCATGATAGGCACGGCGAACAGGAACATCATCGTCGAGCCGTGCATCGTGAAGATCTGGTTGTACTTGTCCGCCGACAGGAACGTGTTCTCGGGTCGGGCGAGCTGAACGCGCATGAGCACCGCGAGAAGTCCTCCGAGCAGCAGGAACGCGAATGCCGTGACGATGTAGCGGCGCCCCACGACCTTGTGGTCCACCGACATCAGTGCGCCGAAAAAGCCGGAAGGTGTGCGCCAGATGCCCTCGAGCCGGGTCGAAAGCTGGAGACCATTCAGAGCGTCATCGCGCAGCTCGCGTTGCTCGGCCACCATGCTCACTTGAGCTGCTCCAGATAGTGAAGGATCGCGATGAGCTCATCCGATTGCAGCGGCATCCTCGGCATCATGTTGCCGGGTTTGATGTGCTGGGGATCGGCGATCCAGGCGGCGAGGGTTGCCGATGACATCGGCAGCGTTCCGGCTGCAAGCGTTGTTCGGTTTCCGACGTGAGTGAGGTCGGGGCCGAGCTGCCCGCCGGCAAGCGTCCCGCGGACGGTATGGCAGAGCGCACAGCCTCTTCCGCGGAACAGCTGCTCGCCCTGCTTGCCGAGCGGGTCGGTCGGGCTGCTTGCGCTCTGGTTTTCGTGATCGCGCCAGCGGCCGAATTCGTCCGGCGATAGCGCGAGCACGGCGAAGGCCATGTGCGCGTGCTGAAGGCCGCAAAATTCGGCGCATTGGCCGCGATAGACGCCGGCATTTTTCGCCGTGAATTGAAGCTCGTTCTTCTGCCCGGTGATCAGATCCATCTTTCCGGTCAGGCTCGGGACCCAGAAGCTGTGGATCACATCGGCGGATTCAAGCTCGACCTTCACCGGTTGCCCGGTCGGAATGCGGACCTCGTTCGCGGTGACGAAGCTCTTGTCGGGGCTGTCGTCCTCGTATCGGACTTCCCACCACCATTGATGGCCTATAATCTTGAGGGTGAGAGCGTGCTCGTCCTTGGCGAAGACGGTGCGCTGACCGGCATAGCTGACGATCGAGAGCCCGAGCACGATGACGAGGGTTGCGAGCCCCAAGGCAAAGACGACGCGGCCGGTCGTTTGCTCAAAGGGCGCGTCCAGTGCGAGGGGTTGGTCAGCCCCGCGCTTCCGGCGCAGCATGCTCACGCAAAGCACGATCACCACGGCGATCCAGACGACGGCCGCCACGATCAGGAAGATGAAGAGGGTGTGGAGGATCTCGTCAGATTGAAGTCCCTGCGGATCGAGCACGGACTGGCGGCCGGCACATGCGGCCAGCGGCAACGTCGTAAATGGCACCAGAGCCGTTCGTATCCGGACGGGCATCGATGTTCGCCGTGCTCTCCTGTTGCAGGGCGAACCGGTCAATCCTATGAAGGTTCCTATTGCAGCGAGGCGGCTGGTCTCACAAGTCAGAAGGGCCAGCCCCTGGCTGCGATGAAGATTGCCCCGTCAGCCACGGCCATCAGCAGCAAGACAAGGACTATGGCAATCATCGCTCCGGGCTGGGCGATCGCGCGAAGGTCTTCGAACATATATCGTCCTCCGCGTTCGATCACCTTGCCATCAGCTTTTGTCGATCATCGCGGCGTTGCCTCGCTTCGGTGTTCCGGTCAAGCTGGGCGCATTCGCTACGACGCCAACTGCGAGCAAGCTGCCGTGGTTCCTAAGCGCGGGAACGCGGCGGGACGTCATGAGAGCGCTGTGATCAGAATTGGGGTGATCTCGGACACGCACGGGCTCCTACGGCCAGAAGTGGCGCCTTGCCTTAACGGAGTCGCGCATATCATTCATGCCCGCGATATCGGTGCCGGGCAGGTGCTCGAAGGGCTGCGCACGATTGCGCCTGTCACTGCGATTCGGGGGAATGTCGATACCGGCCATTGGGCGCGGGACTATCGGGATACGGAGACTGTGCGCCTCGGCCGGTACGACTTCTACATCCTGCATGATCTGAACGGGCTCGGGAGCAAACCTGCGCCTGAGGGCACCGCTGCCGTGATTTGCGGTCATTCGCACCGGGGAGCGTCAGGACGGTTGACGAGGTACTTTATCTCAATCCCGGGGGCGCCGGGCCGCGACGCTTCAAGCTTCCGATCACGCTTGCGACGCTCGATCTAGACGAGAGCGGCGAGCTTCGACCGATCGTGCACACGCTCGGTCGGTCCTAGCGCCGACATATGGCGCTTGGACGAAGAGGTCTGACTGCGGGTCAGGAACGCTTGCCGTCGCTTCCGTCACCGGCGCAAACTCCGGAGCCGCTCCCGGGCCGATCTGGCCCCCTCATTCCGTCGACCGTGCCGGAGGACTCCGTCAAAAATTTCGGCAAGCAGGTGCCGACGCAGCGCGCCGGAAAGCCCTCCGAGCTCGCGGCGGCCTATGTGCTGCTGCCCAACCCGCTCTCGAGCTATGCGTCGGGGGCCACGTTGGCCGTCAGCCGTTCATCTGTTCCAATGCACACAGGTGCGGGGCGGCGCCCGCGTTCAGCAATCCTGGTTGCGGCTAGCAATTCAGGACGTACCGTTTCGGGATGATGTCTGTCTAGGAGTATTTTGCCCGACGCGTCAAGCTGGATTCGAAAAAACAGAAGTACGTCGCGATCGGCCGCTAATCCATTGATTCCATTGTGGCTTACTGTGCATGGGGTTATTTTCGCGCTTCTGTTGTTGCAAGCCGATCGAGGAACCGCACGGGCAGCGAACGGTTGCTTCGAACCTGCCACACGAGGTTTCCCATGGACCTGAAAGACGCGTCCGCAATGACCGAAGCATCCGGCCTTTCTGATGATCCCAGCGTTGGTAACCCCTCGGCAGCAACCGGCGCCCGGAGAGCGGAAACCCCGCGGCATGGAGCACCTGCGAAGGCAGCCACAGCGCTCATTTCCCCAGCAACTGCGGGACATCGCCATCGCGGCACCGCTCCGGTCCCTGGCCGCGGCATTGGTGTCGGCGTCATGGTCGCCCGCCGACGCCAGGCATCCGATGCATCGTCGACTATCCTGTCGCCCGCCGGGAGGCCAACCGATGCGTCTTCGATCGGTAGATGTTGTGCCGCGACCGAGCAAGCCGAGTTAGGAACATCTCTCCCGGCGACATGTTTTCGAAGGCAGTCACGGGAGAACAGCATGGATCAGAACGACCACACCATCGTTCGGTCACGGCAGAACAGCGCAGTGGCTGGATGGTCGGCGCCATCTTCGTCATAGCGGTCGTCGCGGCAGTCTTCTACAATGGACGCGATGTCGGACATCAGACCACCACCACGACTCCGAACAACGCCCCGGCTCGACCTCATCCAGCAAGTGAACGCGCGCTACGCCGTTTCGAGACCGGAGCGCGACAGGCAGGAAATAAGAGCACGGGATCGCTGCAGATCATTCCCTGACCGTGCACTGGGAAGTGAGAAGCGAGGAACGCAAGCCGCGCCCGCCGCGTTCATTCAGCGAAGGAACCTCGCGGACTTGTCGTGCTTATCAGCGGAGGGGGGATTCGCCCCGACGAGTGAAAAATATGGAGCTTCGGCAGCAGACGGCCCAGCCATCGCTGGCGCGAACTGTTGAAGAGGTCGCGATTAGCCGACAACCCCACGATCCCTACAGAGTTGAAGGAGGTCGTGGTGGCCCAACCGACCGAAAAGAAAATCGAGAAGCGCACTTATGAAATATGGGCGGAACGGCAAACCCGAAGGCAGGGAGGAAGAATTCTTCCAGTTGGCGAACCAGGAGTTGCGAAATGAGGACAGGTCATAACCCCTCCGCACTCCAGGCAGCCTGTAGAGAGGAGAGCGCTTGCCGAATGTCTCATTTCGCAGCAGCCGAAACCATATTGCTGTACTTTGTGCTGCCCCTTTGGCTATTGGCCGGCTTTGCTGATTACCTTTGCCATCGCGCTTCTCGGATTGAGATAACGAGCGGTTATAAGGAAACTCTGCTTCATCTATTGATGTTGATCGAGCTGGCGATACCGATGCTGGCGGCGATTTTTTTGGAGATTAACGCTCTTATTATCGCGACTATGATCGCGGGCTTTGTTGCGCATCAGCTGACAGCCCTCTGGGACACAACATTCGCTAGCCATAAGCGGCTCATCACGCCCATCGAACAGCAGGTCCATAGTTTTCTTGAACTGATGCCCCTCATGGCGATGGTCATCGTGATTATCTTGAACTGGCCGCAATTCCTTAGCCTCTGGGGGATGGGGTCTGAGCCCGCACGCTACGAACTCGTCTTGAAGCGAGAGCCATTACCCTGGACCTACGTGGCTGCATTCTTATTCGCAGTCCTGCTGTTTGAAGTCCTTCCCTATATGGAGGAATTCGTTCGAGGTTTGCGATCGCGGAACAGGGCTTAGCTCCGAACGCGGAGGACCATCAATGAAGGTTGCTGTCATCGGAGGGACAGGACTATTGGGATCCGCGATTGTGGCTTACCTATCCTCGCGCGGCCATTCAATTGTTTCTATGAGTAGAAGCGTGGATTTTGGGAGTCCGAGTGCTATCTCGGTCGACCTTAACCAGGCGACGTCTCCGTCTTATTGGCTGCCCCACCTCGATGGCGTAGAGGCCGTAGTGAATTGCGCCGGGGTACTCCAAGATAGCCCAAAGGATTCCACGTCAATGGTCCATCATCAGGGCATTGCGAATCTTTTTGCCGCCTGTGAGCAACTCAAAATCCGCCGCGTCATCCATTTCTCCGCAATCGGGGTAGACCGGCAAACTCCCAGCGCGTTTTCAGAAACGAAATTATCTGGCGACAAGGCTCTGATGGGGCGTGACCTCGACTGGATCATCTTGCGGCCGTCTGTCGTGATCGGTCGGGCGGCCTATGGGGCCAGCGCGCTCATGCGAGGCTTGGCGGCCCTGCCGGCTCTGCCGGTGATGCCGAACACGGGACAGCTCCAGATCGTCCTGCTCGAGGACGTCGTGCAAACAGTGCAGCATTTTCTAGAGCCCGGTGCGCCGACACGGACAATTGTCGAACTGGTCGGCCCGCATCGCCATTCTTTCCATGAAGTCATTGCACTGATCCGCCGTTGGTACCGTTGGCCTCCGGCGCGCGAGATCCGTTTGCCGAACTTCGCTTCGAGCGTGATGTACAAATTCGGTGACATGATTTCGCTGTTGGGCTGGCGGCCTCCCGTACGAAGCACTGCCGAGCGGGAGATCAGGCGGGGCGCGGTCGGCGATCTCGAAGACATGCGGCGGCTTGGGCTGCATCCAAGAGGCCTGCCGGAGTTCTTCGCCTCCGAACCAGCTTCAGTGCAGGAACGCTGGTTTGCGCGGATGTATTTGCTCAAGCCAGCGATACTTATTGTGTTGTCTCTATTCTGGATCTCGACTGCCTTTGTCTCGCTCGGGCCGGGCTGGGGCTACGGTATGGGTCTCATGGGCGAGGGCGGCGTCGAAGGAGCGAGTGCGGCGCTCACGGTGGTCGCCGGCGCATTATCCGACCTGGTGATTGGACTCGCGATTGCCTATCGCCCAACCAGCCGGTACGGCGTCTATGCGGCCATCGCGATTTCCTTCACTTACGCGATCATCGGGACCATACTTGTGCCTCGCCTATGGGCCGACCCTCTAGGGCCGATGCTGAAAATCTGGCCGATTATCGTCCTGCATTTCGCAGCGCTAGCTGTTCTTGAAGATCGATGATGCTGTACTTCGTTCTCAAGTACTTACATATCGTCGGCGCCGCTGTCTTGCTTGGCACGGGATCCGGCATTGCATTCTTCATGCTTGCAGCTCACCTCGGCGGAAAGCCCTCCGTGATCGCGGGCGTCGCCCGAATTGTTGTGATTGCGGATTTTATCTTCACAGCCACTGCCGTCGTTGCACAGCCCGTCACAGGCTCGCTGCTTGTGCTGCACGTCGGTTACTCCTTCTGGGAAGGATGGATCGTTTGGTCGATCGTGCTGTATCTCATCACAGGGGCGCTATGGCTGCCCGTTGTTTGGATGCAAATGCGCCTTAGGGACATTGCCTCAATCGCGGCGGCAAAAGGCTCGCCTTTGCCTCCTGAATATCACCGAATTTTTTGGCTATGGTTCGCCTTCGGCATTCCAGCGTTCACTGCCGTAGCCGCTATACTCTGGCTGATGATAGCCAAACCCCAACCTGCGGTTTTTTGAAAGATGGGAG